>NZ_JBIPMS010000159.1:0-3032 GCF_044368995.1 Flavobacterium sp. | reverse complement strand
GCACACTATCTAACACTTTTAAATAAAGAAGGGTTTTCAGACAAAGAACGAAAAACACTTCAAAATTTGGTGAATCCGAAATATGTATTGCGAAATTATATGGCGCAAATGGCAATTGAATTGGCCGAAAAAGAAGATTATAGTTTGCTAAACGAATTGTATGAAATCCTTTTACATCCTTATGAAGAACAACCAAAAAATGAAAAATGGTTTGCCAAAAGACCCGATTGGGCAAGAGAAAAAATAGGAAGTTCTATGCTGAGTTGTAGTTCTTAATTTAGACTTGTTAGATTTTTAGACTTTTAGATTTTTAGATTTAAAAAAAACCGATAGATACTATCGGTTTTTTTTATGCTTTTTCGTAACGTTCCATTTCTCGGTCGTAAAATTCGCCAGCAAGCGTAATTAAATGTTCCATTTCAACTTCAAGTTCTTTCTGATCTTCTTCTTCAACATCTTCTAAAAATTCTACAGAATCATCTTTTAGATTGATAAAAAATCGCGGATATTCTAAATGAATGACAAAAATATCATCTGGAAAATCAGTGTTGTCACCTGTTACAAATTTTGGTAATTCCATATTTTAAAATTTTGAATTGTAAATTATAAATTTTGAATTTTGAATTCTCAAAAGTACAAATCTTTTTAAGATTTTTATCTATGTAATTTTAATAGAAATCTAAATCTTAAATAAAGCATTAGTGCCGCAGCTGTTAATCCTGCTAATAAGCCAATCCAAACGCCTTCGGCTTTTAAATTCGTATACAATCCCAAATAAATGGATATTGGAAAACCAATAATCCAATAGGCCACAAAAGTTAAATACATGGGCACTTTTACATCTTGCAAACCACGTAAAGCGCCTAAAACTACTACTTGAATACCGTCTGAAATTTGGAAAAATGCTGCAATTATTAATAATTTTGACGAAACCGAAAGTACTTCTTTTATTTCTGCTGCATTTAATGCCATTTCTGAATTTACAAAAAATGAGGGGAAAATTTGACTTCCTAACATGAAAATCGCTGCAAAAATAATTTCTAAAATAATAGCCATTAAGAAAATAGAATGGGCTACCGTATTTAGTTTTTTATAATCATTTAATCCTTTCTGGTTGGCCACGCGAATCATCGCTGTTACACTTAATCCCATTGCAAACATAAAGGTTAACGAAGCCAAACTTAATGCAATCTGATTGGCTGCCTGACTGGTAGTATCAATCATACCACACAACCAAATGGCGCCAGTAAATAAAGCCACCTCAAAAAACATTTGCATGGAGGAAGGAATACCCAGTTTAATAATTTTATCTGAAACACTTTTTTGAAAAGATTGCCAACCAAAATTCTTAAAGAAAGATTTGAATTTTTCATTTTTAGACAAAATGTAGTGCATGTAAATAACCATAAAAAAACGTGCTATTAAGGTACCAATTGCCGAGCCAACAATACCCATTTTTGGAAACATAAACAATCCAAAAACTAATAATGCGTTAATTACTACGTTGATGATGTTACCGTAAATAGTTGCGTACATGGAATATTTTGTTTCACTCATACCATCTGCAAACTGTTTGTATGCTTGAAAAATCACAAGTGGTACCAATGAGAAGCCCACAATATCTAAAAAAGGTTTAGCTAATTTTACTACATCTGCGGGTTGATTCATGTATGACAATAAAGGCTTGGCAAAAAGCAATAAAAAGAACAATCCAAAACCTAAAATAGTACATAAAATTAATCCGTTTTGAAAAGCTGTTCTTCCACCCTCTCTATCTTTTGTACTATCAAATTCGGCTATAATTGGTGTAATAGCTGTTGAAAATCCAATTCCAATTGACATGCCTATAAATATAAAACTATTTCCTAAAGAAACCGCTGCTAATTCTGTAGAACCCAATTGTCCTACAAAAATATTATCTACAACTCCAACTAGCGTATGACCCACCATTCCTAAAATAACAGGTAAAGCTAAATTGAAATTGTATTTGAATTCTTGAATGTATTTTTTCATTTTGTTACACAGAGGTTCGCAGAGGTTCGCGGAGTTACACAGAATACAAAACTAATTTTGTGAATCTTTGTGGTGTTTCTCATTGTGTCTCTGCGTAATGTCTTATTTTAATTTTGCTACTAACTCTTCTATCGAAACTATTTCTTGTACACCAGAAACCAAATCTTTAATTTTATATTGATTTTGTTTCATTTCTTCTTCGCCTACTAAAACGGCAAATTGAATGCCTTTTTTCTCCGCAAATTGAAATTGTTTGGCCATTTTAGCAGCATCTGGATACATTTCGACTTTAATTCCGTTTTGTCTTAATTGCGAAATGGCTTTTAATGAAAATAACGTTTCGGGTTCACCAAAATTTATAAATAAAGCTTTTGAAGTTGAGCTTACTGTTACTGGAAACAAACCCAATTCTTCTAAAACCAAATAAATTCTATCTAGTCCGAAAGAAATTCCCACGCCACTCCTATTTTTTAATCCAAAAATACCTGTTAAATCATCATAACGACCACCACCACCGATAGAACCCATAGCTACCTCTTTTGGTGCTTCCACTTCAAAAATAGCACCTGTATAGTAATTTAATCCACGAGCTAAAGTAACATCTACATCTAAATTTGCCGATTGCAAACCTAATTCGTTAATAGCATTACAGATGAATTTCAATTCTTCTACACCTTTTAAACCTTTATTGGAAGATGCTAAAAGCGTGGTTAATTTTCGGATTTTTTCTGGAATACTTCCTGTAAAATTGAAAAGCGGTTGTACTTTTTCAATGGCTACTTCTGAAATTCCTTTTTCAAGCATTTCTTTTTTCACGCCGTCTTCGCCAATTTTATCTAATTTATCTAAAGCAACCGTAAAATCAATTAATTTATCTGAAGCGCCAATCACCTCAGCAATTCCTGATAAAATTTTACGATTGTTAATTTTTATGTTAACCCCTGTTAAACCTAAAGCAGTAAAAATAGTATCGTACAATTGCACAAATTCCACTTCTTGCCAAAGCGAATCACTTCCTA
>NZ_JBIPMS010000069.1:0-9166 GCF_044368995.1 Flavobacterium sp. | reverse complement strand
GTGTCTAATATGTTTTCAATTCCTGTAAATAAAGTAAATCCTTCCATTGTTTTAGTAGCGGCTTTAAAATTATACGTCTCCCAAGCTGGCATGCCATTAGCTGGAGCATAATTTAAGTTGTCTTCGCCACTTGTAGAATAATCACTTAAGTGTTTTTTCCCGTTAAACAACATATAAGCTTCAAAATCCGCCCATTTTGGATTGAAGTATATTCCTAATTTCCCAAAATATGGTGGAATATGATCTAAAGGCCTGCTGTTCCCATCAGTAGTAACTCTTCCTAAAGTAACATTGTAAGAACCATTAAATTGTACGTTTTTAGTTAAAGTGGTTTTAATATTTCCGTTCACACCTGTTACAAATGCTTTCCCTAAATTTTGATTGGCCACTACGTTTCTTAAATCACCGCCACCAAAATCAAAGGTGTTTTGACCGTTAAAAGTGAATTTATCCGTTACAATAGCATCATATAATTGCGTGTAAAAATAAGTTGCATCAAATTGATGTTTATTTGATTTAGACTTTAACACAAATCCAAAATCTCCAGTTACAGTTTGTTCCGGTTTTAAATCTTTGTTTGGCACTATCAAAGTTCCTGCGCCAGATTCAAATATTTTTGCTAAATCATCAATATTTGGCACTCTGAAACCAGAGCTTACATTGGTTTTAAGGATGAAGTTTTCAGAAGCGTTGTGCACCAAACCAATGTTTCCGCTATAGGTTAAGTTTTGTTGTTTTATTTCATTAAAAGGTAATGACATTATAGAGTTATCAGCAATTGTGCTGCTTAGCGTAGCGTATCCAATTCTTGCGCCCATTGAAAAGTTTGTAGCTATGTATCTTTTTGAAGTGTAGGAAATATATAACTCATTTCGCATCATATTGTTTTTCCCGTTAGGATATCTTGTATCTAAAGGCACTATTACGCCAGTTTTGATATTGTTTTTAAAGGCAGTCGATTTCAAATCATCATAGTAATTTTCCATACCATAATACAGATTTCCTTTTTTTAATTTGGTTTCAAAGTTTGCGGCTAAAGAATAAATATTCACATTTTCAATTCTGTTTTGTAGGTTGTAATTTCCAAAATTTCTATTCATCCTGCTTTCTTCAACGTTTTGATAACCCGCATCTAATTTAAAATCGGTATTAGAAAACACATTTTCTTTTTCCATACTATATACACCTAAAAGTCTTTTTTGTGGTCCGTAATACCATTCGGCGCTTTTTAAACCATTGCCTGCAGGATCTGTTAATCGATCGTATCTATTGATGTTTGAAGAGGTTGAGTATTGAAAATTGGCATTATGAATATACCCACTTTTAGATGTATAAACTAATTTTTGCATAAAGTTGTATTGTTTAAATGCACTGCCAACTTGATTGTATTTGTTTTCATTTTGTGTTACAACATCTGTACCGTTAATCGTTTCCACATATTTTATTCTTTCTCCAAAGAAATCACCATTATGGTTTTTCTTTTTTCCCATTTTTAAATCACCAAAAGCGTTATATGAAAATGCAGTTAATGATGCAAAATTTGATGTACCATAATTTAAATCAAAATAGCCAGATTTTTCTTCATTTACAGAAGAATATCGCGTATTAAAATTCCCAGTAAAACCATCAATAAATTTTGCGTTTTTCGTAATCATATTTACCGAACCTCCAAGAGCATCACTGCCATATAATGATGAGGTTGGACCATATTGAACTATTGCTGTTTCTAAGAAATTTTCATCAATGGTAATAACATTTTGTAAGTGACCGGCTCTAAATATTAGATTATTCATTCGTAGGCCATCTACCAAAAGTAAAATCCGGCTAGATTCAAATCCTCTAATTACAGGACTTCCGCCACCTTGTTGCGATTTCTGTACAAATAAAGCACCCGAGTTGGCCAACATATCGGCCGTGCTTTGAAAGTTTTGAAATTCTATTTTTTCTTTTGAAAAGATTTCAATTTGTGAGGGTGTTTGGTTTTTATTTATTAAAATTTTTTTAGAATTAATTTTTATTTCTTCAATGTTTTGTGTTTTGATAGTATCTGTAACGTCTTGACTAAAAGATAATTGTAAATTTATTATCAGAAAACCTAAAAGGAATGAGTATTTTTTTATCATTTTAAATTATTTAAAGAAACAAAGCCTCAAAAATTATGCCATGAAAAAGATTTTATTTTTTATTAGGTTCAATAATTACGGCACTTGGATATTTCTTTTTAATTTGAATTAAAGATTTTTCTGCTTCAATTTTACTTTTAAAACTCCCAACCCAAACTTTGTATGATGGGTTGCTAAAAACGATAGTGCCGTCTATTAATAAAAATTCCTTTTTAAACGCAAGTAAAGTTTTTTTCGATTCTTCTATATTTCCAAAAAATATTTGAATCTTAAATTTGTCATTTATAGTAATACCCGAATTGTTTTTTCTTTTTTCTTGAAGCAATTTTTCAATTTTTTCATCTTGCTCAATTATAGTTTTCGAGGTTTGTGAAAAAATATTTTGCGAGAATAAAATCGTAAATATTAAGATTGAAAATCCGGTTATTTTTTTTAAAGTCTTCATAATGAATGATATTTAATGCAAATTTATTACTAAGATTTAAATAATTGTCCTTAATCTTATTTAGAATTAAAATAAATTACATTTTAAGATAAATTTAGGGTTTTTATAATTATTCTAATGTTGTATTTTTGTCCAAGTTTTTAAAAAAGTATGTTAAAGCATTAGCTAAAACCATACCAAAAATAAGTTTGATAATTAATTTTTAATATGAAAAAGTTGGGTAACCCTAAATCGTTTTCAAAAACTATCTTTTCTCTAGCGTTTTTTACAATGTTTGTATTGGGCGTTTCTGCGCAAGAAGCTGTTGCAGCTGCTGCGCCTGCTGCAGTTGCAGCGGCACCAGCAAGTGGTTCAGGTGATCCAGTAAAAGGAAAAGAATTGTTTAACACTAATTGTGCCGCTTGTCACAAATTAGATGCAAAAATGACTGGCCCTGCATTGAGAGGTGTTGGCGATAAGTATGACAAAGCATGGTTGTACAAATGGATTAAAAATAGTTCAGACCTTATTAAGTCTGGTGATGCTAAAGCAGTAAAAGTATACGAAGAATTTGCAAAAGCAAATATGACGGCTTTTCCTCAATTATCTAATGGTGACATTGATAACATTATAGCATATACTATGGAAGTTGCTCCGGCTGCTGAAACTCCAAAAACAGCTGTTGGCGGTGCTGCCAACAAAACAGAAGGTGGCGTGTCAAATAACTTAATATTAGGTGTGTTAGCATTTGTATTGGGTATTTTGGTATTTATGTTGGTTACAGTTAAAAGATTATTAAAAAATGTAATAGATGCTAAAGGTCTTGAAGTTGCTGAAGCACCTAAAGGATTGCCTTTCTGGAAAGCATTTGTTAAAAATCAGTTTTTAATGGTGGTTACTGCTATTTTGTTCCTCTTAATTTCTGCTTATTTTATGTATGGTTATTTCATGCAAATTGGAGTAGATCAAGGATACGAGCCAATACAGCCGATACATTATTCACACAAAATACATGCTGGTGAAAATGGTATTGATTGTAATTATTGTCACTCTTCTGCAAGGGTTTCTAAGCATTCAGGAATTCCTTCATTAAATGTATGTATGAATTGCCATAAAAACATTGCTGAATTCCAAGGTTCTAAAGATTCTACTTATGTGGAATACACTAAAGAATTTTACACTGGAGAAATTCAGAAATTATATGACGCGGTTGGATGGGACAAAGCCACTCAAAAATATACGGGTAAAACAAAACCTGTAAAATGGGTTAGAATTCATAATTTACCTGATTTTGTATATTTCAATCACGCACAACACGTAACTGTTGGGGGGATCGAATGTCAAAAATGTCATGGAGAAGTGCAAACTTATGAGGTAATGAAACAAGCACAACCTTTAACAATGGGTTGGTGTATCAATTGTCACAGAGAAACAAATGTGAAAGTGGAAGACAATGGTTATTACAAAAAAATCCACGAACAATTATCTAAGAAATTAGGTGTTTCTAAGTTGACAGCTGCTCAAATGGGTGGTTTAGAATGTGGTAAGTGTCACTATTAATAATAATATAAGAAGTTAATATCTATATACAATGGCATCAAACAAAAAATACTGGAAAAGTGTTGAAGAACTAAATGAAAATAGTTCTATTGTTGAGGCGTTACAAAGCAACGAATTTGTAGAGCAAATCCCTGTTGATGCGTTTCTAGGTGATAAAGAAAATCTTTCAAATTCATCTACTTCGCGACGCGACTTTTTAAAGTACGTTGGCTTCAGTACTGCCGCAGCATCATTAGCGGCTTGTGAAGGTCCAGTAATTAAGTCAATTCCTTATGTGGTTCAACCAGAAGAAATTATCCCAGGTGTAGCGGATTTTTATGCTACAACCATCGCGGATGGTTATGATTTTGCGAATATATTAATTAAAACTCGTGAAGGTCGCCCTATTAAAGTTGAAAATAATACTACATTAGGTGCCGTAACCGGAGCTAATGCAAGAGTTCATGCTTCCGTTTTGTCTTTATATGATAATTTAAGATTGAAAAATCCTAAAATCAATAAAAAAGAAGCAACTTGGAATGAGATAAATGCAAAAGTGAAAGCTAGTTTAGTTGACGCTAAAACCAAAGGTGGTCAAGTTGTGGTTTTAACTAACACAACAGCAAGTCCTTCAACAGATAAATTAATTTTAGATTTAGCAACTAAATATACTAATGTTAAGCACATTATATATGATGCAATTTCTGATTCAAATGCTTTAGATGCTTTTCAAGCGGCTTACGGCTTTAGAGGTTTGGCAAATTATAATTTCGCTAACGCAGATACTATTGTATCTATCGGTGCAGATTTCCTTGGAGATTGGCAAGGTGGCGGTTATGATGCTGGATATGCAAAAGGACGTGTTCCGAAAAACGGAAAAATGTCTAAACACATTCAAATTGAAGCAAATATGTCATTAGCTGGTGCTAATGCTGATAAAAGAATTCCATTAACTATTGCGGGTCAAAAACTAGCTTTAGTAAAATTATACAATGCGGTTACAGGTTCAAATGTTTCTGTAAATAGTGTAGGTGCTTTAGATAAAGAAGTAGAAAAAGCAGCGCAACAATTAAAATCCGCTGGATCTAAAGGAGTTGTAGTTACAGGTTTAGATGATTTTGATGCACAATATTTAGTCTTGGGTATCAATTTAGCTTTAAAATCTGAAGCTTTTAATCCTTCTGATGCTAAGCTTACAAGAAAAGGAGACGCTAAAGCTGTTGCGCAATTAGTAGCAGACATGAATGCTGGAAAAGTGCACACATTAATTATGAGTGGCGTGAATCCAGTATATACTTTAGCCAATTCAAAAGAGTTTGTTGCAGGTTTAGCAAAAGTTAAATTATCAGTTTCATTCTCAACTAAAGAAGATGAAACCGCTGTTAAAACTACTATTGCTGCAGCTGCAAGTCATTATTTAGAGTCTTGGAATGATGTTGCCATTACACGTTCAAACTATAGTATTGCTCAGCCAACAATTAGACCTTTATTCAATACAAAACAATTTCAAGAAGCTTTATTGTCTTGGAATGACATTGCCACTCCGTATTATGATTTCTTAAAAGTTTTTGCTACTACTAATTTAGGCGGAAAATCTTGGAATCAAGCAGTTCACGACGGATTTACAGTCACTGCTGCTGGAAATGTTACTGCACAAGCAGGTAATTTTGGAGCTTCAGCCGCAAAACTTTCAACTGCAAAATCTAACGGTTTAGACTTAGTTTTATACAGTAAAGTTGGAATGGGAGATGGCCAGCAAGCCAACAACCCTTGGTTACAAGAATTTCCTGATCCAATAACAAGAGTATCTTGGGACAATTATGTAACAGTATCTAAAGCAGATGCAGAAAAATATAAATTAGAAAACTTTAATGTAGCCAACGGAGGTTTAAACGGAAGTTATGTTTCAATTAAAGTTGGAAAAGCTACTTTAGAAAATGTGCCAGTAATTATTCAACCAGGACAAGCTGCTGGAACAATTGGTTTGGCTTTTGGATATGGTAGAAAAGAAGCATTAAAAGACGAAATGCAAACCGGCGTTAATGCTTACACGTTATACGCAAATGGAAATGCAAATCAAACGGCTTCAGTTACTTTAACTGAAGGGGAACATGAATTTGCTTGCGTGCAATTACAAAGAACATTAATGGGTAGAGGTGACATCGTAAAAGATACTACTTTATCTATTTTTAATAAAGCAAATGAAGCAGGTGATAAGGAAATTTATAATCCAACACCAGTTGTTTCATTAGATCATAAAGAAGTTGCTGCTACATCAGTAGATTTATGGACTTCATTTGATAGAAGTACAGGTCACCACTTCAACTTATCAATCGATTTAAATTCTTGTACAGGATGTGGTGCATGTGTTATCGCATGTCATGCAGAAAATAATGTACCAGTTGTCGGAAAAACTGAAGTTAGAAGAAGTCGGGATATGCACTGGTTAAGAATCGACAGGTATTATTCATCTGAAGAAACTTTCTCTGGTGATATTGTTAAGAAAGATAGCTCAAAAGGGCTAACAGAAACGGTTTCTACATTACAAGAAATGGAAGATCCTTCTGCAAATCCACAAGTAGTTTTCCAACCTGTAATGTGTCAGCACTGTAACCACGCTCCTTGTGAAACAGTTTGTCCGGTTGCTGCTACATCGCACTCTCGTCAAGGTCAAAATCATATGGCTTACAACAGATGTGTGGGTACGCGTTACTGTGCGAATAACTGTCCATATAAAGTACGTCGTTTCAACTGGTTCTTGTACAATAAAAATGACGAGTTTGATTACCATATGAATGATGATTTAGGACGTATGGTATTAAATCCGGATGTAAATGTTCGTTCTCGTGGGGTGATGGAAAAATGTTCTATGTGTATCCAAATGACACAAGCTACTATATTAAAAGCTAAAAAAGAGGGGAAAGAAGTTGGGAAAGATGATTTCCAAACGGCTTGTTCTTCAGCTTGTACTTCAGGTGCTATGATTTTTGGAGATATTAATAATGCAGCATCAGATGTTGCTCAACTTTTAGAGGACGACAGAATGTATCATTTATTAGAAAGCATTGGAACAAAACCAAACGTGATGTATCATGTTAAGGTAAGAAACGATAAATAAGTATTAATAGAAACAATATAAAGGATTATGTCTCATTACGAAGCACCCATTAGAAAACCTTTGGTTATTGGTGATAAATCTTATCACGATGTAACCGTAGATGTAGCTCGTCCAGTTGAAGGAAGAGCTAACAAATTATGGTGGACAGTATTTTCAATAGCATTAGCGGCGTTCCTTTGGGGACTTAGCTGTATGGCATACACAATCACAACAGGTATCGGTACTTGGGGTTTAAATAAAACAATTGGCTGGGCTTGGGATATTACCAACTTCGTTTGGTGGGTAGGTATAGGTCACGCAGGAACACTTATTTCTGCAGTACTTTTATTATTCCGTCAAAAATGGAGAATGGCCATTAATCGTTCGGCAGAGGCGATGACAATTTTCTCTGTAATTCAGGCAGGTTTGTTTCCAATCATTCACATGGGTCGCCCATGGTTGGCGTATTGGGTTTTACCAATTCCAAATCAATTCGGTTCATTATGGGTGAATTTTAACTCACCTTTACTATGGGACGTTTTTGCTATTTCAACGTATTTATCAGTGTCATTGGTTTTCTGGTGGACGGGTTTATTACCTGATTTTGCAATGCTTAGAGATAGAGCAATTACACCTTTCAATAAAAGAATTTATTCTATCCTTTCTTTCGGATGGAGCGGTAGAGCAAAAGACTGGCAGCGTTTTGAAGAAGTTTCTTTAGTATTAGCTGGTTTAGCAACACCTCTTGTACTTTCTGTACACACTATTGTATCCTTTGACTTTGCTACTTCAGTAATTCCTGGTTGGCATACTACTATTTTACCGCCCTATTTTGTGGCCGGTGCGGTATTCTCAGGTTTTGCAATGGTAAATACATTATTAATTATAATGCGTAAAGTATCTAGTTTAGAAGATTATATTACCGTACAACACATTGAATTGATGAACATCGTTATTATGATTACGGGTTCTATCGTAGGTTGTGCATATATTACAGAATTATTTGTAGCTTGGTATTCAGGTGTAGAATATGAACAATATGCTTTCTTAAATAGAGCAACTGGTCCTTACTGGTGGTCTTACTGGTTAATGATGTCTTGTAATGTTTTTTCTCCTCAATTTATGTGGTTTAAAAAATTAAGAACAAGTATAGCGTTCTCTTTTATTATTTCTATTGTGGTAAACATTGGAATGTGGTTTGAACGTTTCGTAATTATCGTAACTTCATTACATAGAGATTATTTACCATCATCTTGGACGATGTTTCAACCCACTTTTGTGGATGCAGGAATATTTATTGGAACTATTGGATTCTTTTTCGTATTATTCCTATTATATTCTAGAAGTTTTCCAGTAATTGCTCAAGCCGAAGTAAAAACAATTCTAAAATCATCAGGCGATAATTTCAAAAGAGAAAGAGGAGATACTAAACCACATCATGACAATCACGGACATGATGCACACGAAGGACACGATCATCATTAATATAAAGAATTATGAGTAATAAAGTAGTACATGCTATATATAACGACGATGATATTTTGTTAGCAGCAGTTCATAAAACTAAAGCCGCACATTATCACATTGAAGAAGTTTATACGCCATTTCCAGTCCACGGACTAGATAAGGCCATGGGTTTACCAGCAACACGCCTTGCAATTTGTGCCTTTTTATACGGAATAGTGGGTATATCTGTTGCAACAACTATGATGCGTTTTATAATGATTGAAGATTGGCCTCAAGATATTGGTGGAAAACCAAGTTTTAGTTATATAGAAAATATGCCAGCTTTTGTTCCAATTATGTTCGAAATGACCGTGTTTTTTGCTGCTCACTTAATGGTAATTACTTTTTACATGAGAAGCAAATTATGGCCATTCAAACAAGCAGAAAATCCAGATGTAAGAACAACGGATGACCATTTTTTAATGGAAGTTGGTGTTCATAATAACGAAGAAGAATTGGTTTCTTTCTTTAAAAAAA
>NZ_JBIPMS010000068.1:0-9197 GCF_044368995.1 Flavobacterium sp. | reverse complement strand
TTTGTGCTGATTTATTAGCAACAGCCGGACATATTCCTGTTCCGTATGTTATGGGATATGATACCAGACCGCTTTTAACTTTGGATGAAAAAGCAAAATTTATGAATGCAGCTGCAGAAAATAATTACTATTTGTTTTTAGAACACGATGCTCATAATCAAATTATCACTGTTGAAAAAACAGAGAAAGGAGTAAGATTAAAAGAAGTATTTAGATGTGAAGATATTTTTTAACATCCAATTTAACTTGTAACAAACCTTTTGAAATAAGTACTAATAACAACAATAAATTTATACTCATATGAAAAATATATTTAACCCATTTTTTATACTATTTACTGTGATTGCCATCGCACAAAACAATCCAAATTCAGGGTATTGGCAACAACATGTTGATTATAAAATGAATGTCAATATGGATGTAAAAAATTACCAATATAAAGGAAATCAAGAATTAGTATACACAAATAATTCAACTGATACGTTAAAGAAAGTCTTCTTTCATTTGTATCCGAACGCTTTTCAGCCAGGAAGTGCAATGGATATAAGGTTGCAAACAATTACAGACCCAGACAAACGCATGGTTCGAAAATTCATAAAGGATAATAAAGAAATTAAAGAAAGTAAAATCAGCACATTAAAACCAAATGAAATTGGATATTTAGTAGTGTCAAATTGCAAACAAAATGGTGTTGAAGCACAAACTAGAGTAGTAGGAACTATTTTAGAGGTTACTTTGCCACAAGCTATTTTACCAAAATCCTCATCGAATTTCACTTTAGATTTTGATGGGCAAGTACCTTTACAAATTCGTCGTTCGGGAAGAAATTCAGAAGAAAATGTGGCGCTTTCCATGACGCAATGGTATCCTAAAATGGCAGAATATGATTTTGAAGGATGGCATGCAGATACTTATATTTCTAGAGAATTTCATGGTGTTTGGGGAAATTTCGACGTAAAAATTACTATTAACAAAGACTATACCATCGGAAGCTCGGGTTATCTTCAAAATAAAAATGAAATTGGAAAAGGGTATGAAGATGCAGGTGTTGTTGTTACTTATCCAAAGAAAACTAAAATGTTAACTTGGCATTTCATTGCACCAAATGTGCATGATTTTGCATGGGGAGCAGATCCAGAATACATTCACGATAAAATTATAGGTGAAAACGAAACGGAATTACACTTTTTCTATAAAAATAAGAAAGAAAATATTGAGAATTGGAAAAAATTGCAACCTAAAACTGCTGAATTATTAGCCTATTTCAATAAAAATGTAGGACAATATCCGTACAAACAGTATTCCGTAATTCAAGGTGGAGATGGCGGTATGGAATATGCCATGTGTACCTTAATTACTGGAAATAGAAGCTATGAAAGTTTAGTTGGTGTAACCGCTCATGAATTTGCACATAGTTGGTTTCAACATATTTTAGCTACAAACGAATCGAAGCATTGTTGGATGGATGAAGGCTTTACTTCTTACATATCTGATTTAGCAATGAATGAAATAGTGCCTCCAAAAGAACCAGAAAGTCCGTTTTCGGATTCGTATAAAAACTATGTTTTTTTAGCCAATTCAGGTAAAGAACAACCATTAACTACTCACGCGGATAGATACGATTTTAATCAATCATACGGAATTGGGGCTTATAGCAAAGGTGAAATATTTTTAGCACAATTGGTTTATATTATTGGACAAGAAAATTTGGACAATACAATTAAAAAATATTATGCTGATTATAAATTTACACATCCAACGCCAAATGATATTAAGCGAACTGCTGAGAAAATTTCGGGAGCCAATTTAGATTGGTATTTAAACGAATGGACACAAACTATAAATACGATTGACTACGCCATTAAATCGGTAGAAAAAAACACCATTGTTTTAGAAAGAAAAGGAAGAATGCCTATGCCAATTGATGTGATTGTTGAATTTGAAAACGGAACTAAAGAATATTTTTATATTCCAAATACTTTAATGCGATGGGAAAAACCAAATCCATATAAATTAAAAAGAAACGTTTTGTTAGGATGGGATTGGGCAATACCAAGATATACCTTTGAAACTAATACTGATAATGGCGCTGTAAAATCAGTAGTTATTGATCCAAGTGATTTGATGGCAGATGTTAAAAAGGAAGACAATATCTTTCCAAAAAAATAACGATAAGATATCGTGTTGAATTAAAAATAATAGTACATTAGATTTTAAATTATTCTCAAATGCAAGATAAAACATTAATTGGTAGTGAAGAATGGTGCTCGTTTCCTCAATTAGGAATTCCAGCAATAAAAGCTCGTGTCGATTCTGGTGCCAAAACATCTGCCTTACACGCTATTAATATTAAATTATTTGATAAAAACGGAGAAGAATGGTTGAAATTTGATATCAATCCAATCCAAAATAATTCAAAATCAATTATACATTGTGAAGCACAATTAATTGACCAAAGAATTGTAAAAAGCTCGAACGGAACTCGAGAAAAAAGATATGTTATTCGAACAGAAGTAGGATTAGGTAGTCATAATTGGCAAGTTGAAGTTACGCTAACTAATAGAGATTCAATGGGTTTCAGGATGCTTTTAGGAAGAGAAGCAATGGTTGGAAGATTGATTGTAGATCCTGAAAAAAAGTTTGAATTAGGACAACCAACCACTGAAAATTTAAAAGAATATTATTATAATGAACCTGAGAAAAAAGGATTAAAAATAGGTTTGCTAGCTAGTAATCCAGATTTGTATAGTAACCGACGCATTATTGAAGCCGGAGAAATGCGTGGACACGAAATGCATTTTTTAAACATCAAGTATTGTTATATGAAGTTGAGTGCGTCAAATCCAGAAATTCATTATCGTGGCGGTTTGGTTTTAAAAGATTTTGATGCCATAATTCCTCGTATTCGTCCAAGTATGACCTATTACGGATGTGCGTTAACCAGACAATTTGAGGCACTAAAAGTATATGCTTTAAACAATGCTGCGGCCATAACACAATCGAGAGATAAATTATTTTCACTTCAATTGTTGTTAAACAACGAAGTAGATATTCCAACTACAGGATTTGCCAATTCGCCTTTAGATACAGACGATTTAATAAAAATGGTTGGTGGTTCGCCATTAATTGTGAAATTACTTGAAGGAACGCAAGGAAAAGGAGTGGTTTTAGCTGAAACGAAAAAAGCTGCGGAATCAGTTATTAATGCCTTTAAAAGCCTGAATGCTAATATCTTAGTACAAGAATTCATTAAAGAAGCTAACGGAAAAGATTTGCGCCTATTTGTAGTAGACGGAAAAGTGGTGGCAGCCATGCAACGAGAAGCGGCGCCAGGTGAATTTCGCGCCAACATTCATTTAGGCGGAACAGCTTCTATTGTGAAAGTAACCGCTGATGAAAAAAGAATTGCTATAAAAGCTACCAAAGCTATGAATCTAAAAGTGGCTGGTGTAGATATTATTCGTTCGTCTAAAGGACCTTTATTATTAGAAGTAAATTCTTCTCCAGGATTAGAAGGTATTGAAGGCGCCACTCAAAAAGATATTGCAGGAGAAATGATAAAGGCAATTGAAAAAAACTTTAAATAAAAATGCAAAACAATTTCAGTAAATTACTACTTATAATTATTGGCTGTAGTTTCGTTGTAGCCATAGGTGCCTTATTCAAAATTATGAAATGGCCAGGCGCCACTTTAATTATAAGTTTTAGATTGGTTTTAGAGGTTATTTTTGGCGCTATGATAATGATTTATTTGCTTAAAAATAAAAATAAATAATGGCGTTGGAATACAAATCCTCTTGCGAGAAATGCACTGTTTCTTTAAATATGCATTCAGAAGCTTGTATTTGCAGTTATGAATGTACATTTTGTGAAATGTGCGCTACAGAAATGGCAAATGTTTGTCCAAATTGTCAAGGAGAATTAGTGAAAAGACCGAAACGAAATAAGGATTAATTTATTTCCACTTGAAAACTCTTCAAAAACTGAATTGATTTTTCAATATCGTAATGTAATATTCTATCTTGTTTATTTGTAAATTTGCAGATTAGGAATTAAATTCCTAATCTTACAAAATGATAGATAGAGTATTGATAAATAAAGCTTTAAAACTATTTATATGGTTGGTATTAATAAACCTGACAGGTTTTTGAAACCTGTCAGGTTTGGTAATGTTAAACTTCCACCTGAAAACTCTTCAAAAACTGAATTGATTTTTCAATATCGTAATGTAATATTCTGTCTTCTGTAACTAAAGGTACTTCTTCACGATACGTTTTTACAAACATTTCAATGAAATCACTCGATTTTAAAGGTCTTCTAAATTCTATAGCTTGCGAAGCGTTGAATAATTCTATAGCTAAAATACGCTCTAAATTCTCCACAATTTTTAAGGTTTTTGTAGCGGCATTTGCTCCCATGCTTACATGGTCTTCTTGTCCGTTGCTTGATACAATGCTGTCTATGCTTGCAGGAGTTGCTAATTGTTTGTTCTGACTAACAATACTAGCCGCGGTATATTGTGGAATCATAAATCCAGAATTTAATCCGGGATTACTAACTAAAAACGCAGGCAATTCTCTTAATCCAGAAATTAATTGGTAGGTTCTTCTTTCTGAAATGCTTCCTAATTCTGCCAAAGCAATTCCTAAATAATCTAAAGCCATCGCTAAAGGTTGTCCGTGAAAATTGCCGCCAGAAATAATTTCATCTTCACCTACAAAAATATTTGGATTGTCTGTAACCGAATTAATTTCGGTAGTAAATATTTTTTTTACATGGTCAATTACATCTTTAGAAGCACCATGCACTTGCGGAATACATCTAAAAGAATAAGGGTCTTGCACATGTTTTTTAGGTTGTGCAATAATTTCACTATCATCTAATAATTCTAACATATGCGCTGCGGTTGCTAGTTGCCCATTATGTGGTCGTACTAAATGTATTAATTCGTTAAAAGGCTCTTTTCTTCCATCAAAACCTTCTAAAGAAACTGCCGAAACAATGTTTGCTAAATGGGCTAATTTATCGGCCTGAATTAAATTGTACACACCATAAGCACTCATAAATTGTGTTCCGTTTAATAAAGCCAAACCTTCTTTAGATTTTAATGTAATAGGAGATAAGTTTAACTTTTCTAATACTTTATGCGCTGGTTGACGGAATCCGTCGTAATGTACTTCACCTTCATTAATTAATGGCAAACACATATGAGCTAAAGGTGATAAATCGCCACTTGCTCCTAATGAACCTTGTGTGTAAACTACAGGTAAAATTTCATTATTGTAAAAATCAATTAATCGGTTGACGGTTACTAATTGCACACCTGAATGTCCGTAACTCAAAGATTGAATTTTTAATAATAACATTATCTTTACAATCTCGTGAGGTACTTCGTCACCAGTGCCACAAGCGTGAGATTTCATTAAGTTTTCTTGAAGTTTGGTTAAATTTTCTGTCGAAATTTTAATGTTATATAACGAACCAAAACCAGTGTTAATTCCGTAAATAGCTGTATCGTTTGCAGCCATTTTTTCATCTAAATACGTTCTGCATCTTTCAATTTTTGAGATAGCTTCTTCTGAAAGGGCTAATTTTTTTCCTTCAAAAATAATTTCTCTAACTTTTTCTATAGTAAGTACTGATGAATCGATGTAATGCATTTGATTTTGTTTTAGCTGTCAAAATTCTACAAACAAATTCTAAATTGCAACTATTTTCAGTATTAAAACAATATTTTGTGAATTTCTTACTATTTATGGGTTTTTGGCTTTATTTTTTTAAGAATTTTCAATACATTAGCAACTTTAAATTTTATAAAACCGTACAATGAAAAATACAGCATTAACAGCTATTCACGAAAGTTTAGGAGCAAAAATGGTTCCGTTTGCAGGTTACAATATGCCTGTTCAATATGAAGGAGTAAACGCAGAACACGAAACGGTAAGAACTGGAGTTGGCGTATTTGATGTTTCACATATGGGAGAATTTTTCTTAAAAGGTGAAAATGCATTGGCGTTAATTCAGAAAGTAACCTCTAATGATGCTTCAAAATTAGTAGATGGAAAAGCACAATATTCTTGTTTACCAAATAATGAAGGTGGAATTGTTGATGATTTAATTGTTTATAAAATTGCAGACAATCAGTATATGTTGGTAGTAAATGCGTCTAATATCGAAAAAGATTGGAATTGGATTTCATCACACAATGATTTAGGTGTGGAGATGAAAAACCTTTCGGATGGGTATTCTTTATTAGCCATTCAAGGACCAAAAGCTGCTGAAGCGATGCAAAGTTTGACTTCAATAGATTTAGTGAATATGGGATATTATACGTTCCAAATTGGTGAATTTGCAGGAAAGCAAGATGTTATTGTTTCTGCTACAGGCTATACGGGTTCTGGTGGATTTGAAATTTATTTTAAAAACGAAGACGCCATTACTATTTGGGCAAAAGTTTTTGAAGCGGGTGCCCCTTTCGGTATTAAACCAATTGGTTTAGCTGCTCGTGATACTTTACGATTAGAAATGGGTTTCTGTTTATACGGAAATGATATTAATGATACTACCTCTCCGTTAGAAGCTGGTTTGGGTTGGATTACTAAATTTGAAAAAGAATTTACCAATTCAGAAAACTTGAAAAAACAAAAAGAAGCTGGTGTTTCTAAAAAATTAGTTGGTTTTGAAATGATTGATAGAGGCATTCCACGTCATGATTATGAAATTGCAGATGCTAATGGAAATGTAGTAGGAATTGTAACTTCTGGAACGCAATCGCCAAGTCTAGGAATTGCTATAGGAATGGGATATGTTCCAACAGCATTAGCCACACCAGATTCTGAAATTTTTATTAGAATTAGAAATAAAGATATAAAAGCTAAAGTGGTTAAATTGCCATTTTTGAAGAAATAATTTTTTTTTTGAAGAAATAATTTTTATATATTTGAAAAAATTTAACTTAAAAAAAAAACAATTATGAAAAAAGTATTATTAACTGCAGTTGCAGTTTTTGGTTTTGTTGCAACAAATGCACAAGAAAACATTGTAAAAGTAAATCCATTATCAATTTTGGGAGGTACAGATTTAGTAAGTTTTGAGCACAAATTAGGTGATAATAGCTCTTTTGTAGTTGGAGGTGGTATTGGTGGATTCAAAATTGGAGATGCTAAATATTCTAATCTTGGGGGTGAATTACAATATCGTTATTACTTTAATGAAGCATTACAAGGATTTTATGCTGGCGCACAAGCTGGATACAATTCTGGAAAAGTTAAACTTGAAAATTCATTTTCAATTAGTAGTACTGGTGCTATTACAACTGGAACTTCTAATGAAACTAATTTTGGTGCCTTAAAAGTTGGTGCAAAAGGAGGTTACCAATGGATTTGGGATAGTGGATTGTCGATAGATTTAAACGTAGGAATTGCTTACAATAAATTTACTTACAAAAACGAGGACGGTTTATTTTCAACGCTAAAAGCTAGTGGTACTTTACCTAATTTCGGATTTGGTATCGGATATGCATTTTAATACTTAGAATAAATCACAAAAAAAACCTGCTAATTAGCAGGTTTTTTTACGATTGTTATGGACGCTTCTTCCTCTTTATTTAATGTGGCTAGCAATTCAAAACTTCTATTTTTATCGTGAAGTTCTAATTTTGCGGTATTGGGTTTTATTTTTCCTTCGTTTACAGCTACAATTTTGAAAACATCATTTTTGCCAATTAAAGTGATAGTAATCGTTTTCTTTTTATTGGTAACTGAGTATTCAGATAAAATCAATTTATTGTTATGATATACGTTTATAATATCGCCATCTTCTTGACCGTTGTCCCAAATATCTAATTTTAAAATACTAGATTCCCAAAATACATTTAAATTTTGATTTGTACTTAATTTGTTAATTTTTAAACTGTCAATAAGTTTAATTGGGTTGGATTCGCTTTTGGTTTTAGCATCTATTTTTTTAGAACTTTGTAATTTCTTATTTACTTTATTTACTAAATTATAAATTTTATTACTACCAATTAAAGACATTGTTCCGTCAATACATTTGGTTTTGTTATTAAATAAACCTTTGAAAGCACCTTCTAATTTACTGGTGTTTTCAACTAATTTTACTTTTCCAGAAAAATTTACAAAGCAAAATGAATTTTCATCAAATGTAGATTTTGTATATAGTATTTCTTTTTCTTGAAATGAAAATTGCTTTTTAGATTTGTCATAAGAGCCACTAATTACGTTCTTAGTTTCGTGCGCACCATCTAAATCAGTAACGGAATAACCAGTAATTTTACCATTTTGCTCTGTGAAAACTAATCGGTATGTGATGATGGTTTTATCATTTCCGTTTAATTTTAAAGCACCATAAAATTCATAATTAACTTGAGCATAACTAGTTAAGAAAAATAGTGGAAATAAAATTGAAAAATATTTTAAGTTTTTCATTGCAGATTGGGTTAAATTATTATTTTTGTGTAAATCTAAAACTTTTTTTTTATGAAAATCAAATTATTTTTATCAGCTTTAATGCTGATGGTTGGAACGCTAACAGCTACTTATGCATCGTTCCCAGTTCAAAGAACTACTCCTAACAACACAAACACAACTGTAGTTGTTGAAAACCAAGAAGACGAATTATCTTCTCCTGCAATTGCTGGTGACGGTAAAAGTCAAGTTATTGCTTTAGGATTAACATTGTTTTTTTTGGTAGGGGTAAATGGAATTCACAGATTTTATTTAGGATACACTTGGCAAGGTGTTGTTCAATTACTTACTTTTGGATTTTGCGGTATTTGGACATTAATTGATATTATTAGAATTGCAACAGATGATTTACAACCAAAAAATGGAAGTTATTCTAAAAAATTGTAATAAAAATGTTTTCTAAATTATTTTTCTACACGTCAAATATTGTCACTATTTTAGCTCCAATTGTGTTATTGTTTTTTCCTGTTACAACTTTTGATAAAGGAGAAAGTGTGTGTTTATCTGTTCAGTTAGCTGGTATGGAATGTTATGCATGCGGATTAACAAAAGGAGTGATGCACTTCATACATTTGGATTTTTCAAAAGCTTGGGAATTTAATAAATTAACTTTTATTGTAGTTCCAATGCTTGGTGTATTATGGGTAAGAGCTATTTATGATATACAAGGAAAAAGAATGCCGGGTAAAATTGGTGATTTAACTTATAGAA
>NZ_JBIPMS010000158.1:0-3073 GCF_044368995.1 Flavobacterium sp. | reverse complement strand
GGAAAATCATTAATTACAGATTTCGAAAAAAATATCACTTTAGCTATTGTAGATGAATCATGGAAAAAACATTTACGTAAAATGGATGAAATGAAACAATCGGTTCAATTAGCCGTTCACGAACAAAAAGATCCTTTATTAATTTACAAGTTCGAAGCGTTTAAATTATTTAAAGCCATGATTGAGCAAGTAAATAAGGATGTGATTTCATTTTTATTTAAAGGAGAATTGCCTTCACAAAATGCGAATAACATTCAGGAAGCCAAACAAGTAACAAAAAAATCAAATTACACCGAATCAAAAGACACGGTAAATTCTGATGATTTAGCGCAAGCGAATAGAGAAGCTGGAAATCAAGCACAACAACGCCCAACAGTAACTGAAACTATCGTTCGTGACCAACCAAAAATCAATAGAAATGATAACGTAACTGTTAAACATGTTTTGTCTGGAAAAAGTGACACAATGAAATACAAAAAAGCAGAACCTTTATTAGCTTCTGGCGAGTATGTTTTAGTAAATGAATAATATTTATTTGTAAGTATAAAAAAAATCCTTAAGAAATTAAGGATTTTTTTTATTCAAATTTTAAATTATTATTTTAAAATAGCTTCAAAATCTGGTTTAAAGTAATTTGGTCCTTTCATCACTTTTCCATCTTCACGATAAATAGGTTTTCCGTCTGCTCCCAATTTACTCATATTACTGCGCTGAATTTCATCAAAAATAGCTTCAATTTTATGTTGCAACCCGTGCTCTAAAATTGTACCACATAAAATGTATAACATGTCGCCTAATGCATCTGCAATTTCAACAATATCATTATTTTGTACGGCTTCTAAATACTCCTCATTTTCTTCCTTCATTAAATCAAAACGAAGGTTGTTTTTTTGTGTACCTAAATCGGCTTTCTTGTTTTCACTTACTCCTAAACCATAAGTGGTATGAAATAATTTTACAGCATCTAATTGTTTTTGCATATTATTAGTTTTAGCATTAATTAAAATTTGATAATTCGTAGTAAAAATTTTTTAATATTATAGGGTATAAAATTATATTTTAAAACTTCAAATCCTTAAATTTGGTAAAAAATTTATCAACATGTTTTCAAAAGGACAAACTGTATTTGCTATTTTATTTGCAATTTCTTTTATTATAATTATTGTTTTTATGTATTTAAAGGATAAAAACATACATAAACAGCAATATAAAGGAGTAAAATGGATTGTTTTAGGTTTTTTGCTTTTTATTTTGTTCTTATTTTTAATTAAAGGATACATAAAAGAATAATTTATTATATTTGATTTTTATCCCCAAAAACAAATGAAAATTTTAAAATATTTATCGCTTTTATTTCTACTATTCCTTTTGGCTTTTGTGGTATTTGTGGCCACACAGCCCGCTACTTACAAAATTACAAAGCAAAAAAAAATAAATACACCAAGCAATTCAGTGTTTGAATATGTAAACGATTTTACTAATTGGAATGATTGGCAACAATTCAATACCGAAGAAAATATGGTATTTACTTCTTCTCAAAATACCATTGGCAAAAAATCATATGTAAAATGGGACTCAGAAAGTGCTATAATTACAACTTTTGCACAAAAAGATTCCATATCGCAACTCTTTATTCAAAACGATAACAAGCAAACATTGCATTGGAAATTTAAAAAATCAGGAAACAGCAGCTTAGTATCGGTAACAATTAAAGGTGATTTATCGTTTACAGAAAAAATATATTCTGTATTGAATGGCGGAATTACTAGTTATGTGGGTCCGCAAATTCAAGAAAGTTTAAATAAAATCAATAGCTATTTTGTAAGTGAATTAGGAGAGTATGATATAAAAGTAGAAGGACTGGTAAACAGACCTGCAATTAATTATTTGGAACAAAAAGATTCTTGTGTAGTAAAAGATTTTCCTAAAAAATCGAAAGCGTTACTAAAAACAATGAAGAATTTTATTAAATCAAATGCTATCGAAACTTTAGAAGTACCGTTTGTAATGTTTCAGAACAATGACAACGGAAAAAAGATAGTTTATGCTATGTGTGTTCCAGTAAAAGAAAAAGTATTCACAACACCAGATAGTCAAATTCAAGGTAAAAGTTACGGCTCATTTCTAGCTATAAAAACCGTATTAAAAGGTGATTATTCTCACATGAAAAAAGCTTGGGCTAAAACCAGAAATTACATTACAACTAAAAAATTCAAAGAAGACAAAAAAGGATATTATATTGGAATTTATAAAAAATCAATTCCTGAAGTAAACGAACCTTCAAAATGGGTAACAGAAATTTATATTCCAATTATAAAGAAAGAAGCTGTTACAAAAAAAATAATTGTAAAAGATAGTGCTACAGTTTCGTCTGCTGAATCAGAAAACTAACTATTTACTCATTTCCACAGTAATCATATTATTTGTCATTTTCGGACCAAAGCTTTTTACTTTAGTGGTACATAAAACATACAAATTAGAATTAAAAACGGGCACAAATGTTGTTGGGTAACGTTTAAGAGGATCTTCAATTTTTACCGAATACCCTTTTTCTTCTGGAATAAAATTTGCTTTCAATTGCAATAAATATTGGTCTTCGCAAATATTATAAAACCATCTTTCTTCAGTATTTGCCAGAGTAACTTTGTGATTTTTAGCAAAAGTTAAAGTTTTATCTTTATAAATTAAACTAAACTCATTATTAGTATTCACTACTTCATTTCCTTTATGATCAATTAAAGTAATCTTCAAATCGTTAATGATTTTTTTAGTAGCGTTATCAATTGGATTGGCTACCAAATAGGTAGTAAAATCAAAACCACAATGCGGTAAGCCCTCTTGCGAATAGCCATATATGGAAAATAAAATGAGTAGTATAAATTTCTTCATATAAATTGAGCCAATTTTAAAATTGTGGCGTAGTCAAATAAGCATATATTTTTTCACGTTGCAAATCGGTAAGTTTTGTGTTTTTTTGCATGCGTAAAACAATTGGCTTCCATTGTTCGGCAGTAAAACTTTCTTTTTCATACAAGCTATGACAATCTGCACAACTTTTGGTGTATAAATTTTT
>NZ_JBIPMS010000067.1:0-9240 GCF_044368995.1 Flavobacterium sp. | reverse complement strand
TGCAAGACAAAGCGAAACATTTAGCCACACTGTATTTGGAAGATATTTCTGATTTCATTGTGGAATGTGTAGATGAAAATTTCGGATTTAGTCGCTATGCAGAACGATTGGGTAGAAGTGCCAATTCTTTTGACGAACTATATGCAGAATTGTTAAAAGAAACTACGCATATTGATAAAATTACGCTTAAAATTTTAGAAGATAGAGTAAGCGAAATCCAACCGAATTTAGTTTTAATTTCAGTGCCTTTTCCAGGAAATTTATATAGCGCTTTCCGATGTGCTCAATATATTAAAGCACATTATCCATTAGTCAAAATTGCTATGGGTGGTGGTTTTCCAAATACAGAATTAAGAAGTATTAAAGATAAAAGAGTGTTTGAATTTTTCGATTTCATCACACTCGATGATGGCGAATTACCAGTCGAACTTTTATATAATTTTTGTCATTCTAAACTTGTTTCAGAACCTGAGTTTAAGCGCACTTTCTTATTAGATAATAATGAAGTTGTCTATAAAAATAATACTACAAAACCAGACTATAAGCAATCAGATGTTGGCACACCAGATTATTCAGATTTATTTTTGAATAAATATATTTCTGTAATTGAAATTGCCAATCCTATGCATAGTTTATGGAGCGATGGCCGCTGGAATAAACTAACTATGGCACATGGTTGCTATTGGGGAAAATGTACGTTTTGTGATGTTTCTTTAGATTATATAAAAATTTATGAACCTATTGCAGCAAAAATTCTTGTGGATAGGATGGAAGAAATGATTCTTCAAACTAGCGAAACTGGATTCCATTTTGTGGATGAAGCTGCACCGCCAGCATTAATGCGTGAAGTGGCTTTGGAAATTCTTAAACGCAAATTAGTGGTTTCATGGTGGACAAACATTCGCTTTGAAAAAAGTTTTACAAAAGATTTGTGCGTTTTATTAAAAGCTTCAGGTTGTATTGCGGTTTCTGGGGGATTAGAAGTAGCTACAGATAGATTGTTAGAATTAATAAAAAAAGGAGTAACAGTTGAACAAGTGGCTAAAGTCACGAATTATTTTACTGAAGCAGGAATTATGGTTCATGCGTATTTGATGTACGGTTATCCAACTCAAACTATTCAAGAAACAGTGGATAGTTTAGAAATGGTGCGACAATTATTTCAAGTTGGTACCATCCAATCTGGATTTTGGCATCAATTTGCCATGACGGCACACTCGCCTGTAGGATTAAATCCAGACGAGTTTGGCGTAATTCCGCAACAAAATGAAATTACTTTTGCAAATAACGACATTCAGTTTAAGGATAAAACAGGCATCAATCACGATAAGTTTACTTTTGGTTTGAAAAAATCCTTGTTTAATTATATGCACGGCATGTGTTTCGAGTACGATTTACAAGAGTGGTTTGAATTTAAAATTCCAAAAACTAAAATTGCTCCAGATTATATAGAAACTGCCGTTTTTGAAACTGTCGATTTCACACTAAAACCAAATGCCAAACTGTTTTGGATTGGAAATTTACCTATTGTAAATTATTTTACTAAATCAAAAAAAGGGGCTACTTGGGAAATGACCAAACTTACGTTTCATTTTAAAACGGATACTATTGAAATTTCTTTAGAAAAAGATCAAGCAAATTGGTTATTGAAATCTTTAAAAACACTTACAAATCATCCAATTCAATTAAAAGATTTAAAATTGGATTTCGAATCTCAGTTTGAAGATTTTGAACTATTTTGGTTTTCAAAACCGATAAGTTTATTGCGAAATTCTGGTTTGTTAGTAATTTAAACTGGAACATTCACAAATTCCAATCTTACCAAACCGTCATCGTCAATTTTAGTAAGTGTAATTTCGTGTAAGGTGTTGGCTAATTCTGGGTTCCAAGGCGTTTTTACTTTTACGTAATTTTCTGTAAAACCTGTAATGTAACCTTCTTTATTTTCGTTTTCAAATAAAACGGTTCGAGTGGTGCCAATTTGACTTTCATAATACGCTCTGCGTTTTTTTACGGAAAGTCCTCGCAACATTTTACTTCGTTTGCTTCTAACATTGGCAGGCACAACTCCTGGCATATCTGCAGCTTCCGTATTATCGCGCTCACTATACGTAAACACATGTAAATACGAAATGTTCATTTCATTTAAATAATTGTAAGTTTCTAAAAAGTGTTCGTCGGTTTCACCAGGAAATCCAACAATTACATCCACACCAATACATGCGTGTGGCATTACTTCTTTAATTTTATTTACACGTTCCGTATAAATTTCTCGTTGGTAACGACGTTTCATTTTTGCTAAAATTTCATTGCTACCACTTTGCAGCGGAATATGAAAATGGGGTACAAATGTGTTGCTTTTACTTACAAATTCAATTGTTTCGTTTTTTAGCAAATTAGGTTCAATACTTGAAATTCTTAGTCTTTCAATACCTTCAACCTTGTCTAATTCTTGCACTAGTTCTAAAAACGTATGTTCGTGTTTTTTGTTGCCAAATTCACCTTTGCCGTAATCGCCAATATTTACTCCAGTTAATACAATTTCTTTAATGTTTTGTTCCGAAATTTCTTTCGCATTTTTCAATACATTTTCCAACGCATCACTTCTGGAAATTCCACGCGCTAAAGGAATTGTGCAATACGTACATTTATAATCGCAACCATCTTGCACTTTTAAAAAAGCTCGGGTTCTGTCGCCAATTGAATAACTACCTACGTAAAAATCGGCTTCTTCAATTTCGCAACTGTGCACTTCGCCCATATCGTTTTTCGATAGGTCGTTAATGTAATCGGTGATTTTAAATTTTTCGGTAGCACCTAAAACCAAATCTACACCATCAACTGCGGCTAATTCTTCAGGTTTCAGTTGGGCATAACAGCCTACAGCTGCCACAAAAGCTTTGTCGTTTAGTTTCATCGCTTTTTTTACCACTTGTTTAAACTGCTTATCGGCGTTTTCAGTTACTGAACATGTGTTAATTACATAAATGTCGGCTACTTCTTCAAAATCAACTCTATCAAATCCTTCATCATTGAAGTTTCTGGCAATAGTAGAAGTTTCCGAAAAATTTAGTTTACAACCCAGTGTATAAAAAGCTACTTTTTTTCTATCAGACATACTTTTTTCTTTGGGCGTGCCCTTTCAGGTCGTGCTATCCGTTACAATCTTTTTTTATGTCTTGAAAAAAGCCACAAAAAAAGGATTTTCACTCTTATCACTCACGCAAATCGGTTGCAAAATTACGTAGATTTTTCTTAAGTTATAAAACTTTTAGTATCAGATTTTAAGATAAAGCCGTTTCTAAGAAAAAAATAATGGCATTTTATTTGTAGTATTGGGTAATAGTATTATATTTGCACCCTGAAATAAAAACATAATTAACAAAAGGTTATAAGGCGTTTACACCTTTTTATAGTAAAAAGCCGCGGAACAAATTATAATCATACATTTAAAGATTTACAAAATGAGAAAAGGAATTCACCCAGAAAACTACAGATTAGTCGCTTTCAAAGACATGTCTAACGATGATGTATTCATCACAAAATCAACTGTTGACACTAAAGAAACTATCACGCATGAAGGTGTGGAGTATCCGGTTTTCAAAATGGAGATTTCTAGAACGTCTCACCCTTTTTACACTGGTAAATCTAAGCTTATTGATACTGCAGGTCGTATCGATAAATTCAAAACTAAATATGCTAAATTCTCAAAAGAATAGTAGAATTTATATACATAATTTAAACCTCGAATTTATTCGGGGTTTTTTTATTTTTATAAGTCAAATTTCTTTGTAAATTTGAATCGTTAAGTTTTCATTAAACCTTTTAAACTTTTTCAATGAACTATATTCTTTTTGATGGACCACATCGTAATGCTTTGTTACCATTTACTTTCACCAGACCAGTCGCTGATATTCGTGTTGGAATTTTAACGATTCGAGAAAAATGGGAAAAATATTTAGGTTACACCACCACCACAATTACCGAAGACTATTTGTCTGAAAAATGGCCAATGGTGGAAATGGAAAACAATGTGATGATTAATGCCTCATTTTTACCAAATGATATTTTGGTAGCAATGATTAAGAATTTGGAACACAATCAAGCCATTTTTCAAGAAGAAGAAGTAGTGGCTTTTTTCGCTAAAGAAGGCGAAGAAGTAGATTTTGACAGTTTTGAAGTGATTGAATTTACAAATGATTGCATTAAAATAGAAAACACTTGGAATATTTTTCAAAAAAATGATGTTGCCATCCGTGAAGATTATGAGTTGTTAACTGAAGACCGATATTCACAACCGATTCCTAAATCGGTAAACGTATTATCCCCAGAAAATATTTTTATAGAAGAAGGCGCGAAATTAGAATTTGTAACCTTAAACGCATCAACAGGTCCTATTTATATTGGTAAAAATGCTGAAATAATGGAAGGTTCTGTTATTCGAGGTCCTTTTGCTTTGTGCGAGTCGGGGAGAGTGAAGCTAGCTACAAAAGTATATGGTGCTACTACTGTTGGACCCCATTCTGTAATTGGCGGTGAAGTGAATAATTCAGTTTTGTTTGGGTATTCTAATAAAGGACACGATGGATTTTTAGGAAATGCGGTGTTAGGTGAATGGTGTAATATGGGTGCAGATAGCAACAATAGCAACCTCAAAAACAATTACGAAGAAGTAAAATTGTGGAGCTATGAAACAGAAAATTTTGCTAAAACTGGTTTGCAATTCTGCGGTTTAATGATGGGCGATCACAGTAAATGCGGTATTAATACTATGTTTAATACTGGAACAGTTGTTGGAGTTAGTACCAATATTTTTGGAGCCGGGTTTCCAAGAAATTTTGTACCAAGTTTTAGTTGGGGTGGGGCAAGTGGCTTTTCAACCTACTTAACTAATAAAGCCTTTGAAACCGCTAAAATTGTCATGGCAAGAAGAAATGTTGAATTTTCAGAGGAAGATTCCAAAATTTTAGAGCACGTTTTTGAAATTACTAAAAAATATAGAAAAGAGTAAAAAAAAAGCAGTTTCAAAATAATGAAACTGCTTTATTTCTGCTTTGTTTTTTATAAGTCAAATCCCATATTTACGCCTAATTTGTCGGCTATAATTCGAGCAATTTTATTTCTTAGTTCTGGTATTTTTACACTATTTGTAACTTCACTTGTAAACGCGTACATCAATAATGCTTTGGCTTCTTTTTTTCCAATTCCACGTTGTTGCATATAAAACATGGCACTTTCATCTAACTGTCCAATAGTGCATCCATGTGAGCATTTTACATCATCTGCAAAAATTTCTAATTGTGGTTTCGCATTAATTGTTGCTTTATCACTTAATAAAATATTATTATTTTGCTGAAAAGCATTTGTTTTTTGCGCTTCTTTTTCCACGAAAATTTTCCCATTAAAAACACCAGTGGCGTTTCCATCTAAAATAGTTTTATAGTTTTGATGACTTTCACAATTTGGTGTAGCATGTTGCACTAAAGTATAATGGTCAACATGTTGTTTGTCGCCAATGATAGTAATTCCTTTTAAAGTAGAATCAATATGTTCTCCTTGGTGATAGAAATTTAAATTATTTCTAGTAATGTTTCCTCCAAAAGAGAAAGTATGAACCGAAACATGACTTTCTTGTTTTTGAGCAATGTATGAATTGTCAATTAAATTTGCAGTTTGTATATCATTTTGAACTTTATAATAATCTACTATAGCGCGTTTTTGAGCAAATACTTCTGTTACCGAATTTGTTAAAACCGGATTGCTATTCAAACTCTGATGGCGTTCTACAATTTGAACATGTGCATTTTCGCCTACAATTATTAAATTTCGAGGTTGTGTCATTAACGCTGCTTCTGAGCCAGTTGAAAAATATAAAATTTCAATAGGTTTGTCAACCACTTTGCTTTTAGGAATGTTTACATACGCACCTTCTTGAGAAAAAGCAGTGTTTAATGACGTTAAACTATCTTCTAAGTTCGCAATTTTGTTAAAATATTGGTCAATATACATTTTATATTTTGGTTTGGTTAAAGCCGAAGACATTAAACAAACATCTAAACCATCATGTGTAGTTGATGATAAGTAAGAACTAAATTTTCCGTCAATAAATACAACTTTATAAGTATCAACTTCATTTAAAAAATATTTTTTTACATCAGCAAATTCTACTGCGTTTTCTTTTTTGGCAAATACACTAAAATCATTTTTTAAAATGGCATTTAACGAGGTATATTTCCATGCTTCCTCCTTTTTAGTAGGAAAACCTTTGTTTTCGAAGTTTTTTATAGCCGAAGTTCTAATGTCGTGTAACTCGTTATTTACATCAACAATTTTATCTTCAAACGCCATAAATGACGATAGTATTTTTTCTTTTAATTCCATTTTTTTTTTACTTTACGACTTTTGACTTTCGACTACTTCGTTTTTAATCCAATCGTACCCTTTTTCTTCTAATTCTAAAGCTAAAGAGGCATCTCCTGATTTTACAATTTTTCCATCCATTAATACATGTACAAAATCTGGAATAATGTAATCTAATAAACGTTGGTAATGCGTGATTACTAAAACAGCATTGTTTTTGTTTTTTAGTTTGTTTACACCGTTGGCAACAATTCGTAAAGCATCGATATCCAAACCAGAATCTGCTTCATCAAGAATAGCTAATTTAGGTTCTAACATCGCCATTTGAAAAATTTCATTTCGTTTTTTCTCTCCACCAGAAAAACCTTCATTTAAAGAACGAGATAAGAATTTTCTATCAATTTCTAATAATTCTGATTTCTCACGGATTAATTTCAGCATTTCATTGGCAGGCATATCATCTTGTCCACGTGCTTTGCGCGATTCGTTAATAGCTGTTTTCATAAAATTAGTTACCGAAACACCAGGTATTTCTACCGGATACTGAAAAGATAAGAAAATCCCTTTGTGTGCCCGTTCTTCGGGTGCTAATTCGGAGATATTTTCACCTTCTAATAAAATTTCACCAGCAGTTACGTTATAGTTTTCGTTTCCAGCAATTATGGAGGAAAGTGTGCTTTTTCCTGCACCATTTGGACCCATAATAGCATGAACTTCTCCGGCTTTTACTTCTAAATTAATTCCTTTTAATATTTCTTTGTCTTCTACTGAAGCGTGTAAGTTTTTGATTTGTAACATGGTATAAATGTGTTTTTTATTCTGATTTATATTTGATTATCCTACTGAACCTTCTAAACTAATTTCCAATAATTTTTGAGCTTCCACAGCGAATTCCATTGGTAATTTATTTAAGACTTCTTTACTGAAACCATTTACAATTAATGCAATTGCTTTTTCAGTTGGAATACCTCGTTGGTTACAATAAAACACTTGGTCTTCTCCAATTTTTGAAGTTGTGGCTTCGTGTTCAATTTTTGCACTGGTGTTTTTACTTTCTATATAAGGAAAGGTGTGTGCACCACAATTATTACCCATTAGCAAACTATCACATTGTGAAAAGTTTCGAGCATTGTCTGCATTTTTACTTATTTGAACCAATCCACGGTAACTATTTTGTGATTTTCCAGCTGAAATTCCTTTTGAAATAATGGTTGATTTGGTATTTTTACCTAAATGAATCATTTTTGTCCCCGTATCCGCTTGTTGGAAATTATTTGTAACAGCGATAGAGTAGAATTCACCAATTGAATTATCCCCTTTTAAAATACAAGATGGATATTTCCAGGTTACGGCAGAACCTGTTTCAACTTGTGTCCAAGATATTTTTGCATTTTTTTCACACAAACCTCTTTTGGTTACAAAATTGAATACACCACCTTTTCCCTCTTTATTCCCTGGATACCAGTTTTGAACAGTAGAATATTTTATTTCGGCATCATCTAAAGCAATTAATTCTACAACAGCCGCGTGAAGTTGGTTTTCGTCTCGACTTGGAGCTGTGCAACCTTCTAGGTAAGACACATAACTACCTTCATCAGCAATTAATAAGGTTCTTTCAAACTGTCCTGTACCACCTTGATTGATTCTAAAGTAAGTCGACAATTCCATCGGACATTTCACGCCTTTTGGAATATAACAAAAACTTCCATCAGAGAAAACGGCTGAATTTAAAGCGGCATAAAAATTATCTTTTTGCGGCACAATAGTTCCTAAATATTTCTTAACTAATTCAGGATGTTCCTGAATGGCATCGGAAATAGGGCAAAAAATAATACCTTTTTCGCCTAGTGTTTTTTTGAATGTAGTAGCTACTGAAACAGAATCTACAACAATATCCATAGCCACATTATTCATTTTTTTCTGCTCGTCAATAGAAATACCTAATTTTTTATACATTTCTAATAACTCAGCATCTACATCATCTAATGTTTTATTTGGATCTGATTTTTTTGGTGCCGAATAATAGGCAATAGCTTGAAAATCTGGTTTTGAGTATTTTACATTGGCCCATTCAGGTTCTTCCATTTCTTTCCAAGCGGCGAATGCTTCCAAACGCCAATCGGTCATCCATTGTGGTTCGTTTTTCTTTTTAGAAATCGCGCGCACAATGTCTTCATTTAAACCAATAGGAAACGTTTCCGATTCTAATTCAGTATAAAATCCGTATTCGTATTCTTTATTTTCTAATTCGACTTTTAAATCGTCTTCTGTATATTTACTCATTTTAATAATTTAAAGATTGAATAATTTAAAGATTGAAAAATTCTTTAAACTCATTAATCATTTATTTTGTATTTAATTTTGTGTTCAAATATTTTATAAAATTTGAAATATTCTGAGAAATTTCAATAGTTAGATTCAAACTTTTCTGTATTTCATCTACAGAACAAAATTCTAATTCTTTCGCTAAAATTAACATATTTCTTACTTCAGCACAACTTCCTTTTGCAATTTTCAAATATCTTATAAATTGTTTATTATTGTTATATTCTGATCCTTCAGCAATGTTATTCGTTATTGAAACTACAGCTCTTTTTATTTGATCTTTAAAACCATATTCCTTATCTAATGAGGTATTGTTTACTAAACTAAAAATTAGTTTTGTTAATAAAACTCCCTTTTTGTGTACCTCAAACTCCTCAAAAGATTTTGTCATAATCTTAAATCTTTAAATCATTAAATTTTTTAATCTTAAGATTTAAAGCGAAAAACTTTCCCCGCAACCACAAGTTCTTTGTGCATTTGGATTGTTAAAAACAAACCCTTTTCCGTTTAAACCTCCTGAGAATTCTAAAATAGTACCTGCTAAATATAAAAACG
>NZ_JBIPMS010000174.1:0-9464 GCF_044368995.1 Flavobacterium sp. | reverse complement strand
TTTTAATGCTACTAGAAATACAGTTCTTTTAAATGAGGTCCATTTTACAAACGTTTTGGTTAATATTTTGGATAATGCAATGAAATATGCATCGGAAAAACCAATTATTAAAGTCTATACAGAAAATATTAAAGATTATGTTGTTATTAAAATTGAAGATAACGGTATAGGAATGTCAAAAGCAGTACAGAAAAAAGTTTTTGATAAATTTTTTAGAGAGCATACTGGCGATTTACATAACGTTAAAGGACATGGTTTAGGTTTAGCATACGTAAAACAAATTATCGACGACCATAATGGCGAGGTTTTTGTTGAAAGTGAAAAAGGAAAAGGAAGTACATTTATAATTAAATTGCCATTAATAAATTAAGATATGGAAGCAAAAAAAATATTATTAGTAGAAGATGATCCAAATTTTGGTTCGGTCTTAAGAGATTATTTATCATTAAATGATTTCGAAGTTACATTAGCTAAAAACGGAATGGAAGGTTTCGAGAAGTTTAAAAAAGACACATATGATTTATGTATTTTAGACGTAATGATGCCTTATAAAGATGGTTACACGTTAGCTAGAGAGATTAGAGAAAGAAATACAGAAGTGCCAATTATCTTTTTAACAGCTAAAACATTAAAAGAAGATGTTTTGAAAGGTTATAAAGTAGGAGCAGACGATTATTTAAACAAGCCTTTTGATTCGGAGGTTTTATTAATGAAAATCAAAGCAATTATTCAAAGAAAGGCATCTGAAACAAAACCAGATTCCACTATTTTTGAGTTTACTATTGGTAAATTTCATTTAAATTCAAAATTACGATTTTTAACTTTCGATAATCAAGAGCCTATTAAATTATCTCCAAAAGAATCTGAATTATTAAAAATGTTAGCCCTTCATGAAAATGATTTAATGCCAAGAGAACTAGCATTAACAAAAATTTGGAGAGACGATAATTACTTCACGTCCAGAAGTATGGACGTTTACATAGCTAAACTTAGAAAATATCTTAAATTAGATGATTGTGTAGAAATATTAAATATTCACGGAGAAGGTTTCCGATTAGTAATAAATTTATAATAAAAAATGCTACCATTTGGTAGCCTTTTTTTTATATTAAAATTGCCAGCAAATAATTTGTGAAGTTTTGTTGCCGTTTGTCAAATGAAGTGTAGTGCTTTTTTTAACTTCTACTTTCTTCATTTGTTTATATAAGGGCTTCAAGTTTGTTTTTTTAGAAACAATGGCGCTAAACCATTTACATTGACTTTTAAAATGAACACTTTCGTAAATCATGTTGGTTATAAAGCCTAATTCGCCACCCTCGCACCATAATTCGTTATTGTTACCGCTAAAGTTTAAGTCGGGTTTGTGGGCTACTTTCTGACCTAAGTTTTTGTTTTTTCGTAAAGAACCTTTTGTTGCTTCTTCCGCAGAAGTATGAAAAGGAGGATTGCAAATAACAAAATCAAAAACTTCTTCCGATTCTAAAATGTATTTTAAAACTGTACGTTTGTTGTCATTAAAACGAACTGTTACAGTTTCATTTAGTTTCGGATTTTTACTTAAAATCGTTTCTGCAGACAATAAAGATTGTTTGTCCACTTCTGTTCCTACAAATGTCCAACCATATTCATGATGTCCAATAATTGGGTAAATACAATTTGCACCCACACCAATATCTAAAATTCTAACTGCATTTCCGGTTGGAACCACGCCACCATTTGAAGTAGCTAAAAGGTCAGCAATATGATGAATGTATTCTGCTCTTCCCGGAATAGGAGGACATAAGTTGGTTTTAGGAATGTTCCAGTACTCTAAGTTGTAAAAATGCATTAACAATGCTTTGTTTAAAGCTTTCACTGCTATTGGATTAGAAAAATCGATTGACTTTTCTCCTGCTTTATTTAAGAATAAATGTAAGTTTAAATCGGGATGTGTTTTAATCAGTTGAGCAAAATTATATCTGCCAATATGTTTGTTTCTAGGGTGTAAACCTTCAAAATAAAGGTTTGTTTCATTATTTTCCATATACTATTGTAAGTGGCAAATTTACGATTAATAAAACAGATTTACATTATGATAAGAAACAAAAAAATCCCAACTGAAAAGTTGGGATTTTGTATAAGTAAGATATAAATATGATTAAACGTTGATTATTTCACTTTATTTACGATAGATGCAAATGCTTCTGAGTGGTTCATGGCTAAATCGGCTAGAACTTTACGGTTCAATTCGATGTTGTTAGCTTTTACTTTACCCATAAATTGAGAATAGCTCATTCCGTACTGTCTTGCACCAGCGTTAATACGCGTAATCCATAAGGCACGGAAATTTCTTTTCTTTTGCTTTCTATCACGGTAGGCATAGCACATTGCTTTTTCTACCGCATTTTTAGCGACTGTCCAAACGTTTTTACGTCTTCCGAAGAATCCTTTTGCTTGTTTTAATACTCTTTTTCTTTTAGCTCTTGTAGCTACTGAATTTACTGCTCTTGGCATAATTTTAAATGTTTTTTGTAGTGAGGCGGTTTTTTATAACACTTTTTACTTATAATTTAAGTAGCCCACTCCAGGGTTATTAAATAGTTTTAACCAAACAACGTATTAAATAATATTTAATTGTTGTTTAATGCTCTTCTCATCTGTTTTATGAACTAAACCAGAGTGAGTTAAAGCTAATTTACGTTTTTTAGATTTTTTTGTCAAGATATGACTCTTAAAAGCGTGTTTTCTTTTGATCTTTCCAGAACCAGTAACTTTAAATCGTTTCTTAGCACTAGATTTTGTTTTCATTTTAGGCATTTTTTCCTAGGTATTAAATTTATTCTTACTTACTATCTTGATAGCTTTAAGCATTAGGCAGTAAGTATTGGGCTTTTTATAGCTTATTGCTTATTGCTTATTGCTTATTGCTTTATTTAACTTTTTTCTTAGAAGCAATGTATATAATCATACGTTTTCCTTCTAAAACAGGCATGCTTTCTACTTTTCCGTATTCTTCTAAATCTTGAGCCAAACGCAATAATAAAATTTGTCCTTGCTCTTTATAGATAATTGAACGTCCTTTAAAAAACACAAATGCCTTTAATTTTGAACCTTCTTGTAAAAATTTTAAAGCATTTTTTTTCTTAAATTCATAATCATGTTCATCGGTTTGAGGACCAAAACGAATTTCCTTTATTACAACCTGACTAGATTTTGCTTTTAATTCTTTTTCCCTTTTCTTTTGTTGGTATAAGAATTTTCCATAATCCATCAGTTTACAAACAGGTGGTTCTGCGTTTGGTGAAATTTCAACTAAGTCTACTTCTTGTTCCTCTGCAAATCTTAATGCATCAGCCATTGCGTATACACCTGGCTCAATGTTCTCTCCCACTAAACGTACTTCAGCTACACCTCTAATTAAATTATTAATACGATGTGCGGCTATTTTTTCTACTCTAGGAGTGTAACTCCCTCTTCCTCTTCTAATTGCTATGACTCTGTAATTTTAGTTAAACTTTAAAATTGTTTCAATGTTTTGCTTATTTCTTCATTTACAATTTTTGAAAATTCCTCAATTGTAACTGTAATATTCCCTTTTCCTTCTTGTCCATTTCGACGAACAGAAATGGTGCCGTTTTTCTCTTCTTCTTCACCAACGATAAGCATAAAAGGCATTTTTTGCATTTCAGCTTCTCTTATTTTTTTGCCAATTGTCTCGTTTCTGTTGTCAATTAGGGCGCGAATTTCGTGAATTTCCAGCAAATCTAAAACTTTTTTCGCATATTTTTCATATTTCTCACTTAAACTTAATATAATTGCCTGTTCTGGCATTAACCAAAGTGGGAAATTTCCTGCTGTATGTTCTAACAAAATAGCTATAAATCGTTCCATCGAACCAAATGGCGCTCTGTGAATCATTACAGGGCGATGTAATTTATCATCTGCACCTTTATAGGATAGTTCAAAACGTTCCGGTAGGTTATAATCTACTTGGATAGTACCTAATTGCCAGCTTCTGCCCAATGCATCTTTTACCATAAAATCAAGTTTCGGACCGTAAAAAGCAGCTTCACCAGATTCAATAACGTAATTTAAACCTTTGTCTTTTGCAGCACTAATAATAGCATTTTCAGCTTTTTCCCAGTTTTCAACACTTCCAATATATTTATCAGGATTGTTTAAATCTCTAACAGAAACCTGAGCCGTAAAGTTTTCAAACCCTAAAGATCCAAAAACATAAAGCACCAAATCGATTACGTTTTTAAATTCTGCATCCAATTGATCTGGCATACAGAAAATATGCGCATCATCTTGAGTAAATCCTCTTACTCTTGTTAAGCCGTGCAACTCTCCAGATTGTTCATATCTATAAACGGTTCCAAATTCAGCATAACGTTTTGGTAAATCTTTATAAGACCATGGTCTAGAATTGTATATTTCACAATGATGTGGACAGTTCATCGGTTTCAACAAAAACTCTTCGCCTTCAGCAGGAGTAGTTATCGGTTGAAAACTATCAGCACCGTATTTAGCATAATGTCCAGAAGTTACATATAATTCTTTCTGTCCAATATGAGGCGTAACTACTTGTTCATATCCTGCTTTCTTCTGTGCTTTCTTTAAAAACTGTTCCAATCTATCTCGCAAAGCAGCACCTTTTGGTAACCATAATGGTAAACCTTGTCCTACTCGCGGTGAAAAATGAAATAAGTCTAATTCTTTACCTAACTTTCTATGGTCGCGTCTTTTAGCTTCTTCTAATAACTCTAAATAATCTGTTAAATCTTTCTGTTTTGGAAAAGATGTACCGTAAACTCGAGTCAACTGTTTGTTTTTCTCATCACCACGCCAGTAAGCTCCAGCAATACTCATTATTTTTACAGCCTTAATAATTCCAGTATTAGGAATGTGTCCACCACGACATAAATCTGTAAATGTAGCATGATCACAAAAAGTAATGGTGCCGTCTTCTAAATTAGAAATTAATTCTGTTTTATATTCGTTGTCTTTATATTTATCTAATGCTTCTGCTTTTGTTACAGCACGCATTTTAAATTCGTGTTTTTCTCTCGAAATTTCTAAAACGCGGTCTTCAATCTTTTTAAAATCAGCATCCGTTATTTTATTGTCACCAAAATCTACATCATAATAAAATCCGTTATCAATAGCCGGTCCAAGTGTTAGCTTAATTCCAGAATACATTTCTTCCAGAGTTTGTGCCATTACGTGCGAAGTCGAATGCCAAAAAGCTTTCTTCCCTTCTTTATCATTCCATGTGTATAAAGTTAACTTGCCGTCCGTTGTTAATGGGCTAGATGTTTCTATCGTTGTGTCATTATAATTAGCTGAAATTACATTTCTAGCAAATCCTTCGCTAATATTTTTAGCAACATCCATCGGAGTTACGCCTTGCGAAAACTCTCTTACCGATCCATCGGGTAAAGTAACTTTAATCATGGTTTAAATTTTATTGAGGTGCAAATATAATACAATCCAATATTTCCTACAATATATAATAGGTATAGTTTTTTTAGCAGCTCTTCCTGCTTTCCGCTCTATCTTTTTGTATAGTGGTCTTTAAGAAAAGTAAAGCCCATTATACAAAAAGGATGCCGCTACAATCAGGGCTATGGCAATTATTTCCATAAGAATCCTGCCTTTCAATTTTTTTTATAAGAAATCTTCACTTCTAACTTCTTGTGGTTCAATAGTTAAGCAATTACTTTAAAAAAAGATGAATTTAAGGTTAGGAAATCCGAATTTAGTTATTAGTTTTGCACCCGCATTGGGAGTGGCGTTCTTTATAATTTGGTTATAAAAATCCTTTTGTTAAAAAGGCAGAAAAGATTTTGTAATTCAGTAATAAAGGTGTTATATTTGCCCCCCGCTTTGGGAAGTTCTTTTTAGATTTTAGTCATAACAAAACGGTTATAAATTTTTCTCAAAAAAAGTGTATTAAAGTTTTGTTAGTTTAAAAAAAGGGTTTACTTTTGCACCCGCTAACGATTAGAGTAAGCGAAAAGCAAGATATTAGAGAGATACATTTGATGTATTTACGTTCATAGACATATTGGATTGACAGCATATAAGAATAAGAGTAACTCTTTTTCGAGTATTATAAAAATTGAATACCTAGCAAAATGATTATCGTCGATAAAATAAGTTAGATAGAGATATCTTAAAAAATCTACGATGAAGAGTTTGATCCTGGCTCAGGATGAACGCTAGCGGCAGGCTTAACACATGCAAGTCGAGGGGTATCACGCTTTCGGGCGTGAGAGACCGGCGCACGGGTGCGTAACGCGTATACAATCTACCTTTTACAGAGGGATAGCCCAGAGAAATTTGGATTAATACCTCATAGTATTTTCGGATCGCATGATTTGATTATTAAAGTTCCAACGGTAAAAGATGAGTATGCGTCCCATTAGCTAGATGGTAAGGTAACGGCTTACCATGGCTACGATGGGTAGGGGTCCTGAGAGGGAGATCCCCCACACTGGTACTGAGACACGGACCAGACTCCTACGGGAGGCAGCAGTGAGGAATATTGGACAATGGGCGCAAGCCTGATCCAGCCATGCCGCGTGCAGGAAGAAGGTCCTATGGATTGTAAACTGCTTTTATACAGGAAGAAACACCTCTACGTGTAGAGACTTGACGGTACTGTATGAATAAGGACCGGCTAACTCCGTGCCAGCAGCCGCGGTAATACGGAGGGTCCAAGCGTTATCCGGAATCATTGGGTTTAAAGGGTCCGTAGGCGGCCAAATAAGTCAGTGGTGAAAGCCCATCGCTCAACGATGGAACGGCCATTGATACTGTTTGGCTTGAATTATTAGGAAGTAACTAGAATATGTAGTGTAGCGGTGAAATGCTTAGAGATTACATGGAATACCAATTGCGAAGGCAGGTTACTACTAATATATTGACGCTGATGGACGAAAGCGTGGGGAGCGAACAGGATTAGATACCCTGGTAGTCCACGCCGTAAACGATGGATACTAGCTGTTCGGAGCAATCTGAGTGGCTAAGCGAAAGTGATAAGTATCCCACCTGGGGAGTACGTTCGCAAGAATGAAACTCAAAGGAATTGACGGGGGCCCGCACAAGCGGTGGAGCATGTGGTTTAATTCGATGATACGCGAGGAACCTTACCAAGGCTTAAATGGGGATTGACCGATTTGGAAACAGATCTTTCGCAAGACAATCTACAAGGTGCTGCATGGTTGTCGTCAGCTCGTGCCGTGAGGTGTCAGGTTAAGTCCTATAACGAGCGCAACCCCTGTCGTTAGTTGCCAGCGAGTCATGTCGGGAACTCTAACGAGACTGCCAGTGTAAACTGTGAGGAAGGTGGGGATGACGTCAAATCATCACGGCCCTTACGCCTTGGGCTACACACGTGCTACAATGGCCAGTACAGAGAGCAGCCACTTAGTGATAAGGAGCGAATCTTCAAAACTGGTCTCAGTTCGGATCGGAGTCTGCAACTCGACTCCGTGAAGCTGGAATCGCTAGTAATCGGATATCAGCCATGATCCGGTGAATACGTTCCCGGGCCTTGTACACACCGCCCGTCAAGCCATGGAAGCTGGGGGTACCTGAAGTCGGTCGCCGCAAGGAGCTGCCTAGGGTAAAACTGGTAACTAGGGCTAAGTCGTAACAAGGTAGCCGTACCGGAAGGTGCGGCTGGAACACCTCCTTTCTAGAGACAAAAGATAATCATTTAGGTTTCGATTTATAATATAAAAAAGAGACTTACTCTTGCTGTTAGTTCAAATAATACAAAACAAACAAAACAGAGTCTCGTAGCTCAGCTGGTTAGAGTACTACACTGATAATGTAGGGGTCCCCAGTTCGAGTCTGGGCGGGACTACTAATTTTAATTAACAATTAATAATTGATAATTAACAATTGATAATTAACAATTGAAAAAATCTGTTTTATTGTTTGGAAATTCTAGAATTGGTTAAAAACTCAATTGAAAAATAATTATCAATTATCAATTGACAATTATCCATTAAAATTGGGGGATTAGCTCAGCTGGCTAGAGCGCCTGCCTTGCACGCAGGAGGTCATCGGTTCGACTCCGATATTCTCCACTGATTTAGTCGAAAGGCTAAAGTCGTAAAGTCAAAAGTCTTTGGACATTAGACATTAAGACCTTACAACTTTCGACATAAATAAAGTTCATTGACATATTGAGATAAAATACAAAAAGTAGAAAACACGCTATGTGATATGCGCACAGCATATGACTAGCAAACATATAATAAATTCGTTTTAATTAACGGATTGCTCATTATAAGAATACAATAAGCAAAATAAGGGCGTATGGGGGATGCCTTGGCTCTCAGAGGCGATGAAGGACGTGATAAGCTGCGAAAAGCTACGGGGATTGGCACACACGAATTGATCCGTAGATATCCGAATGGGGCAACCCAACATGTTGAAGACATGTTACTCCGATAGGAGAGTGAACCCGCTGAACTGAAACATCTAAGTAGGCGGAGGAGAAGAAAACAAAAGTGATTCCGTAAGTAGTGGCGAGCGAACGCGGATTAGCCCAAACCAGAGTTGTTACGGCAATTCTGGGGTTGTAGGACCACGACATTTGATGCGGATTGAATTAGAATAACCTGGAAAGGTTAACCAAAGAGGGTGATAGTCCCGTATAAGTAAGAGAAGATATTGATAGTGGTATCCTGAGTAGCGCGGGGCACGTGAAACCCTGTGTGAATCTGGCGGGACCATCCGCTAAGGCTAAATACTCCTGAGAGACCGATAGTGAACCAGTACCGTGAGGGAAAGGTGAAAAGAACCGTGAATAACGGAGTGAAATAGATCCTGAAACCATACGCCTACAAGCGGTCGGAGCATCCAAGTGGTGTGACGGCGTGCCTTTTGCATAATGAGCCTACGAGTTACCGTTGCTGGCGAGGATAAGTGATTAAGTCACGGATCCGTAGCGAAAGCGAGTCTGAATAGGGCGCTTTAGTCAGTAATGGTAGACGCGAAACCGTGTGATCTACCCATGGGCAGGATGAAGCTGTGGTAACACACAGTGGAGGTCCGAACCGGTTGACGTTGAAAAGTCTTCGGATGACTTGTGGGTAGGGGTGAAAGGCCAATCAAACTCGGAAATAGCTCGTACTCCCCGAAATGCATTTAGGTGCAGCGCTGGGTTATAGTTATATAGAGGTAGAGCTACTGATTGGATGCGGGGGCTTCATCGCCTACCAATTCCTGACAAACTCCGAATGCTATATAATGTTTACCAGCAGTGAGGGCTTGGGTGCTAAGGTCCAAGTCCGAGAGGGAAAGAACCCAGACCATCAGCTAAGGTCCCCAAATATACGCTAAGTTGAAATAACGAGGTTTGTCTGCCCAGACAGCTAGGATGTTGGCTTGGAAGCAGCCATTCATTTAAAGAGTGCGTAACAGCTCACTAGTCGAGCGGACGAGCATGGATAATAATCGGGCAT
>NZ_JBIPMS010000066.1:0-9509 GCF_044368995.1 Flavobacterium sp. | reverse complement strand
TATTTTTCCATGCTAATTTTCCGATCATACCATTGTAATTTGATTGGTGAATTTGGCTTTAATACGATTATCGTGTGTGACAATAATTAAAGCCGTTTTATATTCTTTAGATAATGTTTCTAAAATTTCAATTACGTTGTCTGCATTTTTATCATCTAAGCTTGATGTAGGTTCGTCTGCTAACAGCACTTTCGGTTTGTTCATTAATGCACGAGCAATTGAAACACGTTGTTGTTGTCCAACACTTAATTGACTTGGTTGTTTGTTAGCTTGTTCTGCAATGTCTAATTTTTGAAGTAATTCTTTAGCTCTAGCTTTATGTTTTTTTCCAGAGGCCAACCAACTTGCCATTTCTAAATTTTCTAAAACAGAAAGTGATGCAATAAAGTGCGATTTTTGAAAAACCACTCCAATGTTTTTACCTCTAAATTGATCGGCTTTACTGCCTTTAAGATTTGTAAAATCTGTATTATCAATAAAAATTTCTCCAGAATGTGGTTGCAACAAACCTGCTAAAATATGCAAATAGGTAGTTTTTCCTTTTCCCGAATTTCCTGTAACCAAAATGGTACTTCCTGCCTGGCAAAACAAATCGGGCATGATGAAATTTTGATTTTTATCGTAAGAAAATGTAATATTTTTGGTGCTTATCATTTTGTATTATATTATGTGGCAAGATAAGAATATTGAAATAAGTTTGAAAACGTATTAACAAAATTTTATTTCAATCAAATAAAAATCATTATGGTTCGTAATCTTCTACTAATAATCCTTTTTCTTCATTGTAATAAATTGCTAATGAGCCATCAATAAAATCAAAATAAATAAAATTCTCGTTATTCATATCATAATCAACAACAGTATTTACTGACAAAAGCGGTGTTTTTATTTTTTCTTTCCAAATCGTTGCAGTACTTACATCAATTCTTTTTAATGAAAGTACGTCATGAAATTTTGCGGCCAACATTTTTTGTTCTTCTTCAAAATTATAAGTAGTTGAGATGGTGTAACCCGAATCTTCTTCATTAATTTTGAAAAAATAGGTGGTTGATTTATCAAAAACAATTTCAATAGTGTCCACAAAAACAAATTTCTCTTCTGGATTTACTAAATTTATCCAAAAATGATAAAATATAGCCGTAATGTTTTGTTGTTTTTTTATTTGTGAAACTAAATCTAAATCGGAATTGGAAAATTGGTATAATTCTTTCATTGTATTAACTGTAAATTTATTTTGCAAAAGTACATTAAGTATTTTAAACACTTAGTCACATAGTTTTTTTTATTTATGTGATGAATCAATAAAAATCTGTGTAGCCATACTCAAAAAATTCCGGTATCTTTAAAACTCAAATATCCAAATTCAGTAATAATAAGGTGGTCTAATACTAAAACGTCTAAAGTTTGACCTGCTAATTTTAGCTTTTTAGTCAATTGCAAATCGGGTTCACTGGCTTGTAATTTGCCGGAAGGATGATTGTGACATAAGATTATTGATGTGGCATGATATTCAAAAGCAGTTTTGAAAACCATTCTATTATCAACCACAGTTCCTGTGATACCCCCTTTACTAATTTGCGATTTATGAATTACTTTATTGGAATTATTTAAATACAATACCCAAAATTCTTCATGAGGTAATTCGCCAATTATAGGTTGCATAATTTCGAATATACTTTTACTCGAAGTAACTCTGGGTAATTCAGTTGCTTCTTCTAACCTTCTTCTTCTACCTAATTCTAGGGCAGCAACGATACTTATGGCTTTAGCTTCGCCAATGCCTTTAAATTGAATTAATTGATGAACTGAGAGTTTACTAAGTTGGTTGAGATTGTTGTTTGAAGCTGCTAAAATACGCTGACACAATTGTACTGCGCTTTCATTTCTAGATCCTGATCCTATTAATATGGCTAATAATTCGGAGTCAGATAAGGTTGATTTACCTTTAAGTTGGAGTTTTTCACGTGGTCGATCATCTTCGGCCCACTGATTAATTGGCGTGTACATAAAATTTATTTTGGCGTTTATAAAAATCAAATTTAATTAAAATAAACCAAACAAGAAATAATTTTAGTGTTTATTTAATAAAGAAAACCTCCAAGAGTATTGAACTCTTGAAGGGTTATAAATATTGGCACATTGACCAATTATCTAATTGACCAATTGACTAACTTCATCAAAATTCAAACCACCGTAATTACCAGAACTCATTAATAATAAAGCGGAATTATTAAAATCTTGTGCAAATAAATAATCTTTAAATTCTTTTGGATTGGTATAAATAATTAAATCTTTTCTGTTGAATGATTGTGCAATTTGTTCATAAGAAACTTCATCTAATTGTTTTATTTTTACAGCATCTGGCGAATAAAAAACAACCGCAACATCTGCCGCATTTAAGGCGCCTTCGTATTCTTTTAAAAATTCGGCATTTAAACTGCTATAAGTGTGTAATTCTAAACAAGCGATAAGTTTTCTTTCAGGATATTGATCTTTTACTGCTTTAGTAGTGGCTGAAACTTTACTTGGCGAATGGGCAAAATCTTTGTATGCGACTTTATTACTACTCTCTGCAATTTTTTCTAAACGTTTACTTGCACCTTTGAAAGTAGCTATTGCCTCGTAAAAATCAACCTCATCTACGCCCATACATTGGCAAATCCATTTGGCGCCTGCTAAATTATTTAAGTTATGTGCCCCAAAAACTTCAATTGGCATGGGTCCTTCTGGAGTATCTAATAATGTAGTTCCGTTTTCAACCGAATAACTTGGCGTTTGATAGGCAATTTTACGAATTGGATTTGTAGTTTCATCAGCTACTTGTTTTACGGTTGCGTCTTCTTGATTATAAATTAAGACTCCACCATTTGTAATTTGCGAAGTGAAAATACTAAATTGTTCTACATAATTTTCAAACGTTGGAAACACGTTAATATGGTCCCAAGCAATTCCTGAAAGTAACGCAATATTTGGTTGGTACAAATGGAATTTTGGTCGTCTGTCCATTGGAGAAGATAAATATTCGTCACCTTCTAAAACGATAAAATCGTTAGTTTCAGTAAGATGCACCATCGTATCAAAACCTTCTAATTGTGCGCCTACCATATAATCCACTTCAATATTATGATAATGCATTACGTGTAAAATCATAGACGTAATAGTTGTTTTTCCATGCGAACCACCAATTACAACCCTTGTTTTATTTTTAGATTGTTCGTACAAAAATTCTGGATACGAATAAATTTTCAACCCTAATTCTTGCGCTTTCAACAATTCTGGATTGTCTTCTTTTGCATGCATTCCTAAAATAACAGCTTCAATACCTGTTGTAATTTTTTCTGGAAACCAACCCATTTCTTTAGGCAGTAATCCTTTTTTCTCTAATCTAGATTTTGAAGGTTCAAAAATAGCATCATCGCTACCTGTTATTTGATATCCTTTATTATGTAAGGCCAATGCTAAGTTGTGCATGGCAGCTCCGCCAATTGCTATGAAATGTGTACGCATGTGAAAATTCCAATTTTTAAAATTCTAAATTCCAAATTAGTGGAATTAAAATGTTGATTATTTTTTTAAGCTTTGTGCTTTTTCTTTGTCTTTTAATTTATTCATGTACAAATCGAATAACTTGGCATACGTTATGGTTGATTTTCCAATTTGATGTGCTTTCAATAAATTTACTTCTGCCGCTTTGTATCTTTTGTAATACACATCAATGTGCCCTTTTGCTAAATAACCATCTACTTTTGAAATGGCCATGATTTCATCAGCGTACTTTAAAGCTTTGGTTTCGCTACCACCAATAATTCCAGGTAATTCAATATATAAAAATACTAACGCCCATCGAGATTCAACATGTTTTTTGTCTAAATTGGCCGCCGTTAAAAAAGCAGTTTCTAAATCGTCAATCATGCCAAGCGCTTTGAACTTATTAACGGATTTGGCTTTCATTCCTATTGCGCCACCATATTTATACCAATAATTAGCGCTGTTTGGGTTTTGTTGTCTTAACTTATTATAATACTTAATTGCTTCATCCCATTTTTTTGAATTGCCTGCTATATCGCCCAAATACTCAATTGTTTTTTGATGATTGGGAGCCAATTTTAAATAATTTTCAAACAATCTTTTGGCTTCTTCAAACTTTTTTTCATTATATAAATTTTCCGCTTTCTCAAATAAAGTCTGAGAAAACAAGGATTGAGAAAAAAGCAGTAAAAAGAAAATGTATTTTTTCATGGGTTAAATTTATTTTCAAAAATAAGAAAACAATTCGTTTTTTTCAATAAAAAAGAACTGCAAAATAGTTGTGATCATTATTTAAAAGGATGACGCTGTTGCCAAAAGGTTTCAGGTTCTAATTTTTTAAATATTTTTCCTAAAAATCTATTGATTAATTTGTTACTATGGTAAATGAAACCGGACATCATAACAGGCGTCGCTCCAATAGAACTTTTAATTTCTAAAGCCGTTCTGCCAAAAATAATTTTTTTGAACTGATGTGTGATTCCAAATTCTGTCATGTTGTATAACATATTTAAATATAACATTTTTTCTTTTTGAACTTGGTCATCGTATCCTAAAAAATAGGTTTCTAAAATAGCGTCGTTTACTAAAACGGAATGAAAACCAATTAGTTTTTCTTCCAAAAAATAACCAAAAATTTTAAAGCCATTTCCACATTGACTTTTAAATGTTGAAAAATGGTTTTCTGCTAAGAAAAAAGTATTAAAAGGTGCATTTTTGGCTACGTGATGATATAACTCATTTATTCTTGATTCAAACAAAACAACCTCATCTAAATCTAATTCTTTCATAGAAATTCCTTCAAATTTTTTATGGGCTCTTTTATATTGATCTCGATATTTTTTTGAAAAGGCGTTATAATAATCCTCTTTGACATTCCATGAAGAAGGTAATTCGAAAATCATATTAGGCTGTGTATTGAATTCGTAAATCTTATCAAAAGCAAACTTTTTAAATTCGACAGCGCAATCTTGATAAAAATCTTTAAAAGAAACTAAATGAATTTTTATTCCTTTTTGTTTGAAAAATTGGATTAATTCTTCAGAACATTGTGTTAACAAATAACTAATATTTTCAAAACTTATTTCTTTATTAAAAGTAAAACTATTTTGTCCGGTTATCATGTTATTTCCAATAAATAAAGTATGCGAAGCAAAATTTCGAAAAATAAAATTTCGTATGAATGTTTTGAAACAGTTGTCTCTTTCTCCAAAAGATTCTAATTTATTCAAATCTAAATATTGCGCTAACGAAACGCCAATTAATTCGGAATTTTCATAAAACCCAATATAAAAACATTGCATATTGGTTGGTGAAGAAAGTTCTAAAACCTTTAAATATGGAATTTGCAGAAAATGATTGGTAGCAGCAACTGCATTCCAATTTTCTGGAAAGTCGTTAATAGTTTCAAATATTTTTACAGTAATTTTTTTCAAGGCATAAAGAAGTCCTACAAATGTAGGACTTCTATTTTATAAATAAATGTTAATTCTTGTCATCTAATAAAATTTAGACTTTTAATGTACTTCATCTGTACGATATTTACAACAGCCATGAATTTTTGCATATTGTGCTTCTGTTGCTTTTATGTCTTTAGTGTCATGTCCAGCAATTGCTACTGCTTTTTCTACATCTAAAACCTTACATTTTGTTTCATCAATGATTAAATGTAGATCTTGATCTGCTGCATGCCAAACAGCGCTTTTAACTCCTTTGACAGAATAAGCTGCTTTTTCGATGCGTTTTTTACACATATCACACACACCATTAACTTCAACTTCTACTTTTTTATTTTTATTTGGTTGCTCTTGTGCGTTTACATTGATTCCTAAAAAGGCAATTAAAACTAATAACACTATTTTTTTCATAATTTTTGTGTTTAATGATTTATTTGATTTTGATCTTTTTTATCTTTTATTTTAAATCTTATTCCTGCATAATACATGGTACCAAAAACTGGACCATAAATCATGGTACTATCAAAATATGGGCTGTTAGGATTATCCGAAGCAATGATAGCATTTTTCTGTTTAAAATTTCCTAAATTTTCAGTCCCAAGATACATTTCAAATGTACTTGAAAATGTACGCGTTATTTGTGCATTAATAAGTTGGTAACTAGGCGTGTACTCCGATAATTGATACTCAATTGGATTGGCAAGTGTATTTGGCAAACGCTGCTGACCAATCCAATTAAAAGTGGCATCAAATTTCCATTGTTGTCCTTTTTCCAAAATATGTGTTTCATAAGCAATATTAGCAAAAAAACGGTTTTTGGCTTGTAACGGCTTGTCTAATAATCCTGTAGTGTAATCCGTTTTAACATTTAAATATTTATAGGCCGTTCTTAAATTTAAGTGGGTCATTAAATTAATATTCCATTCCAATTGAAATGATTCTGCAAAACTTTTCCCATTTAAGTTAGAGAATGTTACTTGTCTTGCATTTTCTAAATCTACCACAATTTGATTGCTGAAATCGGTTTTATAATAATCTACTACCAGTTCATTTTCTTTTCCAAATAAATAAAATTTCTGAATTAAACTTGCTCCATAATTCCAAGCAATTTCTGGATTTAACCCATATAATTTTCCGTTTTCGTTTTGAATAATAATATCTCTAGAACTGGCCAAAACATTTATATTTTCAGCAAAAATATTTGAGGCTCTTTTTCCTCTACCTGCAGAAAAACGAAGCGTGGTTTTTTCAAACGGATTGTATTTAACATGTGCTCTAGGCGTAAAAAACAAACCCAATCTGTTATGATTATCAGCTCTGGCTCCTAAAACGAAACTAAAATTATTTAAATTATCGTAAGAATATTCAAAAAACGAACCAATTGAAGTGTCAATTCTATCATATTCCGCCATAAAATTGGCTTCTAAATGTTCTTGAAATTTATCAAAATTAAAATTCAAACCCGTAATAAACTTATGCTTGGTATTTGTTATTATCGAATTAAAAATAAGATTTGAAAAATAATTTTTATGATGAATATGATGCACTTTATCGCCAAATTCCGAATGCATTTTGTTGTACTGAAAAGCTTGTTGAAAACCAATACTTTGAAAAGGCATGTTCGGATAAACATATCCTAACTTGTGTGAAACTTCAATTTTATCTGTATTCACATGACTGGTCCAAAAATTTGGATTCATAATCATTTCGTGCGAATTATCATTTATAGTTCCACCCGTTTTTTCATCTGAAAAATATTTGATATTTAAGAATGACACAATTCCTTTTTCAGCATTATTATATTGCCAACGATTTAAAATATTGACTTGTTTTCCTAACGGATTGTCTAAAAATCCATCATGATTCATGTCATTTTTAATATTTCTAGTATTGCCATGCAATAGAACTAAGGAACTTAATTTATCTGAGTATTTATTAGCAAAATGAGTATTCAATTCATATCTGCCATCATTTGAAGCATAAACATTGGCAAAAAACGGGTCTTCCTTTTGAGGTTTAAGTAACTCATAATTTATTTGACCTGAAATGCTTTCATATCCATTCACCACACTTCCAGCACCTTTCGTAATTTGAATACTTTCTGCCCAAGTTCCTGGAATAAAATTTAAACCTGTTGCTTGTAAAGCACCTCGAATGGCTGGAATGTTTTCTTCACTCATTAAAATGTAAGGACTCGTTAACCCCAACATTTTAATTTGTTTATTACCTGTAATGGCGTCGGAAAAATTTACATCTATAGATGGATTGGTTTCAAAACTTTCAGATAAATTACAACAGGCCGCTTTTTGTAATTCGCCTTGCGATAAATGTTGCGTATTGGTAACTGCTTTCTGTTTTCTACCTAACGTATTTTGCTTCTTTACAATGGTTACAGTTGCAATATTGCTTTCAGAAGTTGTTTTTTCTAATTGAATAGTAAAATCAGATTTGACACTTTGTTGCATTTCAAGTTTCTGAAAACCTTCCTTTTCTAAAATTAATACTAGATTTCGGTTTCCTTGAATTAAAGTAAACGAGCCATTTTCATCAGAATACAAAATGGAATTTAATTCTGAAATTGTGATTTTTACATTTGCGATAGGAGAATTTTCTTTATTGATAATTTTTCCTTGGACGCTATTCTGAGCTAAAGAAAATAATGGCATTAACGCCAATAATAAGATTTTATACATAATTAATTTATAAAGTTTATAATTTAAAAAAACTAAAAAACGATATAAATTATGCGTAAAAAATAAGTTGAGAATAGAGTTTATAAAAAGGCGGTGCATTAGAGTTACAATAGTAATCTACATTTTTAATACTTGAATAAAAGCAAGCTGTTTTACCAAAAAAATCAGTCGTTTCATTTAAAAAATCTACAGCAGAAAAATCAAATTGAAAATCTTTTAAAATAGAATAATCAATTTTTTTATCGGTACTTATTTCCTCATTCGAACAACAACCATCTTCTTCAATAGAATCTGAAGCGCAGCAAGAAACTTCAGATGCAGAATCAAATAATTTATTGTTTTGATATACCAACGACACATAAGCAATTTGGTCATTACAAAAGTGCAATACCAAACTAGCGCTACTATTTACTATTAAAATAAATAATGCTAAAAAAATACTTATCTGTTTTTTAAAATTCATTACTGCAAATTTATAGTATTTTTTTATAACTTATTGTTAATTAACACTTTTTGATAAAAAAAAGCTGGAACAAATAAAATTAAAAATAAGGGTTGAATTAGAAACCTCCTAACATAGAAAACAAATAAATAATCTGGCGATTCAGAAAAATGTAATAAACTGAAAAATGCTATAATTAAAACAACAAAGAAAATTAATAATAAAAAAGAGGTTAGTTTTACTATTAAAAAATCCTTAAATAAAAAATATAATATTAAAATTGTAAGCATGCCGTTTATGAAAAACCTATATAAAAGTCCTAGAAATAATTTAAAAGCATCAAATTCTGGTACTATTTTATTTTGGGTGTCACCACGAAAAAACTCTAAAAAAGGATCATAAAACAAATCTTTTTCGAACATTCTAATTAGCAATAAGGAAACTACCAAAATGCCAATAATTGATATATTTATGGCTTTATTTTTTCGCTTTTGCATAAGCTGAAAATTTAATAACCCAAATAATCCATAACACAAAAACCAATCCATAAATAACTAATGGAAACAAAATATCATGCAAAAAAGTGCCGTATTCTGGATACTTATAAAGTCCTGCCGTAAGCAAAGCAATTCTGAAAATATTCAATATAAAAATTACTATTGAACCCAAAAATAGATACAAAAAAGTAGTAATAAATTTATTTGAAAACGAAAATATAAAGGCGGCATATAAAATAATTACACTAACCGCATTACAACCTTCCACTATTCGAGCAATATATACTGAATTATAGACTACTTTATAGCAAGGTTCCAATTCATGCTTTATCATCTCGCAATTTGCATTAAAAAAAACGAGAATGTTTTCAGTCTGTTTTGCTACAAAATGCGT
>NZ_JBIPMS010000157.1:0-3156 GCF_044368995.1 Flavobacterium sp. | reverse complement strand
GGTAAAGATGGTGGAGAAAGTTTTGGAATGTTGATTATCAAGAAAAAGTACATTCAAGATGCATTAAAAAAATCTAAAACACAATATGCACATTAAGAATTCATACAAATGAGCCAAATAACCACTTTTACTTTTTTTAAATTGGAAACTTTTTCGAATAAACTTTGGGCATTTGCACAAATGCAACTAGGGCATGCTCATTTCAAAAACATTGAGGGATTAGTGTTCTACAAACTACTGGGTTCAGGTGCTGAAAATGGTTTTAGTTCAAAACCAAACTTTGGTACGTATGCCTTATTATGTATTTGGGAATCAGAAATGCAGGCAACTAATTTTTTTGAAAAAAATTCATTTTTTAACAAGTATAAATCCAAAAGTGCCGAATCATTTACCGTTTTTGCACATGCTGCAGAAGCTCACGGAAAATGGGACGGAAAGCAACCTTTTGTTTCTGGTGCCACTTTGGCTTTAGACAAGCCAGTTATGGTTCTAACACGAGCTAGTATTCGCATTTCAAAATTGATTTCTTTTTGGAGAAAAGTAGGTAAAGTAAGTAAAAGTTTAGAAGATTACGATGGATTAGCACTGTCAATTGGTGTTGGCGAATGGCCTTTAATCCAACAAGCTACTTTAAGCATTTGGAAAACGCAAGCAGAAATGATCGATTATGCTTATAAAAATGAAAAACACAAAGAAGTTGTTCGTCTAACAAGAAAACTCAAATGGTATAAGGAAGAACTATTTGCAAGATTTATCCCTTATAAATTTTTAGGAAAGTGGAACGGCAAAAATGTTGAAAATTTCTTAGAGGTTAATTAAATTTTCAAATCTTATTTCAATATAATCAATAGGTTTAAACAATCCCAGTTTTTGAAAACTCTTATGTATTCTTAAAACTGATTTTTTAAGTTGGTGTTAAACTTATTGCTGTTTTTTGTAACTTTTTACTTTTTCTTACGTATAACAAATAGAACTTATAAATTGAGGGGGAAATTCAATGAGACAACTTAAAATAACCAAGCAGGTTACCAATCGTGAAACTGCTTCTTTAGACAAATATTTACAAGAAATTGGTAAAGTAGATTTAATTACTGCCGATGAAGAAGTAGAATTAGCACAACGTATTAAAGCGGGTGACCAAAGTGCCTTAGAAAAATTAACAAAAGCGAATTTACGTTTCGTAGTATCGGTTGCCAAACAATATCAAAATCAAGGTTTGACTTTACCCGATTTAATTAACGAAGGAAACTTAGGTTTGATAAAAGCAGCACAACGTTTTGATGAAACACGTGGTTTTAAATTCATTTCGTATGCGGTTTGGTGGATTCGTCAATCGATTTTACAAGCTTTAGCAGAACAATCTCGTATTGTTCGTTTGCCTTTGAACAAAATTGGTTCAATCAATAAAATCAACAAAATGTATGCTTTATTAGAGCAATCTAATGAAAGACCCCCTTCTGCTGAGGAAATTGCAAAAGAACTAGACATGACCGTAAATGACGTAAAAGAGTCTATGAAAAACTCTGGTCGTCACTTGTCAATGGATGCCCCGCTTGTTGAAGGAGAAGATTCCAATTTATACGACGTTTTACGTTCCGGTGAATCGCCAAATCCAGATAGAGAATTAATTCACGAATCACTTCAAACTGAAATTGAACGTGCTTTAGAAACCTTAACCCCAAGAGAAGCAGACGTAGTGCGTTTGTATTTTGGATTAAGCGATCAGCATCCAATGACTTTAGAAGAAATTGGCGAAACATTTGATTTAACTCGTGAACGTGTCCGTCAAATTAAAGAAAAAGCCATTAGAAGATTAAAACATACTTCAAGAAGTAAAATTTTAAAAACATATTTAGGATAAATTTAGTCGTAAAGACTAAAGCCAAAAGTCTTAATCTCAAAACTCCGAAAGTGTTTTCGGAGTTTTTTTAAAATATCTATTTTTGCACAAACAATATAATTAAATGAAAAACACACTTATCGCTCCTTCGGTTTTAGCTGCGGATTTTGCTAATTTACAACGCGACATTGAAATGATTAATGCCAGTGAAGCTGATTGGTTTCATATTGACATTATGGATGGCGTTTTTGTTCCTAATATATCTTTTGGAATGCCTGTTTTGCAAGCTATTTCAAAGCATGCCACAAAAACAATAGATGTCCATTTAATGATAGTAGATCCCGACAGGTACATCACTACTTTTGCCAAATTAGGCGCTAATGTATTAACCGTTCATTATGAAGCCTGTAATCATTTACACAGAACGCTTCAAGCTATCAAAGCAGAAGGTATGAAAGCTGGTGTAGCCATCAACCCTCATACAAGCGTAAAAGTTTTAGAAGACATTATTCAGGATATTGATTTGGTTTGTATCATGAGTGTAAATCCGGGTTTTGGCGGACAAAGTTTTATTGAAAAAACATATGACAAAGTTGGCCAATTGAAAGAAATAATAAAAAGATGTAAAGCCAATACCATTATAGAAATTGATGGCGGTGTAACCAACAAAAACGCGAAACAATTAGCAGATGCTGGTGCAGATGTATTAGTTGCAGGAAATTACGTTTTTGGCGCACAAGACCCAATAGCAACAATTGCAGATTTGAAAAAAATTACAAAATAATATTCTATAAAATAAAATTTATTAAATCCTTTACTTTTTCAAGTGAGGGATTTTTTTTACTATGCCAGCAGACCTTTTGCTAAAACTTTTTTAAATTTGTAGTATTATAAAAACATGTTTTTGAATAATTATTGAAAAACAAATTTTAAATTTGAAAAAATATAAATTATGAAATCCATATTAAAAATAATTTTTTTAATAATTATACTACATTTATTCTCCTGCTCTTCAAGAGAAACAGAAGTAACACCAGCACCTATTCCAAATAATGCAAGTGCTGATGATTTTATTCGTTCTGCGGATATGTCCTATTTACCATTAATAGAAAGTGAAGGTACTATTTTTAAGAAAAACGGAGTAGCAGAAAATGCTTTAACCACATTAAAAAATGCAGGCTGTAACACGATAAGAATTAGAATTTGGAAAAACCCATCAGACAATCATTCTGGACTTGCAGAAGTAAAAGCGTTGGCAATAAGAGTCAAACAAGCCGGAATGAAAGTTTGGTTAACCGTTCATTATTCGGATACTT
>NZ_JBIPMS010000065.1:0-9597 GCF_044368995.1 Flavobacterium sp. | reverse complement strand
GACAGTTTTAAATGATAATCCAAATTTAGATCCAAGAGATTGGTTTGGACAGCATCCCTCTCGGATTATTATTGATAAATCAAATAAAATTCCAGATGGATTTAATATAAAAAATAAAAAAAATCCAACAATTATTTTTACAGAAGAAGAAAATTGTGTACATTCGATAAATGTCACATATGAAATTACACAGTTTGATACTCATTTGATATCTAATATCTTAACTCATTTATTTGAAAAAAACATTCAATCTGTTATTATCGAAGGGGGCACATTTACCTTGCAACAATTTATAAATAACCATTTATGGGATGAAGCAAGAATTTTTATAGCTGAGACTAAAATTTTTAAGGGTATAAAACGTCCAGACTTTGATTTTATTCCAGGAAAAACTATAAAAATTAAAAATAACCAACTAAAAACATACATAAATTATGATTGAGGCAATTATTTTTGATTTAGGAGATGTATTTTTAAACTTGAACCATCAAGCTAGTGTTGATGCATTTAAAAAATTAGGCTTAAAAGTATGGAGTGAGGACTTAAAAGCCGCTGCTATTTTATTTGAAACTGGTAAAATAGATGAAATGCAGTTTATGAATTCCATTCAAAAGCACATACCAAATGTCGATGTTGTAGAAATTAGAGAAGCTTGGAATGCCATAATTGGCGATTTTCCATTAGAACGATTGGAATTTTTAGAAAAATTAAGAAATAAGTACGATATATTTTTATTAAGTAACACGAATCCGACACATATTGATAAATTTGAACATCGGGTAGGATTAACTTTTGCAAGAGAATTTTACGCTCATTTTAATAAAATTTATTTTTCCTACGAAATCAAAGTGAGAAAACCAGATGAAGCCTTTTTCAATTTAATTTTGAAGCAGAATAATTTAAATCCAAAAAAGACGCTTTTTGTAGACGATACCATTGAACATATTCAAGCAGCTGAGGCATTAGGAATAAATACTTGGCAAATTCGTGTAGGGCAAGATGATGTAACTCATTTATTTGATAAAAAAATATTATAAAATTTCATTTATTTTATCAGAAACGTATTTTGGCGGCATAATTGGCCTACCTGTTTTCATATCTACAAAAACAAGCATCGAATATCCGGTTGTTAACAATTGATTTTGCACATTATAAATTTCATAGTCAAATTCTATTTTTACAGAATTTTGATTTTTTAAAATTGTTTTTACACGCAATACATCGTCATAACGTGCTGGTTTTTTATAGTTCATTTCTAAAGAAACTACAGGTAGCATTACCCCGTTTTCTTCCATCCATTTATAGGAAACACCCAAGTTTCTTAACCACTCTACTCTACCCATTTCAAAATATTGCGCATAATTCCCATGATATACAACGCCCATCTGATCCGTTTCTGCGTACCTAACTCGTACTGTAAATTCGTATTCTTTCATTATTATTTTATATATTTATGATTTAAAAATTAAATGTAAATAATTTATTAAATTAAAATCAAAAGTACATACAACAATATTTTTTAATTTACAATAGCATTTCATTTTTTTTTAAATAAATTTGTTCACATATTTGCTCTCCCAATAAAATCTACATAAAAAAAAAGTTAATACTTTCTTTTTCTCAAAATTAGATTAAAAAAAATTAAAATTACAGCACATGATGACTAATGCAGCAAAATCTGTTTGGAATAATTGCTTGTCCTTTATTAAGGACAACATTCAGGAACAAGCCTTCAAAACATGGTTTGAACCTATAGTAGCAATTAGCCTGTCAGAAGACAATGCTTTGCATATTCAAGTACCTAGTAAGTTTTTTTACGAGTGGCTAGAAGAACATTATGTAATTATTTTAAAAACCGCTTTAACTAAAGAACTTGGAAACCAAGCAAAGCTAGTGTATAAAATTAAAATGGAAAACACTTCTGGCAATAAACTTCCATTTACAGAACAAATTCCTAGTACCTATCGTAGTTCTGTAAAAACGCAAGAAATTGATGTGCCTATTGTGAATAAAAATCCGGAATTAAAAAATCCGTTTATTATTCCAGGAATCAGAAATGTAAAAATAGAATCTCAGTTAAATGCCAATTATAGTTTTGATAATTTTTTAGAAGGTGATTCTAACCGATTATCAAGAAGTGCAGGTATGGCAGTTGCCAATAAGCCAGGTGGTACTTCTTTTAATCCATTATTAATTTTTGGTGGAGTTGGTTTAGGTAAAACACACTTGGCGCATGCCATTGGTGTTGAAATTAAAGATAAATATCCAGAAAAAACAGTTTTATATATTTCTGCTGAAATTTTCACGCAACAATATATCGAATCGGTAAAGAAAAATACTAGAAATGATTTCATTCACTTCTACCAACTTATTGACGTTTTAATTATTGATGATGTTCAATTTTTATCTGGAAAAGCAGGTACACAAGATGTGTTTTTCCACATTTTTAATTATTTGCATCAAAATGGAAAACAAGTTATTTTAACTTCAGACAAAGCGCCAGTTGATATGCAAGACATCGAGCAACGCTTATTGTCTCGTTTCAAATGGGGATTGTCTGCTGAATTGCACCAACCCGATTACGAAACAAGAATTTCTATTTTAAGAAACATCTTATACAGAGATGGTGTTGAAATGCCAGATGAAATTTTAGAATATGTAGCCAAACATATAAAATCAAACGTTAGAGAATTAGAAGGAGCTATCATATCATTAATTGCGCAGTCTTCATTCAACAAACGAGAGATTAATCTAGAACTAGCTAAACAAGTTGTAGAGAAGTTTGTGAAAAATATCAAACGTGAAATTTCTATTGACTACATTCAAAAAGTGGTTTCCGATTATTTCCAATTGGATACAGAAACTTTAAAATCTAAAACCAGAAAACGTCACATTGTACAAGCGCGTCAATTAGCCATGTATTTTTCTAAAAAATTCACTAAATCATCATTGGCAAACATTGGATCGCAAATTGGTGATAGAGACCATGCTACGGTATTACACGCTGTGAAAACAGTTGACAATTTAGTAGCTACCGACAAACAATTTAAAAAGTTTGTAGAAGACATTAACAAAAAACTAAGTATTTAAAAATGCCTACCAAGGTTTTAATGGTTTGCTTAGGCAATATTTGTCGGTCACCATTAGCAGAAGGCATTTTACAATCAAAACTCCCAAAAAAAGATTACTTTATTGATAGTGCTGGAACTGCAAATTACCATATTGGAGCACCACCAGACAAACGTTCCGTGTTAACTGCCAAAAAATTCGGCATAGATATTAGCCAACAAAAGTGTAGGCAAATTACTAAATCTGATTTTGAAAATTTTGACTATATTTACGTAATGGATACTTCTAATTACAACAACGTAATTGCTATAGCGCCTGATGAAAAAGTAAAACAAAAAGTAAAAGTAATTTTAAAAGAATTACACACTTCCGATGGTTTTGAAGTTCCAGATCCGTATTACGGTGAAATAGAAGATTTTGAGCACGTATTTCATTTATTAGATGAAGTATGTACAATAATTGCTTCAAAAATTAAATCAAATTAGTTTTAACTAGTCCTTTTTTCTTTATTAAAATAATAAAAGATGAATACAGCCTTAACATTTGGGAAATTATATTTACTACCTTGTACTTTATCAAATCCTGGCGAAGTTTCAGTTGACCCAAAAGATGTGTTGCCTCAAACCATAAAAAGGTGTATTGAATTTTTAGATTATTATATTGTTGAGAATGAAAAAACAGCTAGAAAATGCATCAAAGCAATCTGTCCTGAAAAATCACAACCTAATTTACAATTATGGTCATTAAATAAACATACGGAAGTTGCCGAGTATTATGAAATGATTCAACCGCTATTAAACGGGATAAATATGGGTATAATGAGCGAAGCAGGATGTCCAGGAGTCGCAGATCCAGGTGCAGTGATTGTAAAGTTAGCTCATGAAAAAGGAATTCAAGTAGTGCCATTAGTAGGGCCAAGTTCTATTCTTTTAGCATTAATGGCGAGTGGCATGAACGGTCAAAGTTTTGCTTTTACTGGCTACTTACCTATCGACAAAAACGAAAAGAAAGGTGCCTTGAAAAATTTAGAAAAATGGTCTCAAGAAAAAAATCAAGCACAACTTTTTATGGAAACGCCTTATAGAAATAATAAATTCTTAGAAGATATTTTAACCACACTTCATCCACAAACTAATTTGTGTATAGCATGCGATATAACGTTGCCTACAGAATTTATAAAAACAAAAACCGTAAACGAATGGAAAAAACAAAAGGTCGATTTACATAATCGACCTTGTATTTTTATTATTCAAAAAAATTAATCTATTACTTTTGCGAATCTATTTGAGATTACATTAGAAGTATCATATCCATTAAATCTTTTTATATAAGACCTCAAAGAAGTTCCAAAACCGTCTTTAAAACCATTTTTTCCGTTACTTCGAAGATAGGCTTTTACTGAACTTGCTCCCGCTAAATGCGCTGCTGCTAACAAACCCGACTCTGTAATTTTGATTCCATTAATTATTCTACCAGAATAATTTTTAATTTCTTTTCTCAATTCCCACTTATTGATGCACAATAAAGCATAAAAAGCATTTTCTTGTAAATTAGGGTTATTAAGGAAATTTTTGAAGTCGTAAACACCAATGTGTCGTAATGTGCTTCTTCCGAATTGGTATTTTCCCATGTAACCAAAAGGATTAACCAGAGTATAAATACCAGCAGATTCTTTGACGCCAAGGGCTTGCGTAAAACCGATAAAAGTATTTCCTGTATAAGGTATAGAAAAATTCAACTTAATCGATTCATCTTTTGAAGGTACTCGATACTCGTAAACTTCCGAATCATCGATATGAAATCCTGTTACAGACTCCTCTTTAAATGCACTAAAACCAGAACTAATTATAGCAATAAATGCAATGGCAACTCCAAAATAAAAAATGTCATTTCTCATGTAAATTTATTTCTCAAAAGGGCAAAAAAATTAACTTTTTACATTGTGATTGATTGACATAAATCAGACCACACCTAATGAATTAACTCAGCAAAGATACAACATTTTTTATTATTTTTCTGAATATCAAGTAATTAACATTTATTTAGGGGGGAAATGTGAATTAAATTTAAGCATAATCATATTGATTAGTAAGCATTTAGAGCATACAAAAATTTAAAATAAAATTTGCAAAAAATGAAAAATTAAGTAGCATTTTAATGTTTTAGAATAGAAATCAAGTCTAAAAAAACAAAAAAAAACTGGGTAAATATGCTACTTAAAAAATGTTTTTATAACATGGTTTGTATACATAATAGCACCTTCGTTATTCAAATGTCCACAAGAAGCAAAATAACGATCATTTGTTATGGTATTTTCAAAATTATAGATTTCAGGGTATTGCTTTTTTACATTCTCAAAATAATCCAACCCTTTTGTGTTTTGACACATGGGCGTCATCACAACAATTAAGTTAATGTTATTTAGTTTACAAGTTTTTTTAATTTCTTCGTAATATGTATTTCGAATTACTTTTAAGGTAGAAATATCATTTTTCATGCTCCCTTTGTTGTTTGAAATTAAAGGGTAATATCCTTTATTGTATAGTGTATTAGTGGGTTTATCATCAAGGACTTCATATACTTCTCTAAAGCCAATTTTTGTATCAAATTTTATATATCTGTAAAAAGGTAAAAAAAAGAGTTTTTTAAAATCTGATTCGTTTTTATAATGTTCTTTTATAATAGTATTTGTGTGAATATATGGCATAAAACGAGCCGTAGTTCCCTCGTCTCTTTTTTCATTACAAATACTCAAATCAGCTTCTAGGATAAGATTCTTAATTTGAAATTTGTTTGTAATCATTACTTTTAACAACAAAGATGTTTCGAATAAATGCGAACCACTAATACCATAATTAAACGATTTTAACCCTTTTTTCTCGAACAAACCAGTAACAAAATGGTTGTTGGCACGAGAGGTTCCCATAATAATGACATCATATTTTTTACCAAAAGAATGGATTACATTTTCAACTTTATTTCGTTCAGATGATTTAGAAATTATTGAAGTAAAAATAAAATCTAACAACAATGAAGCAATAAAAAGTATAAAAGCAAAAAGAACTGCAAGTTTAAAAAAACGTTTCATTTTATAATTTTAGCTTTTCAATTAAAATAGAAGTAAAAATAAGAGCGCCTTTATGGTTTAAATGATAATTGTCTTGAAAATAATTATCATTTTGCAAAATTGTTGAAAAATTATGAGACATTGGCAATTTTGACACTAATTGATTTAACTTATTTAGTTCATTTTTTGAGTTAATTCTAAATGGAGACGTATAAAAAACACAATTAAATTTATTGCTTTTATTAAAATTAACTATAGAATCTAAAAAACAATTTTTATTAATAGGTTGATCAAAATCTAATTTAGTTTTTTTGAAACTATTTTTTAATGGAAAATAACCTTTACCCTTTGAAAATTGATGCTTTTCAATACTAAATAAACTGGCTGCAAATTCTCTAAATCCCAATTTACTTGAAAAATAAATATACTTATAAAATGGAATATTTTTACATTCCCAAAATTGTTGTGCATTACTTAACTTAAAAAAATTAGAAATTTCAATATTTTCGTTGATAAATGGAGCTGATTCATAATTAACTATTATAGAAAAATCGTTTGGGGTATAAAAAGCACCATCAAGTTGTATGAAAATTTTTTTGTAGTTAATATTATAACTTTTTAATAGTTTTTGAATAAAATGAATGTCTGATAAATTAGATCCTTGCATGGCTAAATTTATTGAAGTCTTGCCTGTTTTTTCTTCAATTAAATTAGAAACTACAGAATTTTCGACTCTAGACGAACCTAAAAAAATATAATCAAAACTTTTATTTTTTTGTAATCGCAAATACTGAAATTTTGTTCTTGGAATGCAATTACTATATGTTTTTGTATAAATAAAATCCAAAATAAAAGTGCATACCATAAGCAAAATTGCTATTTTTTGGATGTATTTCACAAATTTTTTCATAAATTAAAACTGAAAATAAATAAATTCTTTATAATCTGAAAAAACACCCAATGCTAAAATAGCTAAAATGCAAAACAATAATTTTAAGTTTTCATATTTACCAGAAATGGGTTCTGTTTTGTATTTATGAAACCATTCAAATAATACAAAAACGCCAATTAACCATACTAATTCTGGAGCGTAACGCTCGTTGTTTAAAAATTGAGCATCAAAATTTAAATTGGTAAACATGTTTTTTATATACAAAATAGCATCGGAAATAGATTTTGATCTAAAAAATATCCAAGCAAAAGTGGTCATTGAAAAAGTAATAATTATCTGAAAAAGCGTTTTAAATCCGTTAAAATTCCATTTAAAATGAATGTCTTCTAAATTATTTCTGTTTTTATTTAACAACAATAAGGGCAAAAAGTAAATGGCATTAAGCAAACCCCAAACAATAAAAGTCCAATTAGCACCATGCCAAAAACCACTTACTAAAAAGATAATAAATGTATTACGAACTTGCATCCATTTTCCGCCTTTGCTACCACCTAACGGAATGTATAAATAATCTCTAAACCATGAAGATAATGAAATGTGCCAGCGTCGCCAAAACTCGGCAATATCTCTTGAAAAATAGGGAAAATTAAAGTTTTTCAACAAATCAATGCCAAATAATTTTGAAGTACCTAAAGCAATATCTGAATATCCTGAAAAATCGCCATAAATTTGAAATGCAAAATAAATTGCACCCAACAATAAGGACAACGTATTCATTTGTTCCTGATGATTAAAAACTTCGTTTGCGTATAAAGCACAAGAATCGGCAATTACTACTTTTTTTACCAATCCCCAAATAATTTGATGAACGCCTTCTTTGGCTTTTTCGTAATTAAATACTCGTTTTACCTTTACTTGAGGCAATAAATGCGTGGCTCGTTCAATAGGTCCGGCAACTAATAATGGAAAATAGCTTACGAAAAGCGAATAATCAATGAAATTTGTTTCTGCTTTTATGCGTTTGTAATAAATATCGATAACGTATGATAAGCCATGAAAGGTGTAAAACGAAATTCCGACAGGTAAAATTACATTTATTAATACTGGATTTACTTGAAATCCAAAACCATTGATTAATTCGGTGAATGAAGTGGCAAAAAAATTGTAATATTTAAAAATACCTAAAAATCCCAAGTTGATTATTATACTCAACCAAAACCAGAATTTGCTTTCGGTGACTGATTTGCTTTTTTCGATTTGAATACCTGAAAAATAATCTAAAAGGGTTGAAAAGACTAATAAAAAAAGGAAACGCCAATCCCAACAAGCATAAAAATAATAACTTGCAATAATTAATAAACTATTTTGCCACGATTTATTTTTATTAAAAACAAACCAATATAAAATAAAAATTATTGGTAAAAAAACAGCAAAATGAAGGGAATTAAAAAACATAATTTATGAGCCAATAGCTTGATAAATGAAACCTATTTTTTCTAATGCTGCTTTGTTTAATAAGTTTCTTCCGTCAAAAACAAAAGCAGGTTTTAGCATATTGTCATATATTTTTTGCCAATCGTAGGATTTAAACTCGTCCCATTCTGTTAGAATGGCTATGGCGTGTGCCTTTTTACAAGCGTCATAAGCATTATTTTCTACTGATATGTACTTTTTATTTTCCTCTTCTGAACGAGATTCTAGATAATTTAAATCCGAAAGTATTTGTTTTTCTTTTACTTTAGGATCAAAAACTGCAATGTTTGCGCGCTCACTTATTAAATCATTTGCTACGTAAATGGCAGCAGATTCTCTTGTGTCGTTTGTGTCTTTCTTAAAAGCCCATCCTAAAAAAGCGATTTTTTTACCCGAAACTGTATTGTAAAGTGTACCAATAATATTACTTGAAAAACGTCGCTTTTGATGGTCATTCATAATAATTACTTGTTCCCAATAATCGGCAACTTCATTTAACCCGTATGATTTAGCGATATACACTAAGTTTAAAATATCTTTCTGAAAACAAGAACCACCAAAACCTACTGATGATTTTAGAAATTTAGAGCCAATTCTACTATCTAAACCAATGGCTTTGGCTACTTCATTTACATCAGCACCTGTTTTTTCACACAATTCACTCATCGCATTAATTGAAGAAACGCGTTGCGCCAAGAAAGCATTTGCTGTTAATTTTGACAATTCAGAAGACCATACATTTGTCGTCAAAATAAGATCTTTGTTTACCCAATTTGCATATACATCAACTAATTTACGTATGGCCTCTTGTCCTTCAACTGTAGTGTCTCCGCCAATTAGTACTCTATCAGGAGCAAATAAATCTTCAATAGCTGTTCCTTCTGCTAAAAACTCTGGATTCGATAAAATTTGAAAGTTTACACCGTTTCCAGTGTTGTCCAAAATATCTTTAATAGCTTGAGCGGTTCGTACTGGTAAAGTCGATTTTTCAACAACAATTTTATCAGTTTTAGCTACTCGTGCAATTTGTCTGGCACATAATTCGATATATTTTAAATCTGCTGCCATTCCCTTTCCTACGCCATAAGTTTTTGTA
>NZ_JBIPMS010000064.1:0-9602 GCF_044368995.1 Flavobacterium sp. | reverse complement strand
TGAATATGCGAATAAGAGCATTTCTGAATTTAGGAAGGATTTAACCTTTGCCGAAATCACCCCCGACCTGCTTACAAAATATGAAAGCAAGATGCTGAAGGATGGCAAAAGTCCATCAACAGTTAGTATCTATTTGCGATGCCTTCGCGCAATTTATAACCTTCAAAACATTGATAGAAGTTTATACCCATTTGGCGAACAGAAAAGCAAGTACTCGATGCCTACCAGTCGAAATATAAAGAAGGCGCTTACCATTGAAGAAATAGCTAAAATTTACAACTACGAGGCGCCTGCAGGAAGTACTAAGGAAATGGCAAAAGATTACTGGCTGTTCCTATACTTATGCAATGGGATGAATGTAAAAGATTTCTGTTTATTGAAGTGGAGCAACATAGACGGGCAAATGCTCAATTATAACAGAGCCAAAACGCAGGGAAGCAGAAAAGAAAGCAAATTGATTTCTGTTGCATTGAAGCCTGAAACAATGGAAATTTTAAAAAAGTGGGGGCAACCGTCCATTTCAAAAGATGCTTACATTTTTCCGCACCTAAAGCCCCAAATGAGCGCTGAAAATGAACGTGCTGCATACAAGCAATTGACTAAAATTATCAATTTGTACATTAAGCGAATTTGCACTGAATTAGGATTGAATAGAGACGTAACAACCTACTTTGCAAGGCATAGTTTTGCTACCGTCCTGAAGCGTTCAGGTGCTAAAATTGAAATGATAAGTGAATTATTGGGGCATAGTTCCGTAGATATTACAGAAAGCTACTTAGATAGCTTTGAAAAGGAACACATTCAAAAAGAAACAGACGTATTAACAATAGGATTCAGAAAAGCTAACTAAGCACATACACAATGGAAACCAGCAAAGCACTTGAAAATCTAATTTACTACTCAAAGGAAGCAAGCCCGTTGAACGATTTAGAGCAAATGTTTCATGCTTACCTATGTTCAGATATTGCAGACGATAAAGAACAGCGTGAAAGCGTTGTTTTGACGTACCAATTTATAAAAAACCTGCTTGCCGAAACAAACCTCAACAATAGTAACAAATGAACCATAAAGAACTTGCCGACTACATAGAAGCCGACATTGAAACAAGGTATGAAATCCATAAGGTTGGATATTTTAAACTATACCCCAATGCTACATTGGACAAATTTCACAGTTTTACGGTAACGCATTTGAAATTGCAAACCGAAAAATACCTCACAAAAAAAAGGGTAACACCTATAGACCCCACTGAAACTGAATTATACAATGCAGAGATTGAAGTAATGGATTATATTCAAAATTTGAAAGGTGACCCCTTAAATGATAGGTATCTAATAAATTCAAATTTTTGGGAACAGGAAAAAACCAAACTTGACAACATAGGTTTCCAACGGGAAATTGAAAAACATGGTTTTTTTAAAGTAAAAGCAGGAACAGAAACAGTTAAAATATACAACCCACAATTAACTGTTATTTTAATATCAATTGAACTGCCAGTTAAAAATTTAGATACCCAAACAGAAACCGCAATAAACTGCTGGGAATTCCTAATGACTTATATTAAAGGATATAAAAGAGGCGAACAATTTTTTGAAAATAAAATAATGGTTTCACCGACCATAATATACAGTCCAAATGCTAAACAGTTTATAATAGATATTCACATGAAATATTTTCATGTTCAGCATGGCAAGGGTAAAGGTTGGGTTTATGTGAAAAACGTAGAACCCTCCATTTTAACTCACGAATTAATTGAGGAATATGGCTACTATTCAGGATTAGTGAATAAGGTTAGGGAGCTAATAATTGAATACCCCGAACAGTTTGCATCATTTGAGAATTACGAGCACCACATGCAACCACAACAAACGAAAAAAGAACATGAAACGATTGAATTGAAACCTGTATTGAAACCCGAAGCCGTGCAAATTGTATTCGATATTATAAAAGATTTTTTTAGCGTTGAACAACAAACTGAACTAAAAATGGTAATTGAAACAGGAAGAAAAGCCACTAATAAAATGCTATTCAAAGGACATGGGAATAGGCTTTCCGACACTTTTAAGAAACTAATTGAACACGATTTTATTACAGGCTGTCAAAAGCAAGATTTGATTAATTGGATTATTTCGAACTTTACCTACACTCAAAATGATACGGTGAAAGATTTTGTCTATGATACAGTTGAAAAAACAATTTCCCGAAATTATTACCCTTGCAAAAGTCCATTGATTACAATAGAGAATGGGCAAATACAAAAAGTAGTTCAACCCCGAACTAAAAATTACAATAAATATTAAAAACCTTATGCTGTTACAATACCTGAATTAAAACAGCATTGTAGCCGACCTGAACACGCAGATAACATTGCAGCATTATTAATTAATAATGTAACCAATGGAAAATTTAACAGAGGGCTTGACCCTTGAAACATTGCCAAAAGCATTTTCGCAACTTACCAATGAAATAAGCGAAATCAAAAGGCTGTTACTTGAAAAGAGTAACGAACAACCAACCGAAACAGATTGTTGGTTAGACTTAAATGAACTTTGTCATTACCACCCTGACAAACCCAGCAAGCCGACAGTTTACGGCTGGGTGAACGCAGGTAAAATTCCCGTGCATAAGGGCGGCAAAAAGTTGAGGTTTTTAAAATCTGAAATCAACAATTTTTTGAAGCAAGGCAGAAAAAAAACATCGGTTGAAATTGTCAACGAAGCCGACACGTCCCTGAAAAAAAAAGGGGGTTACAATGGTTAAGACATTGAACACCCCCTGCAATTCTTTTCCTAATAGACGGGGAAAAGATAAACATTTTGAGGCGCAAATGAAACAGGTATTTGAAGCATTCAAACGTAAGCCCTCGACTATGTTAATGGTATCTTTTGAAACGGGTATTTTGAGGGCAAATATTTGCCGTTACGTTGCTGAATGGCAAAAGACTGATAATATACAGTTATTGGAACAGGGGCTTTGTAAAGTATCGAAACATTGTGCTGGGTACTACACCACCGATACAAATTTATTTACTCAATCTTAAATCTGTTTTGATATGGAATTAGATACAAATTTTGAATTTGATAAATATGGCATAGGTGCTAAGGATATTATAAACGAAGTTGAACAACTTTTGAAGCAAGTCAATGAAGATAAAGAAAGCAAAGGACTGTTCACCGTAAAAACTGCCAGCCGTTGGATTGAACAAGCTAAAAACCGACCTATTCCGCAAATGCTTTTTGGTGAATTTTGGTTTGAAGAAGAACTATGTATATTATTTGCAGACACCAATTTAGGGAAGTCAATTTTAGCTGTTCAAATTGGTAATAGTATAAGTAAGGGTGAACAGATTAGTGGTTTTAAATTAGAAACTCCAAAACAACTGATTTTATATTTTGATTTCGAGTTAACTGAAAAGCAATTTGAAGGAAGGTATTCTATAAAAAATGATATCGAAAAAAGGTACGAACAGCATTACAATTTTGATAACAACTTTGTTCGGGTTGAAATAAATCCTGATGCCAATATACCCGAAACTCAAACATTTGAGGATTATCTGAACTATTCATTGGAGCAGAGTATTACTGATACAGGTGCAAAAATTTTAATTATTGATAATCTTACTTACCTGAAAAATGAAACAGAAAGAGCGAAAGATGCATTGCCATTAATGAAGCATTTGAAGGCATTGAAAAATAAGTACGGACTTTCAATATTAGCACTTGCACACACACCCAAAAGGGATTTATCAAAACCAATTACCCGAAATGATTTACAAGGTAGTAAGATGTTAATTAACTTTTGTGATAGTTGTTTTTCTATCGGTGAAAGCCATAGCGACAAAAATTTAAGATACTTAAAACAAATTAAGCAACGGAATACTGAACAGATTTACGATGCTGAAAATGTTTGTGTTTGTCAAATTGATAAGCCCCTTAATTTCTTATTGTTTGAATTTGTGAATTTCGGTAAAGAATGGGAGCACTTGAAGCAACACACCGAAAAAGATAAAGAAAACCTTAACGAAAAGGTAGGTGAACTAAAACGGCAAGGTAGAAGCCTTCGGGAAGTTGCAGCTGAATTGGGTATTTCTCACATGAAAGTTAGTAGAATTTTAAAAGACTGTAACACATTGTAACATCTGTAACACTCCGTTACAGGTGTTACACTTGTTACGTTAAAAAATAAATTATGAGTAAACACCGCTACATTTTAGAGCCGTATAAGGCAGGAATCAATTCTCGTTACACTTGTCCTAATTGCCAACAGATTAAAAAATTTTCGCTGTATATTGATACGGTAACAGGTAAACACGTTCACCCCACCGTTGGCAGGTGCGACCGTGAAAGTAATTGCGGAAACCATTATACACCAAAACAATATTTTCAAGAGAACAATATTCCATTTGACACACTACAGTTCAATCAATACACCCCCCGACCTATTGCGACAAAAGCAAAGCCTATTTCGTTTATTCCTGATGAGGATTTCAAAGCAAGTTTAACCGACCACGAAAAAAACCACTTTGTTAAATTTCTCATTAGCTTGTTCGGTTTTAAGATTGCCAGCGATTTGATAAGAGATTATTTTATTGGTACATCAAAACATTGGGACGGTGCAACTGTATTTTGGCAGATTGATATAAAAGGCAAAGTCCGAACTGGCAAAATAATTCAATATGAAATAATCGATTCAGTTGATTCTATAATTGGGGAAGACTGTAAAAGGAATAAGACAAATTTTCCACCCGTCTATTGGGTGCATTCGGCTTTGAAAATTGCAGATTTCAAACAATGCTTCTTTGGCGAACACCTGCTAATTGATAAAACGAAACCTGTTGCAATTGTTGAAAGTGAAAAAACGGCTGTTATTGCCAGCATTTACCGACCTCAATTTATTTGGCTGGCAGCTGGCAGCAAAGAAGGGTTGAGCGCTGAAAAATGCAGTGTGCTGAAAGGACGAACGGTTGTGCTATTCCCCGACATTGACGGATTTGAAAAATGGAGCAGCAAGGCAAATGAACTTTCTCACATTGCAAAATTTAACGTTTTTGATTTATTGGAACTCAAAGCAACCGAAGCAGAAAGAATGCAACAACTTGACATTGCCGACTATTTGATAAAACTAAATTTAGAAGATTTCACCGAACGAAAATCCGAATACCCCAACCCACCTCAAACTGTTCAAGCAATTTTTAAAAGTGCAAAATTTGAGCACCCCACATCTATTGAATATTTTAGTGAACATGAGCACCCAAAACCCGAATGCTGGGAGCAGGAAATTGAAGAACTTGAGAACTATTTCAAAAGCATTGAATTGCCTACCCAGCCCGTAATACTTAACAGTTGTAAAAAAATCTCAAATTGTTCTTCATTCATAGAAACCAATATAGCAACAGTAAAAGCGAACAACGGCAAAAGCACCTTCTTACCTTATCTTAATCGATTACAGGAACTTAAACAGATACTAACAATTAATTTGAAGCAACATGAATGCAAGTGAAATAGAAGTGCTTGAAAGATACTTTCAAACGAAAAATGAACATTGGAACAGTTACACCCGTGAAATACTTTGCGAGGTAATGCAACAAGGTAATTTTGAGAACCCTGAAATACCGTTGAGGTTGTTCAGCATTTCATTAGATATATTTCAAAATCAACATCGAACCCCATTAAAAGCAGTTCAGGAATATGCAGCTGAAACAGATAAACTGAATTTAACAATTGACCAAAAATTATTTGTTAATGGTTGGGTTAGCAGGTATTTGAATAATTCAGAATTTGACGATATAGATACAAGCGAAATTCAAAAATTGCTTAGAAGCCAAACCGAAAAACTGAAAAATGAAAAGCCGAAAATTGAACACAATAAACCATTGACAGGAAATATTCGGGACACGCTCAAAGAAATGATACAAAAGGAAATCACAAGCCTACCCGACACGCTCAAAGAACTTGACCCAGTGCAACGGTTGAATATAATTTGCAAGCTCATTCCTTATGTATTGCCAAAAGTTGAAAGCGTAACGCATACGCAGGGCGAACCTATAAACGAAACAGAAAGTAACGGGGCGAAATGGCAAGTTCCTTAGTAATTTAGGTTTCAATTTCAGAAAAAAATATCTTTGTACAAAAGCTATCCCAAAATGACAAGATTAATACTAAGTATTTCACTATTAATAATTTTTGTCTTTAATGTTAATGGACAAGAAAGTGAGAAAACCGCACTTGAGAAGAAAATTTTAAAGGGGAAAGTTAGTTTTCTTGAGGAAACAACATTTGCTGCGGTTGACTACTTTGGTGAGGTAAAAAAAGATACTTTAATACGCAAGTTCACCTTCAAGTATGATATCAATGGAAATGAAACTGAAAAACATGAACTTTTTTTAGACTTTAAAGAACCCGTTGTTATAACTAAAAATAAGTATAATAATGAGGGGATGATAATTGAACAAAGTATATTTCAATCCAAAGAGAGTAATTCTTTAAAAATCTACAAATATGACTTAAAGAACAATTTAACTGAAATTACAATTTATTTCTGTGGTAAATTATCAGGAAAAACAAAAAATGAATATGATGATTATGGAAATAATATTGAGACAAGAAAGTATAAAGAAAATGGGGAAGTAAGTAAAATATATTTTAACAAATTTGATATCAGGGGTAATAAAATTGAAACAAGATGTCTAAATAAATTTGGAAATTTAAGTCATCGAATAACTGTTGTTTATGATGAAAAGGGAAATGAATTAAGTGATTTTTGGGACGATTCAAGCAATCCTGATATTTATTCAAGAAAACACACTTACAAATATGACTATTATGGAAACAGAATAGAGACGAAATACTACCGTTATCCTGATTTCAATTTAACACAAATAGATGAATACAAATATGATAACTTTGGAAATATGACAGAAGATTTAAATGTTTTTTGGTATTTATCCGAATCGAAAAATTTCAAAAATGATGAGGTATTGGGGTCTTACTATAAATATGAATACGACTATTTAAACAACTGGACTAAGAGAATAAAGTACAATAATTTCATCTTAGACCAAATCACAGAACGAACTATTGAATATTATCCTGATTGAGTAATTTCAGATGCCAAAGCCCTCAACATTTCCGATACTAATAGACGAACTAAAAAACATCGGTATTCCATTTTTGACAAAGCACGGTTACATGAAACCGAATGAATCGAAACACGGAACAATTAGCTGGGAACGATACGGCAAGAAAACAGGAAGCATTTCAATATTAGTAAACACCGAAAGCGAAGCACCTCGAATTTTTTTTAATTACAAATGCAATGAAACCTTAATTAAGTATGAGGTGCAACTTGTTTCTGTTCCTTCTAATTTAGGGAAGGGGCTTGTTTGGTATTTCATTTGCCCTATAACTGGCAAGCGCTGCAGAAAGCTATATTTAGCAAACACATATTTTCAACACCGTTCAGCGTTCAGCGGTGCAATGTATCAAAAGCAAACTTGCTCGAAAAAAGATAGATACTACAGTTTGATGTTTAGTACAATATTCAAATCTGAGCAAATTTACGAGCAAATTTATAGCAAGAATTTCAAAAAGACATATTTAGGAAAGCCAACAAAAAGGTATTTGAAACTGCTACAGCAATTATAGATTATAGTTCAATTGACAGCAAAAATGTAGTAAACACATAGTATTTATAAAAATGGTTTAATACATTTGAAAAAAATAAAATTATGTCTTCAAATCATTTCGCGGAACAAAAAGTAACAATTGACTTTCCAATTGCAAAAGTAAAAGAAGCTATAAACAGCATTCTTGCCCAAAAAAGCACAAAATACCCCCATAAAAAAGAGAATTTGAATGAAATAATGGGGACTTACCAATTTTTTGAATTAGGTATTAACTCGCTACAATTCAATTTAAGTCTAAGCGAAATATCTGAAAGTAAAACGGAATTAAATTTTAGAGTAACACCCGACGTAACATCAAAAGCAAGTTCATCGTCTTGTGCTCAAGGCATAACCAATTTTCAAGGGCACATTTCAAATACTCTAACTGGGCAGCCATTAGCATCGTCTTCGGGTTGCGCTATATTGGTTTTAGTTGGTATTGGAGCAACAATGGCAATGATGTTCTTTTAGTTAGATTTTACAAATCTCCTATTTTAACATCATTTCAACTGAACTAATCGTTTTTTCAACCTCGCTTTCTTTTGCGTATCTTGTATAAATCGCTCCTAAATTCTGGTTAACAGCATTAATTGTGCATATTCCTTCAGGGCTATAATTTAAACCCATGGATGAATATTCATTCTCATTCAAAATTAGCAATGCTTCTTTCGAAATATTATTAAAAACCCACTGATGCAATTTTGGCTTTACTGAGCCCTTACAAATCTCACCAGATTTTAAGAATTCTATATTTTTCTTAATACTTTTTATCTTCTCATTCCCTTCTCGCTTATTCCTATTTTCAGCGACAGCCGCATCTATTTCAATTTTTGTAATTGCATCCTCATTAGCTTTTTCAATTGCATTTTTAACTCTTTGCTTATCTCTAAAATTATCGAATAAGAAAAAAGCGCAAATGAAGATTCCTAAGGCTATTACTATGAGTAGTAGCTTATTGTAATTATTCGATTCTTGAGCCATATTTTGAATATTAGAATTGTAAAACTAAAGTTTTTTCACAATAGGTATTGCATCAATTATACACTCTTAATTTTAATGCTAAGCAGAGATTCGCGTTACAAATCTGTTACAATTCAAAAAATATAAAAGGGGCACATCGCTGTAGCCCCTTATTTTATTGGTGGAGAATACCGGATTCGAACCGGTCACCTCTTGCCTGCCAGTCAAGAGCAAACCACAAAACAAGCAAATAATAAATAGCTAAAAACAATAATACAACCCCATTAAAATAAAGCATTACAGAAGATTTTATTAATATTTAATATTTGTTTGTTTATGGTTGTTTTGCTACTTTTGCGTTACAAAACCGTTACAAAAAATGAAATCCATAATAAACAAAGCACAAGCAATCATTTACATTGATACGTTAAGACCAAAGCGGAACGGTAAGTGCTCGGTGAAAATTCGTGTTACTTTTATGGATAAGCGGAAATACTTTTCTACAGGTGTTGAATTGAGCGCTGAAGATTTCGAAACGGTAATGAGCACGAAAAAGAGTGCTGTTAAAAACGAGGAACAGAAAGATGCATATTCAAAAATTAACAAGTGTTTAACAAAAGCAGTTGACGCAATAAGCATCTTACCAGTTTTCACTTTCAGTTCTTTTGAAGAAAGCTATTTGGAGCAGCGTAATACACGAAGCAGTGTATCATTCGCATTTGAGAAAAATATTGAGCGGTTGAGGTTGGATAATAAATTAGGAACAGCCGACTGCTATGAATACGCGAATAAGAGCATTTCTGAATTTAGGAAGGATTTAACCTTTGCCGAAATTACACCCGACCTGCTTCAAAAATATGAAAGCAAGATGCTGAAGGATGGCAAAAGTCCATCAACAGTTAGTATCTATTTGCGATGCCTTCGCGCAATTTATAACCTTCAAAACATTGATAGAAGTTTATACCCATTTGGCGAACAG
>NZ_JBIPMS010000009.1:0-32316 GCF_044368995.1 Flavobacterium sp. | reverse complement strand
ACAGAATCTGATTTTCTATCTAATTTGTTTATTTTCTTTACACTTTCAAAAACATTTTTAAAATCTTTCATTTCTTTTAACTCTGTTACAGACTCTGTAATAAGTTTACAAGCTTCAAGATTAATTTCGGTTATCTTTCTGATAGATTTACTGATTTTTTCAACTTGATACAATCTAAGTCTATTCGACGCTTCTTGTAAATTACTTGAAACATCTTCGATCCTTGTCATTAATGCATGAATATCTTCTCTATCAAAAGGAGTAATAAAGTTTTTACTTAACTCTAAATTCATGGTATGAGAAATTTTTTCAATATTTTCAGCTAGCTCATCAATTTTTGTAAAATAAACCTCTCTATCTGTTTTAGTAGCATTGGTAGCTTCGTGTAAAAATTCTGAAAGTTTGGATAATTTGTTTGTTGCTTGTTCAAATAAAGGGAAGAAAGTTTTGTCCTTAGGAGAGAAAAAATTTAAAATATCTTTTAAAGCCATTTTTTATTATTGTTAAAATTTCATAGCAAAATTAATACTCTAATATTAACTTAAGGTTAAGTCGTAAAAAAGATATTAAGTAATTAAAATTAATTATTAACAATTTAAAAAAAAAGCAGACCTGTAAGCCGGATTCTGTCTCCAATAAAATTGGAGCCTTATCATTTATCTAGTTCCGAAATTACTCGCGGAATCCATCTTTCTACCCTTCAACAACGGACGAGAAATCCTTAAATGCTGATATACTTGAAATTTCACCGCATAGAGTTTACCTGGTTTCACTACAGCTTAACCTGTACATACTTTCTGTTGCACTTGTCCTTACCGATAGTAATCGGCAGACGGGCGTTACCCGTTATGCTTCTCTTTGGTGTCCGGACTTTCCTCCCCGATGAATCGAAGCGATAAGGCGGTCTGCATGGCAAAGGTAATTTAAAGTTCGCAGTTTTTTATAATTAAAATGATTTTCTGATTTATATTAAAAACAAAGATGCTAGAAAATCTTAAAATTTAAATAATTTCTTCTATCTATGTTGTCAAATTGATCGCCCATAATTTTTTAATAACTTTTCACTTTTCACTTTTGAGATTTCACATTTTAAATCTATATTTGCTATCAATATTTTAGTATGGAACAATTTATAGTATCAGCAAGAAAGTACAGACCTCAAACATTTAAAGATGTTATTGGGCAACTTGCTATTACGAATACTTTGTTGCATGCTATTGAAAACAACCATTTAGCGCAAGCATTGCTTTTTACCGGGCCTCGTGGTGTTGGAAAAACAACTTGTGCCAGAATATTAGCCAGAAAAATCAACCAGGAAGGATATGATGATCCCAATGAAGATTTCTCTTTTAATGTATTTGAATTAGATGCTGCGTCTAATAATGGTGTTGATGACATTAGAAGTATTATCGACCAAGTAAGAATACCTCCGCAAACCGGAAAATATAAAGTATACATTATAGATGAGGTGCATATGCTTTCTGCTTCGGCATTTAATGCTTTTTTGAAAACATTAGAAGAACCTCCAAAGCATGCTATTTTCATTTTAGCAACTACAGAAAAGCACAAAATTCTTCCTACTATATTGTCTCGTTGTCAAATATTCGATTTTAAACGAATTACAGTAAATGACACAAAAGAATATTTAATGGAAATTGCTCAAAATCAAAATGTTCAGTTTGAAGAAGAAGCTTTACGAATTATTTCTCAAAAAGCTGATGGTGCCATGCGAGATGCGTTATCTATTTTTGATAGAGTGGTTTCGTATTGTGGAAATAATTTAACACGTCAAGCTGTTGCTGAAAACCTAAACGTTTTAGATTACGATTATTATATAAAAGTTACCGATTTAATTTTAGAAAATAACATTCCACAATTACTTTTAACGTATAACGATATTTTAGCGAAAGGATTTGACGGACATCATTTTATTGCAGGTTTAGCCTCTCACTTCAGAGATTTATTAGTTTGTAAAAATCCAGCAACACTTTCATTATTAGAAGTTAGCGAACAAACCCAACAAGAATTTGCAGTTCAGGCTCTAAAAGCTTCCCAAGAGTTTTTATTAAACGGTATTTCTATTGCAAATGAATGTGATTTAAAATACAAAGTGAGTCAAAACCAACGATTGTTTGTAGAACTTACGCTTATGCAATTGGCTTCATTAACACATGATGCCGAAAAAAAAAAGCTAAATACTTTATAATTCCATCAAATGTCTTTCACAAATCGAAAGAAATTCAATTTTCAACCATTTTAAATCAACCACAAGTTGTTTCAGAAACTGAAATAATAGTTGTATCAAAAGAAGAAATTCCAAATGTGGAAGAAAAAGTTGAAGTGATAATCGAACAAATTCAACAAAAATATACGCCTACAATTGAAAATAGCAAAAGAGTTTCTTCATTGTCTATCAAAGGGTTAAAACAAAAAGCAGACGTTTCTAATTTAGCAAAAACAGAAACTTTAGCTTTTGGAGAACATTTAGCCGATGCTTTCACACAAGAAGATGCGATACAACACTGGAACGAATACGTAGAAATTCTGGAGACCAAAGGAAAAAAGTTATTTGCAAGTTATATGCGATTGAGTAAACCCGTTTTAATGGGAACAAATATTTTGTTAGAATTCCCAAATCAAGGTTCGAAAGAAGATTTTGAAAATACCAATTCGGATTTAATTAGTTACTTAAAAACCAATTTACGTAATTACGATATCAAAATAAAAATTACCGTTATAGAAACCTATAAACCAAAAGTAATATATACCAACGAAGAAAAATACCAACATTTTAAGGAGTTAAATCCTAATATTGAATTATTTAGACAAACCTTTGAATTAGATTTATAACAACATGGATATTAATTTCAATAAAAACGAAGACCATAATAAACTATTGGTTTCAGATATGCTACAAAAATTTGCGAAAGTAAAATTAGGTGGCGGACAAAAACGTATTGATAAATTACATGCCGAAGGAAAAATGACGGCTCGTGAACGTATTGATTACTTATTAGACAGCAAAGCTAAAAGCATAGAAATTGGCGGATTTGTTGGAGAAAACATGTATGAAGAACACGGTGGTTGCCCTTCTGGTGGTGTAGTTATAAAAATTGGATATATTAAAGGAAAACAATGTATTGTAGTAGCCAATGATGCTACTGTAAAAGCTGGTGCTTGGTTTCCAATTACCGGAAAAAAGAATTTAAGAGCGCAAGAAATTGCCATGGAAAATCGTTTACCAATTATTTACTTGGTAGATTCTGCAGGAGTGTATTTGCCTTTGCAAGATGAAATATTTCCAGATAAAGAACATTTCGGCAGAATTTTTAGAAATAATGCCATAATGAGTAGCATGGGAATTACGCAAATTGCTGCTGTTATGGGAAGTTGTGTGGCAGGTGGCGCCTATTTGCCAATTATGAGTGACGAAGCTCTAATTGTAGACAAAACTGGAAGTATTTTCTTAGCGGGAAGTTATTTAGTAAAAGCCGCAATTGGAGAAACCATTGATAATGAAACACTTGGTGGCGCTACCACACATTGTGAAATTTCAGGTGTTACCGATTTTAAAGCTAAAGATGATGCAGCTGCTTTAGACAGAATAAAAAGTATTGTTTCTAAAATTGGCGATTATGACAAAGCCGGATTTAACAGAGAAACGCCTGTGAAACCAGCTTTAGAACCCAAAGATATTTACGGAATTTTACCCAAACTACGTACCGATCAATATGACATGAACGAAATTATCAAACGATTAATTGATAAATCGGAATTTGATGAATACAAAGCCGGTTACGGGCAAACAATAATTACAGGTTATGCTAGAATTGAGGGTTGGGCAGTAGGAATTGTTGCCAATCAACGATTGGTTTCAAAAACAAAAAAAGGAGAAATTCAGTTTGGAGGAGTTATTTATTCTGAAAGTGCGGATAAAGCGACTCGATTTATTGCCAATTGCAACCAAAAGAAAATTCCTTTAGTTTTTTTACAAGATGTAACGGGTTTTATGGTAGGAAGCAAATCGGAACACGGTGGTATTATTAAAGATGGTGCCAAAATGGTAAATGCAGTTGCTAATTCTGTTGTGCCCAAATTTACTGTTGTAGTTGGAAATTCATATGGTGCAGGAAATTACGCCATGTGCGGAAAAGCCTACGACCCACGCTTAATTTTTGCTTGGCCAAGTGCTGAGTTGGCAGTTATGGGTGGTACGCAAGCTGCAAAAGTATTGGCACAAATTGAAGCCGCTTCCTTAAAAAACAAAGGAGAAGTGGTAGATGAAGCCAAAGAAAAAGAACTATTTGATAAAATAAAAGCTAAATATGACGCTCAAGTTTCGCCCTATTATGCGGCTTCCAGATTATGGACTGACGCCATCATTGATCCGTTAGATACCAGAACATGGATTTCTATGGGAATTGAAGCGGCAAACCACGCGCCTATTGAGAAGAAATTTAATTTGGGCGTAATCCAGGTTTAGTTTACAGTATGGAGTAAAAAAAAAACAATATTGTCGTTTTGAAATGAAATTTTAATATAGTAATTATAATTTTTTATTTGTAACTGTATGAAAAAAATACTTTTATTTTCCATTTCCTTATTCGTTTTCAGTCAAATGAAAGCACAAAACTTTTCTCGTAAAGATTCGCTTCAAGGCGGACTTCGTGAAGAAAGAACTTGTTATGATGTATTACGATATAATTTAGATATTAAAATTAATCCAACCGAAAAATCGATTATTGGAAACAATGAAATCATTTTTAAAGTTGACGATAACACATCTAAAATTCAAGTAGATTTATTTGAAAATATGAAAATTGAATCAATTGTTTGGCAAAATAAAAATTTAAATTACAAAAGAGATTTCAATGCCGTTTTCATTGATTTTCCTGAAGAATTAAAAAAAGGAACAACTCAAACCATAACTTTCAATTATTCTGGAAATCCTATCATAGCTAAAAATGCACCTTGGGATGGTGGTTTTGTATTTACAAAAGATAAAAAACAAAATCCTTGGATTGGTGTGGCTGTGCAAGGAACTGGCGCGAGTTTATGGTATCCGTGTAAAGATTCGCAAACCGATGAACCAGATAATGGTGCTAGCATAAAAGTAGCCGTGCCAAATGGTTTAATGAATGTTTCCAACGGAAGATTTTTAGGTGCAACGGATTTAAAAGACGGCTATACGCGTTGGGATTGGGAAGTAAAAAATCCAATTAATAATTATGACATTACAGTAAACGTAGCAGATTATGTACATATTCACGATAATTATGAAGAGTTAGATTTAGATTATTATGTATTGCGATATAACGAAGAAACCGCACGAAAACATTTTGACAATGATGTGAAACCTATGATGAATTGCTTTCAATCGAAATTTGGAAAATATCCGTTTTTTGATGATGGTTACAAATTAGTGGAAACGCCTTATTTAGGTATGGAACACCAAAGTGCTGTGGCTTATGGCAACAAGTACAAAAAAGGATATCTTGGAATGGACTTATCTGGGACTGGAGCAGGATTATTTTTCGATTATATTACGATTCATGAAACAGGTCACGAATGGTTTGGAAATAGTATAACTAGCAAAGATATTGCCGACATGTGGATTCATGAAGGATTTACAACGTATACAGAAACCGTTTTTATTGAATGTGTCAAAGGATATGAGGAAGCTATAAAATATGTAAATGGCCAAGCTAGAAACGTACAAAACGACCGTCCAATTATTGGGCAATTTGGTGTAAACCGAGAAGGAAGTGGCGATATGTATTATAAAGGTGCCTTATTACTCAATACAATTCGTCACATAATTAATGATGATGAAAGATGGTGGAAACTTTTATATAATTACTCTGAAACATTTAAAAAGCAAATTATTGATACAAAAACCGTAATTGATTTTTTTAACAAAGAAAGTGGTTTAGATTTAACTTCTGTATTTCAACAATATTTAACGACTACAAAAATTCCAAAATTAGTACTATCAAAATCTGGTAATAAACTGAATTATAAATGGGAAAATGTTAATGCCGATTTCAAGATGCCGATTGATATTATCATTAACGAAAAACCATTGCGTTTGCAAACTACCACCGAAAATCAAGAACTTAAAGTGGATAAAAAATTGGTATTGGAAGACATTTCTGTGAAAACCAATCAGTTTTTTATAAAGGTTGAAAAAAAATAACGTTTCTAGAAGTAATATTTTATACTAATTTTTCTAGCGTTTTCTTTCTATTGATTTTATTCGTTTCTGTTCTTTCAAATGCCTCTAAAAAAAGAATTTCTTTCGGAATTTGGTATTTTGACAATTCTGAAAAGGTTTTATTTTCAATAGAAAACGGTGTTGATTCAAGTACAAGAATTACTTTTTCGCCTAAAATTTCATCTGGTTTACTGGCAATAAAAAAAGGAATAGAAATAAATTTTCCGAGCATTTCTTCTATTTCTTCAGGGAAAATTTTGATGCCTCCAGAATTAATTACATTGTCAATTCGTCCTTTTAAGATAAATTGAGTTGTATTTACGATTGCTACGATATCATTTGTAATAATTTTTTCATGAAAAAGTTCTAATGCTTCAATCATCAAACAACTTCTTTTATCTACAGAAATTGCTACGTTAGGTAAAACGTTAAATGCCTTTACTCCTATTTTTTTAATAGCAATATGCGAAATGGTCTCCGTCATGCCATAGGATTCAAAAGCATTGCAATTGGTTTTTAAAATACTTTCTGACAAAGTATAACTCACTTTTGTACCGCCTATTAATAGTATATCAACTAAATGTAATTTTGATAACGATTTTTCCACTTGCAAAGGAACCATCGCTATAAAATTGTACTTTTTAGAAAATAAAGGAGTACTAGATGGATCAATCGTATCCAAATGCAATCCTAAAGTGATGGCACGAACCAACATCATTTTTCCAGCTATATAATTGGCGGACAAACATAACAAAGTAGTGTTTTTCGGTTGCAAATTAAAATACAAACCTGTTGCTTTGGCAGAAGCAATCATAGCCGATTTTTGTACGACAATTTGCTTTGGTTTTCCGGTTGACCCAGAAGTTTGCACCATAATAAATGATTCATTATTCAACCAATCCAATAGAAATTTTCCTATTGTTTTTTCAAATAATTGTCCGTTCTCTTTTAAATATAAAGCTTCGGCTAAAAGTTCTGTATAAGTAAAACTTTTTCCATTTAATTTAAAATCGGGATGAATAATTTGATTCATTATTCTTTTGCTTGAATTGGCTTTATATTTCCAAAAAGTTTTTCTTTCCAATTATGCCATTTGTACTTTCTAGAAAAAATATAAAGTAAAATTGGAAAAATAATTAATATGGGTATAAATATCTGAAAATTAGCACTTGGAACGGAAACATCTTTTAAAATAGAATGCGTTTGAAACGCAGACCAATCTGAAGTGACCAATAAAGCCCCAACTAAATTATTTGCCGCATGAAATCCTAATGCCAATTCTAAACCCTCATCCATTAATGTTAAAATACCTAAAAACAAACCGGTTCCAATATAATAAAACATAATAATCATACCCAATTTATCTACTTCAGGATTCGCAATATGCATTATTCCGAATAAAAATGAAGTAACTAACAAAGGCACCCATCTAGTTTTAGTAGCCAAGCCCAAACCTTGAAGCATGTGACCGCGGAACAAATATTCCTCAAAACTAGTTTGCATTGGAATTAATACCAGCGCTAACACTAAAAAAATAGCAAATTTTTCTGGATTAAATTGCATTACAAAATCTTCAGGAGTAGTAAAATAACTTATTAGGGTTGTGACTATTGTTATGCCACCCCAAACTCCAAATGAGAAAAAAAATCTAGACCAGTCAATTTTAGGACGAGAGGTAGTTAAAACTCGTAATGAATTATTTTGTATGAATTTGTTATAAAATAAAACAAAAAACAACATAAATGATAAAGGAGCCACTAACAAAAAAAATGTTCCATTTACGCCTATTTCTTTCGTCATTTTTTTCATTATTTCATTAGTATCAACACCTTCTGATGAAACATAATTTACAATCATTAAAGCTAAAAATAGACATGGAATAACAGTGTAAGACCACAAATTTATTTTAATTTTCTGCAATTGTTCTATATACATATTACGATTTTTTAAGTCCACTAAATTACAATTATTACCTTTGTAAAAAAAATATTTATGCTAACTATATATCACAACAAAAGATGTTCAAAATCTAGAGAAGGTGTTTGCTTCTTAGAAAACCTCAAAAAACCATTTGAAACCATACATTATTTGGAAAAAACTATAACTTATATTGAGCTAGAAACTATACTAAAAAAGTTAAAAATAAAACCTATTGAATTAGTTAGAACAAAAGAAAAAGAATGGATTGAAAATTTTAAAGGCAAAATTTTAACTGATAAAGAAATAATTCAAGCTATGCTACAATTTCCAAAACTTATAGAAAGACCCATAGTAATTAATGGCGAAAATGCGGTAATTGCAAGACCTACTGAATTAATAAATACGATTTTGTAAAATCTTTAACATAGTTTTAATAAACGTTTAAAATTCTTAACACTACATTTGTACTGTAATATATAATACACCATGCTATTAAAAAAATCATTGCTTTTATTAACTTTCCTATTAGTTAGTATCAGCTCCATTTCTCAAATTTCCTTTAAAAAAGTATTTATTTCTGGTAAAATTATTGATAAAGAAACTTCTATTCCGGTAGAATTTGCTGTTATTACCATTTCAAAATCAGATACTAAAAAAGTTATCACTGGAGGCACTTCAGATGCAAATGGTAATTTCAATATCGAATTAAATAACGGAATTTATAACATAAAATTCGAATTTCCGGGATACAAAACACAAGAAAAAGTAAACCAAAGTATAGCTTCAGATATCAATTTGGGAAATATCGCCTTGGAATCTGATTCTAATCAAATTGAGACAGTCGTGATTCGAAGTGAAAAAACAACCGTTGACATTAAATTAGATAAAAAGGTATATAATGTTGGTCAAGATTTAATGGTAAAAGGGGGAACTGTAAGTGATGTTTTAGATAACATACCAAGTGTAGCAGTTGATGTTGAAGGAAATATTAGTCTTCGTGGCAATGAAAGTGTCCGCGTTTTAATTGATGGAAAACCTTCAACTGCCATAAATGTTGCCGATGCCTTAAGAATGCTACCTGCTGATGCTATTGAAAAAGTTGAAGTAATTACCAATCCGTCCGCTCGTTACGATGCCGAAGGTGGTGGTGGAATTTTGAATATTATTCTTAAAAAAGGAAAAAATAAAGGAATCAACGGAACTTTAATTGCAACGACCGGAGATCCAAAAAACCAAGGTATTTCTGCAAATATAAATTCAAAATCAGATACGTATAATTTATTTGCTACTTTAGCCTATAATGATAGGAATAGTCCCGGAATTACCAAAATTAATCAAGAGAATTTTGCGGCAAATACCTATATTGAAGAGCGCCGAAATGCTAATAGATTTAGTGATGGAATTAACAGTAATTTTGGAATGGAAATGTTTTTAAACAAAGACAAATCGGCAACTTGGACCAATAGTATCAATTATAGAAACAACGATGGTGAAAATTTTGAAGATGTAACTTACAAAAACTATACGTTAAATAGAAGCAACTTTTTATTTACGCGTTTCAGAGACAACCAATCTATTTATAGAAATGAAGCAGTAGAATACACTTCTAATTTTTTAAAGAAATTTAAAAAAGACGGACACAAATTAACAATTGATGCTTCTTTTTCATTAAATGAAGAAGATGAATTTTCTAATATTTATGGAAGCATTTTAGAAACCAATACATTTATTTCTGATGAAAAAACCTCAAAAATTGGTAGACAAAGTAGAAATTTAATTCAAGCTGATTACGTTTTACCAATTGATAAAGATATCCAATTTGAAGCTGGCTATAGAGGAAGTTATACAAATTATACAAGTGATTATGCCGTATTTGAACGCGTAAATCAAAATGATCCTTACACCAACATTCCTGGATTTACTAATAATTTTGAGTATATTGAAAACGTAAGTGCAATTTATACTCAATTAGGAACTAAATTTTTTAATAAATTATCGGTTTTAGGAGGTTTACGATTGGAAAACACCAATTTAGAAATCAATCAGTTGCTTACAAACGATTTAAACTCTAGAAATTACAACAATTTTTTTCCAAGTTTGTTTTTAACATACGAATTAAATAACGATTCTAACATTTCCATAAACTATAGCAAAAGAATTACCCGCCCAAGAGATAGATATATTAATCCGTTTTCTTCGTACACTAGTAATATCAATTTATATGTTGGAGAGCCAAAATTAAATCCGTCATTTACCGATGCTTTTGATATTGGCTATTTAAGAAAATGGGATAAAACTACAATTAGTACCTCTGCGTATTATAATCATACCACTGATTCTTTCCAAACAGTACGAAAAGAAAGCGGTCAGTTTATAAATGGAATTCCGGTAATTATCAACACCCCATTTAATTTAGGTGAAGACAATAGAATTGGAATGGAAGTTACTTTTAATTACACCGTTAAAAAATGGTGGAAATTAAATTCAAACGTGAATTATTTTTATAATGAAACTAAAGGAAATTATCAATTTATAAATTCTAATAACGCTTTAGTTAATCAAAATTTCAATTACAAATCTAGTACTTGGACTACTCGATTAACGTCTAAAATAAACTTACCATACAAAATTGATTGGCAAACTAATGGAACATATAATGCCGGACAAAAAACGGCACAAGGTAAAACATTAGGAGTTGCAAGTATGAATTTAGCTTTTAGTAAAGATGTACTAAAAGATAAAGCCACTGTTTCATTTAACGTGAATGACGTGTTTAATTCCAGAAAAAGAATTCAGGATTTAAGATTACCTACGGTAAATTCTTACAGCGAAATGCAGTGGAGAGTAAGACAAATAACGGTTTCATTTACATATCGCTTTAATAAATTGAAAAACGAAAAAGAAATAAAACAAAAAAGTTTAGAACAACAAGAAGGCGGTGGCGGAGAATTCTAATACAAAATAAAAAAATCCCGATTCGTACGAATCGGGATTTTTTGTAACCAAGAAAATTACTTTTCTTGTTCAGCTAATTTTTTTGCTTTCTTTTCTTTGTATAATTCTATTAACGATCCGCCAATCCAATATTGAACAAATCCTATAAGAAAAAACATTAACCAAAAACCTATGGTTAAAATGGTTAAGAAAAGTATAAAGCCTAAATACTGGTCAAATTCAAACATGTTTTCCGGAATTTTATTTGTGAATTCTGTTCAAAGATAAATCATAAATTTATTTTTAACAAATAATATCTTTTTTTAATGCCATTTTATTTTTTAGCATGAAATTGATCACTTTGGTTTTCTAAAATTTATACGAAACTGTGGTTGAAATCATTCTAGGTGCAATAGGTGTTACAGTATTGTCGTCATATACATAATAACTTATTACATTTCCAATATTCGATAATTTAGCTCTGATTGAAAAAGCAGGAGTTGTGTAACCAACTGAAGCATCAAATTGTAAAAAACCAGCTACTGGAATTGGCTTTCTTGCAATTTCTGCTGGAGAGGATGCATTATTAGGTCGTAATCTTCCACCTAAAATTTTTCCAACATAAGCGGACTGTACTCCTATTTCTAATCCATTTAATTTAGAATTTACAAACGTATAAAACAAACTTGCATTTGCTGTGTTTTTTGGTGCAAATCGCAATTGTGTGCCTTTATCAAAAATATTGCTTTTAGTATATTTTGTTTCATTAAAACTATAACCAGCCATGGCTCTAATATTTTTAAAACTTCCAGAAATATCTATTTCAATACCTTTGCTAATAAAGGAACCTGCTAATTCTTTAATATTAGTATTTACATTTCCGTTAGAAAAATCAGTTTGTGCTAAATTTCCAAAATTGATACTATAACCCGTTATATTAGCAGTTAATCGGCCTTTAAATAACTCGTTCTTTACACCAATTTCATATTGATCAATCGTTGAATGAGGTAATGCTTTGAAATTTTTGTCTGTTCCAGTATTCAATACAAATGAATCTGAATAACTTGCAAAGATTGAATTGGTTCTTGTGGGCTGAAATACTAATCCTAATTTTGAAGATATAATATTGTCATTTGTTTTAGTTACTACATCATTACCAGATGAAAAAGTAGTTGTATTGGTAGTACTCTCTAAATAACTGTAACGCAAACCAGTCAATACTTTTAATTTAGTGGTTAATTCGATAAAATCTTGTATATAAAATCCAGCACGTTTTATGTCTGCATCAGCGACAGTATTTTTATCTAATATTGGAATAGTTGCAGCGCTATAGGTTGGGTTTTTACCAATTATTAAACTTGGATTATAAATATTAATTTTATCAAAATAATTAATAGTTGTGTAATTCAAAGTTCCGGTGTTTGATCTGTCTGCGTCTGCACCAAAAAGCATTAAATGTTTAATAGTTCCTGTATTAAAATTTCCTGTAACATCTATTTCAGCAAAAGAATAGTCTTGTTTAGTAGCTGCTTTTTGAACACCTCGTACCCAATCTCCATTTGCTTGAACTAAATTATTATTTGGTGATGTTGGTGTTAAATTCCCTGAGTTTGGTCTTGAACTTGATAATAAATTGGTGCTAAAACCTTGATACGATAATATTCCTTTCAACTGCCAATTAGTATCTATTTGATGATTTAAAGTAGCCGTAACGCTCTCTTGTTTACTATCAAATGTAGCCCAATCAAAATTTAAAAAAGCACTTCTTGGTAACGCCACAACTTTATAATCAATTGTTGTTATACCGAAATCTGGTGTTCTGCTATCCTTCAAATAATCGGCTTCTACTAATAAAGTCGTTTTTTTAGATAAATTAAATAAGAAAGAAGGATTTATATAAAATCGTTCGCTACTGACATTATCCCTAAAACTATTACCCGTTTCATAACTAGTAACTAAACGATAAGCCGCGGATTGATTTGTATCTAAACTTCCATAAATATCAATAATTGGTTTATAAAAATCATATTCTGAAGCTCGAAAAGTTATTTCGCCACCTTGTTGAAATTTAGGTTTTTTCGTTTCTAAATTTAATATTCCACCTGGGGCAACATTACCATATAATAAAGCCGAACTACCTTTTAAAATTTCGATACTTTCCAAAGAAGCTGATTCTGGAATTAAGGAACCGTTAAAACGAATACCATTCTTAAACGTATTTCCGCCACTAAAAGTAAATCCTCGGGAACCGTATTCTTCTTGATTATTTCCAGATGCATTATTTGCGCCAGAAACATAAACGCCATTTGTATTTCTTAAGGCATCAGAAACTCGTAAAATTTGTTGTTGTTCAATTGTTGTTCTATCAACAATAGCTATTGCTTGTGGCAAATCCAATGCTTTAACTGGTAACTTTACGGCATTAACAAAACCCTTTTGTATTTTTTTGATTATGACAACTTCTTCAATCGCTTTGCCTTTTTTCTTTACGGAATCATTCTCAAATTCAAAGGCAAAATCATTAGAATTTCTATTTTCAACTTGTCCAAAAATGAATTGAACTCCTACAAACATTACAAATACAAAAAAATATTTCTTCATTTTTATTTAGAATAAATTAAAATAACACTGCAAATGTAAAAAGCAAAACATTCAAAAACAAGTTTATTTAGAATAAATAAAAATAATAATTATAACTATTTGATTATCAAAAAGAAAAAGTTTTGAATGTAATATTTTAAAACTTTAAACTAAAATTGTAACTTTGCGATCCAAAATAAGAAGACATGTTAGACAGATTACAATATGTAAAACAACGTTTCGACGAAATATCAGATTTAATTATTCAACCTGATGTAATTGCCGATCAGAAACGCTATGTACAATTAAACCAAGAATACAAAAGCTTAAATGCGTTAGTTCAAAAACGTGAAGAATATATAACTCTGGATGCTAACGTAAAAGAAGCCCAAGAAATAATTGCAGATGGTTCTGATGCCGAAATGGTTGAAATGGCAAAAATGCAATTAGAAGAAGCAAAAGAACGTTTGCCTTTACTGGAAGAAGAAATCAAATTTATGTTGATTCCTAAAGATCCAGAAGATGCAAAAAATGTAATGGTTGAAATTCGTGCTGGTACAGGTGGTGATGAAGCGTCTATTTTTGCTGGTGATTTATATCGTATGTATACTAAATACTGCGAAGGTCGAGGTTGGAAATGTTCTGTTGTAGATATGAGTGATGGAACTTCAGGTGGATTTAAAGAAGTGATTTTTGAAGTAACCGGAGAAGATGTTTATGGTGCATTAAAGTATGAAGCTGGCGTACACCGTGTGCAACGTGTGCCACAAACAGAAACACAAGGTCGTGTGCATACTTCAGCTGCTACTGTAATGGTTTTACCAGAAGCGGAAGAATTTGATGTGCAAATTGATATGAATGATGTTCGTGTTGATTTCTTCTGTTCTTCAGGACCTGGTGGACAATCTGTAAATACTACTAAATCGGCTGTACGATTAACACACATTCCATCTGGATTAGTAGCGCAATGTCAGGACCAAAAATCGCAACATAAAAATAAAGATAAAGCTTTAACTGTTTTACGTTCCCGTTTATACGAACAAGAACTAGCTAAAAAACAAGCTGAAGATGCTATAACACGTACTTCCCAAGTTAGTTCTGGAGACCGTTCAGCTAAAATTAGAACCTATAATTACCCACAAGGCCGTGTAACCGATCATAGAATTGGTGTTGACGTTTTTGATATGGACGGCGTAATGTCCGGAAAAATTCATAAATTTATTGACGAATTACAATTAGTTGCCAATACTGAAAAATTAAAAGAGTCTGATGTGTATTAATAAGCTACTATTTTTTTAAAATAAAAAACTCTGGATTATTTTCAGAGTTTTTTTATAAACTTTTCTTAATCAATAGTTTTTTACAATAGAAATTTTTACTTTTATATCAAATATTGATACAATGACAATTACCCAATTATACTACGTTTTGGCCGTAGCTGAAAATAAAAATTTTACATTAGCCGCCGAAAAATGTTTTGTGACGCAGCCCACCTTAAGCATGCAAATTCAAAAATTAGAAGATGAATTAGGAATTCAAATTTTCGATAGAACTAAAAAACCAATTGGTTTAACTGAAGTAGGTAATAAAATCGTAATACAAGCTAAAAACATAGTTAACGAAGCCAACAGAATTAAAGACATTGTTGAACAACAGAAAGGATTTATTGGCGGTGATTTCCGTATTGGAATGATCCCAACTGTAATGCCAACTTTGTTACCTATGTTTTTAAATACTTTCATTAAAAAGTATCCAAAAGTTAACTTAATTGTAGAAGAATTAAATACTTCAGATATTATTACCAAATTAAAAAATGGTCATTTAGATTGTGCTATTGCAGCCACGCCTTTAGATGAAGAAAAACTTAAGGAAATTGTATTATATTACGAACCTTTTGTAGCTTATATTCCAGAAAATAGTGTAAATAAAGCAAAAAAAGAAATAGAAGTTGCCGATTTAGATGTAGAAAAAATCTTGCTTTTACAAGACGGCCATTGCTTTAGAAATAGTGTACTAAATTTATGTAAAACAAATAATTTTATAGGTGAAAATCATTTCCAATTAGAAAGTGGCAGTTTTGAAACTTTAATAAAATTATCTGATGAAGGTTTAGGCACAACACTACTACCCTATTTGCATACGTTAGATTTAAATGACAAAAACAAAACAAAACTGAAACAATTTATCAACCCAAAACCATCAAGAGAAGTAAGTTTAATTTTCTCTAAAAACGAATTAAAAATTCATATTATTGATGCGTTAAAAACAACCATTCAAGGTGTAGTTCGAGGTGCAATTGCGTTTAGTAATGTGGAAATTGTAAGCCCGAAGTAATTTACGATTTACGATTTGGGATTTAAAAATTGGAATTTGGAATTTATATGACATTTACATCACCTTTACCTTCTCTTACAATAATTGGTTCGTGACCTGTTAAATCGATGATAGTTGACGCTACGTTTTCTCCGTAACCACCATCAATAACTAAGTCTACTTGATTTTGCCATTTTTCAAAGATTAATTCTGGATCCGTGGAATATTCAATTACCTCATCTTCGTCGTGAATGGATGAAGAAACAATTGGATTGCCTAACATTTCCACAATTTGTATGGCAATATTATTATCTGGCACTCTAATACCAACCGTTTTTTTCTTACGAAAGTCTTTCGGTAAATCGTTATTTCCTGGTAAAATAAAAGTATATGGTCCTGGAAGCGCGCGTTTTAAAATCTTAAAAGTCGCAGTATCAATTTGTTTTACATAATCTGAAATATTACTTAAACTACAACAAACGAAAGAAAAATTGGCTTTTTCCAACTTAATACCTTTGATTTTCGCTAATTTTTCCAACGCACGAGAATTGGTAATATCACAACCTAAACCATAAACGGTATCTGTCGGGTAAATGACCAATCCACCATTTTTTAAAACCTCAACTACTTTTTTAATAGCAGCTTCATTAGGATTGTCTTCGTATATTTTTAGAAATTCTGCCATTTTTTATTTACTTTATACTGTTAGCTTATTGCTTATAGCTTTACCCAATCACATTCAACTTTGCAAACCTTAACAACAACTTCTTTAAGCCACCAACATCAAAACGTATTTCCGCTTTTTTGTCTGCTCCTACGCCTTCTAAACCTATAATTTCACCTTTTCCAAAGCGTTCATGTATTACAATGTTTCCAACAGCTAAATTAGCATCTGTAACATTGTTTTTAGATGTACCTGCACCACTGCTTAATGGTTTTAATCTTCTAATGTTTGCAGACGAAATAGGTTCGTTTTTAGTGATATATTCTGGTGGTGTTCCAGATGTTGGTTTCGCTAATCGTAATTTTGATTTATCCACATCACCAAAAATATCAATATCCATGGATGGTTTGTATCGGTAACCCGAATCAATCGGATTCATGTATTCTAGATATTCGCTATTAATTTCTTCAATAAAACGTGAAGGTTCACTATCTACCAATTTTCCCCAACGGTAACGTGATTGTGCATAAGTTAAATATGCCTGTTGTTCGGCACGAGTTAAAGCTACGTAAAACAATCTTCTTTCTTCTTCCAACTCGCTTCGTGTATTCATACTCATGGCACTTGGAAACAAATCTTCTTCCATTCCAACCACAAAAACGTGTGGAAATTCTAATCCTTTTGCTAAGTGAATCGTCATTAATGCTACTCTATCATCATCGCCTGTGTCTTTATCTAAGTCTGTTGCCAACGCTACATCTTCCATAAATTCAGCCAATGCTCCACGAGCGCCATCAATTTCTTTCTGACCTTCGGTAAAATCTTTAATACCGTTTAATAATTCTTCTATATTTTCGATACGAGCAATTCCTTCAGGTGTGCCGTCTTTTTTTAATTCTTGCACTAAACCTGTTTTCTTCGTTACGTGGTCTGTTAAAGTAAAGGCATCTTGTTGTTCATTGATGACTTGAAAACTTTTTATCATCGTAACAAAATCTTGCAACTTGGTTTTAGTTCCCGAATTTAATTTTAAATCGATTTTATCAATATGCTCCATTACTTCAAAAATGGAACGTTTGTAATGATTGGCAGCAACCGTAAGTTTTTCAACAGTAGTATCACCAATTCCTCTTGCTGGATAATTTATTACTCGCACCAAAGCTTCTTCATCTTTTGGATTGATTACCAATCGTAAATAAGATAATACATCTTTAATTTCTTTACGTTGATAAAACGATAAGCCGCCATAAATTCGGTAAGGGATATCTCTTTTTCGCAAAGCGTCTTCCATAGCACGAGATTGCGCATTGGTTCTGTACAAAATAGCAAAGTACGAATTTGGCAATTGATTTTGCATTTTCTGTTCAAAAATAGTTCCGGCTACAAAACGACCTTCTTCACCGTCAGTTACACTTCTATGTACTTTTATTTTCGGACCGTCATCATTAGCTGTCCAAACAATTTTATCCAATTTGGTTTTATTCTTATCTATAACATTATTTGCAGCTTCTACAATATTTTTTGAAGATCGATAATTTTGTTCCAATCGGTACAACTTAACGCCGTCATAATCTTTTTGAAAGTTTAAAATATTATTGATATTTGCCCCACGAAAAGCATAAATACTTTGCGCATCATCGCCCACCACACAAATATTCTGGAATCTATCCGATAAGGCTTTTACAATTAAATATTGAGAATGATTCGTATCTTGGTACTCATCAACTAATATATATCTAAATTTATCTTGATATTTCGCTAAAACATCTGGGAAACGATTTAACAACTCGTTGGTTTTCAATAATAAATCATCAAAATCCATCGCACCTGATTTAAAACAGCGTTCTACATAATTATTGTAAATTTCACCCATACGAGGTTTTTTGCTCATCGCATCGGCTTCTTGCAGTTCCGGATTGTTAAAATACGCTCGAACTGTAATTAACGAATTTTTATATTGGGAAATTCGACCTAAAATTTGTTTGGGTTTATAAATGTCTTTATCCAATTGCATTTCTTTGATAATACCGCCTAAACAACGCAAAGAATCTTGAGAATCGTAGATAGTGAAATTGGAAGGATAACCTAATTTTTCAGCTTCACTTCGTAAAATTTTGGCAAAAACAGAATGAAAAGTACCCATCCAAAGGTTTTTAGCTTCATTGTTTCCTACAATTTCAGCAATACGTTTTTTCATTTCACGTGCTGCTTTGTTGGTAAAAGTTAGTGCTAAAATATTAAATGCATCAACACCTTGATGCATCAAATTCGCAATTCGCACTGTCAGTACTCGTGTTTTCCCTGAACCTGCGCCCGCAATAACAATCATAGCACCATCTTTTTGCAAAACTGGTGCTCGTTGTGCTTCATTTAATTGATTTATGTACTGTTGCATGGGTAAAATTAGTATAACTAGGAACGCAAAAATACAGAATATGAAAGGATTTTACCTACTTTTAGCATTCATTTAGTTGTAAATTATCAACAATTTTTTGATTAAAAGTAATAACATAACATAAGAATTAAATATTGTATTAACTTTTAAAAAAATATTTTAATTTAGCAAAAAAAACCACATGAACATAGAAGCAAAATTACTTGAAATTGCCACATATACTTTACCAGCAATTATAACTGGTGGAGTCGCTTATGGTTTGCTACATAAATTTTTTAAAAACGAAGAAAACAAACGAAAATTTGAATTGCTAAGAGAGAATCAGCGCTTAGGATTACCTATTAGATTACAAGCTTATGAGCGTATTGTGTTGTTTTTAGAACGTATCAATCCAATTAACTTAATGATGCGCGTAGAACCAAGCTCTTTAGATCCTCAAAGTTACGCTACGCTTCTAGTACATACAATTCAAACAGAATATGAGCATAATATTGCACAACAAATATATTTTACTCAAGAAAGTTGGGAAATAATCTTAAAAGCCAAAAACAGCATTATCACGCAAATTAGAAGATTTTCTATTGAAGGAGAAGTGAAATCTGGAGAAGAATTACGCACAAAACTTCTTCAAGAACTTATACAAACAGAAAGCGCAAGCAGTGTGGCTATTGGTTTTATAAAAGAAGAACTGAAAAGGGTTTTTTAATTTGTATTAGTATCGTACTGATTTTAATAATTACTTGAATTAGAATTTTTAAATCTTATACGAATATAAAACATTTTTAAAATTCATACATTTCCAAATTAACAAATAATAACTATCTTCGCCTTAAAGCAAAATTCAAACATAGATTGTAGAAATTAATATATTTTCATTATTTTTTTGTTTTTGATACTGTATTTTGACATTGATTTGTAATTCACATTGAACCTACTCGAAACCCCCATAGAATATTTAAAAGGCGTTGGGCCGCAACGTGGCGATTTGCTGCGCAAAGAAATGAATATTCATAAATATGGTGATTTAATCAATTTATATCCGAACAGATATATCGACAGAACGCGCTATTTTAAAATCAACCAACTAATAAACAGCAATTCGGAAGTTCAAATTATTGGAAAAGTTGTTCATATTAAAACCATCGATCAAGGAAAAGGAAAATCAAGATTAGTCGCCACTTTTTTAGATGATACAGGACAAGTGGAATTGGTTTGGTTTCAAGGACAAAAATGGGTAAAAGAAAGCTTAAAACTCAATACCGTTTATGTTATTTTTGGGAAAGTTACTCAATTTGGTTCGGTTTTTAATATGGCACATCCAGAAATGGAATTGTTGGAGGAGCACAAAACCATATTACGAAGTGCGATGCAACCTGTTTATCCTAGTACCGAAAAATTAAATAATAAAGGCATAAACAATAAAGTAATCAATAAAATGATGATGCAATTGTTTGGCGAAACACATCAATTATTTTCAGAAACTTTGCCTATTTCCATCATTGAAGAATTAAAACTAATTCCTAAAAAAGAAGCTTTAGTTAACATTCATTTTCCAAAAAGTCAGGATCTTTTAGCCAAAGCGCAGTTCAGATTAAAGTTTGAAGAATTGTTTTTCATTCAACTGCAATTAATCACCAAAAACTTAATTCGAAAACATAAAATAAAAGGTTTTCCTTTCGAAATTATTGGTGAAAATTTTAATAATTTCTACAACAATCATTTACCTTTTGAATTGACGAATGCTCAAAAAAGAGTATTGAAAGAAATACGAAACGATTTAGGCAGTCATGCACAAATGAATCGTTTGCTTCAAGGCGATGTAGGTTCAGGAAAAACCATTGTTGCTTTAATGTGTATGCTTATTGCAAAAGATAACAGCTTTCAAAGCTGTTTAATGGCGCCTACAGAAATTTTAGCGAATCAGCATTTTAATGGCATTACAGAATTAGCTAAAGATTTAAATATTAACATCAGAATATTAACGGGTTCCACAAAAATTGCACAACGAAGAATCATACATGAAGAATTAGAAAACGGAACATTAGATATAATCATCGGTACGCATGCATTATTGGAAGATAAAGTCCAATTTAAAAATTTAGGTTTGGCAGTTATTGATGAACAACATCGTTTTGGCGTAGAACAAAGAAGTAAACTTTGGGGAAAAGCCTCCCCTAACCCTTCCAAAGAAGGGGAAATCGAACGTATTAAACAAAAATACGAAACAGCACGACCATCCACATATAAACTTTTAAAAGAACTTCAAAAAGAGAACAAAAAAAATAGTACTCAAGCTGAAAGTATTTTATGGGAATACTTAAGAAATAAAAATATAAAGTATAAATTCAGAAGACAACATATTATTGATATTTTCATTGCGGACTTTGTTTGTTTAGAGAAAAAACTAATAATTGAAGTTGATGGTGGCTATCATAACACATTAGAACAAAGAGAAGCCGGCGAATTAAGAACACAAATCTTAAATGAAATTGGTTTTAAAGTAATTCGATTTACAAACGAACAAGTTGTTGGCGATATTGATAATGTTATTAATAGGATCAACACAATCTTGGCAAGCCTCCCTTCTGGGGAGGTTGGAGGGGCTACTCCCCCACACGTTTTAGTAATGACAGCCACTCCTATTCCTCGAACTTTAGCGATGAGTTTGTATGGCGATTTAGATATTTCTGTAATAGATGAATTACCTCCAGGCAGAAAACCAATTCAAACTGAACATAGATTTGACAGCAAACGATTGGTAGTATGGAAATTTTTAAAAGATGAAATTGCCAAAGGCCGACAAATTTATATAGTTTATCCATTAATTCAGGAATCTGAAAAGATGGATTATAAAGATTTGATGGACGGTTATGAAAGTATTTCACGGGATTTTCCTTTGCCAAACTATTCGATTTCAATTTTACACGGAAAAATGAAACCCGCAGATAAAGATGAAGAAATGAAACGCTTTTCTGAAGGAAAAACGAATATTATGGTAGCAACAACGGTTATTGAAGTAGGCGTAAATATCCCTAATGCGTCTGTAATGGTAATTGAAAGTGCGGAACGTTTTGGTTTGTCACAATTGCATCAGTTAAGAGGACGCGTAGGCCGAGGAGCTGAGCAAAGTTATTGTATTTTAATGACCGATTACAAACTTTCTGAAGATAGCAAAACCCGAATGGAAACTATGGTACGAACCAATGACGGCTTTGAAATTGCAGAAGTAGATTTAAAACTTCGTGGTCCCGGAGATATTATGGGAAAACAACAAAGTGGCGTATTAAACCTCCAAATCGCCGATTTAGTAAAAGACCGTGATATTTTACAAGTAGCTCGACATTTGGCAGTAAAACTTCTAAAAACAGATCCTAGTATGAATTTACCTGAACACGCAAAGTTAAAAGCTGTATTTTTGGAAATTAGCAAAAAAAAGAGCATTTGGAATTATATATCTTAAAAGGATATAGAATATTAAGCATAGAATATAGAAGCAAGATTTAATAAATTTATTTAAAACACAATACCATGGTGCAATATAACCCAAAAGACTGGATTACTTTTATTTTTCGATTTCATAAATCGGATACCTTTCGACAATTAATTCCAATGATGATATTAATTGGTGTTTATTCTGGTGCAATTTGTTATTTCGAAATACATTATTTCAAATTAAAAGAAAATAGTCATGTTAAAAATATTTCCATATTGCATACAACTGTTGGTTTTGTATTATCATTACTTTTAGCCTACCGAACCAACACTGCTTATGATCGCTGGTGGGAAGGAAGAAAATTATGGGGAAGTTTGGTAAATAATTCTAGAAATTTAGCTATTAAATTAGCCGCTATTTTAGATAATGAAGCAGATAAAATTTATTTCAGAAAAGTAATTCCTGGTTTTGCTTCTATATTAGCAAAACATTTAAGTAATGAAGAAGTTGGTAAAGTTTTATTTGAAGGTTTGGATTTAGAAATTGACCAAAACAAACACAAACCCAACCAAGTAGCCAAGATGATTTATAGTAAAATTAATAATTTATATAAATCTAACAAAATAACTGGTAATCAGTTAATTATATTAAATTTAGAAATACAATCTTTCACAGATGTTTGTGGTGCTTGCGAACGAATTAAAAACACACCAATACCCTATTCTTACAGTGCGTTTATTAAAAAATTTATTTTCTTTTACGTGATGACTTTACCTTTTGGATATGTATTTAGCTTAGGATATTACATCATTCCTGTAGTAGTTTTTATATTTTATGTATTGGCAAGTTTAGAATTAATTGCCGAAGAAATTGAAGATCCATTTGGCGGTGATGAAAATGATTTACCTACTGCAAAAATTGCAAGCAATATTAAAAAACACGTTGAAGAAATTTTATAAACTTTAAACTGAAAATAAAAATTCCCGTTTCGAAATTGATCGCAACGGGAATTTTTTTAACTGTAAAATAATATTATTTTCTAGCCATCACTTTTAATGATTTCTCAATAATAGCTTTACTGTTTAATCCGTATTTTTCCATTAATTGTTCTGGTGTACCACTTTCTCCAAAGGTATCATTTGTTGCTACAAATTCCTGAGGAGTTGGTTTATTTAAACTTAACGTTCTGGCTATACTTTCTCCTAAACCACCTAAGAAATTATGTTCTTCAGCTGTTACTACACAACCTGTTTTGGCAACCGATTTTAAAATAGCTGCTTCATCTAAAGGTTTTATGGTGTGAATATTAATCACTTCAGCAGAAATACCTTGTTTTTCTAATTCTTCAGCAGCGATTAAAGCTTCCCACACCAAATGTCCAGTTGCGATTATCGTAACATCATTTCCTTCGTTTAATAAAATGGCTTTTCCAATTACAAAAGGTGCATCTGCAGGCATAAAATTAGGCACTACAGGACGACCAAAACGCAAATATGCCGGTCCATGATGATCTGCTAGAGCCAAAGTCGCTGCTTTAGTTTGGTTGTAATCACAAGTATTAATAACTGTCATTCCAGGCAACATTTTCATTAAACCTATATCTTCTAAAATTTGATGCGTAGCGCCATCTTCACCTAAAGTTAAACCTGCGTGTGAAGCACAAATTTTAACATTCTTATCTGAATAAGCAACAGATTGACGAATTTGGTCATATACTCTACCTGTAGAAAAGTTAGCAAAAGTTCCAGTAAAAGGAATTTTTCCACCAATTGTTAAACCTGCAGCAATTCCTATCATATTTGCTTCTGCAATTCCGATTTGGAAAAAACGTTCTGGATGATTTTTCTTGAAATCGTCAAACTTTAACGAACCAATTAAATCGGCACAAAGCGCAACCACATTTTCATTTTTTTGTCCTAATTCGGTCATTCCTGCTCCAAATCCTGAACGGGTATCTTTACTTCCTGTGTTTTCGTATTTTTTCATTGTATTGTTTTTATTATATCTCAATTTTTTAAATTCAATTGTCTTAATTAGAATAAACTTCAGTTTTAGGAAGTGGAACTCGTGTTATTATATTTTTATTGGTTATCAAATAAATTTCTTCAAATAATTTATTTCTTCCGTCAAATATTTTAATGCTGATTGGTAAATCAGTTAAGATTTCTATATTCGAATTTAGAAACAAGCCATGTGAAACAGAATTTATAAAATCGAAATCATATTTTAGATTACTCTTAATGGTAATAATTTCAACAGTACTTAATATTTTTTTCTTGTCTTTATTTTTATACCCAAAAAATGATAATTTAGTATTAACACTATCAATAATCTCCTCTTTGAATTCAAAATAATAACTTTTAAATGTATGTTTTGATTTTTTAGTTAAAGAATCAGTTAAAAAATATTCAAAACAAATGGAATTACTATGATTTTTTAAATAATACCAATGAGATTTTCTAGATACCTCATCAATTAAAGAACCCATTATTTTATCATCATTAAAATTATGACCACTAAAATAATAATTACTATTTAATGTATTCAAAAAAAAATAATTTATGACACCACTTTTCATTCCTTTATATTCAAAAAAAGTATCAAAATTTACATTTTGGGAAAATGATTGCAAACAAAATATTAAAAATAAAAATTTAATATATTTTTTCATTAATAATCTCCTAAAGTTACTGGATTTTGGTTTAAGGCATTTTCTAATTGCTCATTACTAGGTGCTTTACCATGCCAAGCGTGCGTATGCATCATAAAATCTACTCCATTACCCATTTCTGTATGCAATAACACACAAACTGGTTTTCCTTTTCCTGTACGAGATTTTGCATCTGTCATTCCGTTTATTATGGCTTCTATGTTATTTCCTTCTGTAATTTCTAAAACGTCCCAATCAAAAGCTTCAAATTTGGCTTTAATATTTCCCATATTTAAAACATTAGTAGTTGAACCATCAATTTGTTGTCCATTCAAATCCACAGTTGCAATTAAGTTGTCTACATTTTTTGCAGAGGCATACATAATCGCTTCCCAGTTTTGGCCTTCTTGTAATTCACCATCACCAGTTAAAACATATACTAAATTTGTGTCTTTATTTAGTTTTTTAGCTTGTGCCGCACCAATGGCGACAGACAAACCTTGTCCTAAAGAGCCAGAAGCCATTCTGATACCTTCTAATCCTTCATGAGTTGTTGGATGCCCTTGTAAACGAGTATTTAATTTACGGAAAGTTGCCAATTCCGATACTGAAAAATAACCGCTTCGAGCTAAAACACTATAAAATACTGGAGAAATGTGTCCGTTCGATAAAAAGAAAATGTCTTCATTAGCGCCATTCATATCAAAACCTTCGTTTCTTTTCATTACTTGTTGGTATAGTGTTACTAAAAATTCAGCACAACCTAAAGAACCACCTGGATGACCTGAATTAACTGCATGAACCATTCTAAGAATATCTCTTCGAACTTGTTGTGTAAATTGTTCTAAATTTGAAATTTGTTGTGTCATTGTAAAAAGTTTTTGCAAAAATAAATTTAATAATCTGTTTATACTAATGAGATTTTATTTTTTTATCAAGAAGAATTCAACAATTTTCTCAATAACTTTTGAATCGCCTAATATTTTCCTATGTCCTAAATTATTTGTAATTAAAATTTCTTTATTCGAAAGGTTCTCTGCCAAATGATACGATTCTGAAACTGGAATATCTTCATCATTTGAATCATGAATAACTAAAACCGGAATTTTTACTTCTTGTGCAACTACATAAGCTGAAAAACTTTCCATTTCTAAATGGTATTTCTTTTCAAAATTATTTTTCATCAAAACAGCTACTTTATTTGGTAAACCAATTTTTTCGATAAATGTATTTACTATATTAATGACACTGTTTCCGCTACCTATTACTGCAACTTTTTTTACTAGCAAACCTTTTTTTACAGCGTTTAAAATTGACATGCCGCCTAAAGAATGTCCGACTGCAAATTCAAAAGGGCCATGCTCTTTTTCAACTTCCAATATAGATTCAATAAACTCGAGCATTAATGTGGTTTTTGTACCTGATTTACCATGTGCTGGCGCATCAAAACTAACTGTTGCGTAACCATTTTCTAGGAATGCATCTGCGATTTTTACCAATTGTGTGCCTCTTCCCGACCAACCGTGAACTAGAAGGATTTTTTTACTCGAATTTCCATAAGCATAGACCACAATTTCTTTATTTATAGATGGAACAAACAACTTTGAATGTTGGGATTCTGCTTCCATTTGAAACTCTCTTTTCGGAATTTTATGTTTTACGGGTGTAATAAATAATTTTCGAGCAAATTTCTCAGCTAAAATAGGAGAAATTCTATATAAAAAACGACCAATTAAAATTATAATTTTAGGAACTTGCGATTCGGTTGGAGATTTTTTATTCGGCATCAGAAATTTTTATACAAAAGTAATCAATTATAGTATGGTATGATTTTTGAACTAAACAAAAAATAGAATAACTTTGTTTGACCAAATTTTATATCATGAAAATACTTCTTAAATCAATCATCATAACAGGAATTCTTGTTGCTTCTTGTGCAAAAAATCCATTTACGGGTAAAAGAACTATGGCTCTTGTTCCAAACAGTCAAATTTTTCCATCTGCGTTTCAACAATACAATCAGTTTTTATCTGAAAATAAAGTTTTAAAAGAAACTTCTGATGCCAAACGAATTGAAATAATTGGAATGAAAATAAAAACAGCCTCTGAACGCTACTTGACTGCCAACGGAAAATCCGATTATTTAAATGACTACAAATGGGAATATAATTTAGTAGACAGCAAAGAAGTAAATGCTTGGTGTATGCCTGGTGGTAAAATTGTTTTTTATACCGGAATTTTACCCGTTTGTAAAGACGATGCTGGAATTGCAGCAGTAATGGGTCACGAAGTCGCACACGCTTTAGCCAATCACGGGCAACAACGAATGAGTGCTGGTTTAATACAACAAGCTGTCGGTGTTGGCGCTGCTGTAGCCGCTGAAAAATATGTGCCAAAATATCAAAATGAAGCCATGCAAGCGTATGGTGCTGGTTCACAAGTATTAGGGATTTTGCCGTTTAGCAGAGCTCATGAAAGCGAAGCCGATATGATTGGATTGACGCTTATGGCTATTGCCGGATATGATCCTATAAATGCAGTAAAAGTTTGGGAAAGGATGTCGGCGCAATCCGAAGGGAAATCGCCTCCAGAATTTTTAAGCACACACCCCAGTAACCAAACCAGAATTGATGAATTAACCGCATTACTTCCTCAAGCAAAAGCAGAAGCTGCTAAATTTGGCGTTACATTTAAATAGTAAAAATATTATCTTATATTAGTCCCGATTTCTATCGGGATTTTTATTTTATAAATTATGCAACAACTTGAAAAAGGAAATAACAAAGTTTTAAATGCTTGGGCGTTTTACGACTGGGCAAATTCTGTATATTCTTTAGTCATATCTTCCTCTATTTTTCCATTGTATTTTGGTTTCTTATTCACAAAGGAAAATCCAAATATTAAATTATTAGGGACTTCAATTAAAGCTACTTCATTAGTTTTCTTTACCACAGCTTTTGCTTTTTTAACAGTTGCAATACTATCTCCAATTTTATCTGGAATTGCTGATTATTTAGGGAATAAAAAACGATTTATGCAAGTTTTTTGCTATTTAGGCGCTGCGTCTTGTATTGGATTATATTGGTTTACCAAAGAAAATATTTTATTTGGGATGTGTTGTTTTTATTTTGGACTTGTCGGATTTTGGGGCAGTTTAGTGTATTACAATTCATATTTATCAGATATAGCTTTTACGAATCAACATGACAAATTAAGCGCTAAAGGTTTTTCATTAGGTTATATCGGCAGTGTTATTTTACTTGTTATTTGCTTGTATTTAATTATCGGAAGAACAGATGAGGAAGCCATTGAAGCAATGAAATTATCATTTGTTTTTACCGGAATTTGGTGGGCTGTATTTAGCCAATATACCTTTTATTATTTACCAAAAGGAAATAAAAATAAACATCCTATAACTTTTTCTGTGCTACTTAATGGGTATAATGAATTAAAGAAAGTACAAAAATTATTTTTTAAGGACGAAAAATTAAAAAGCTTTTTAATTGCCTTTTTTGTATACAGCATGGCGGTACAAACCGTAATGCTTGTTGCTACTTATTTTGGAGAACAAGAAATAAATTGGGGTACAGCTGACGAAAAAAGACAAGGACTAATTGTGAGTATATTAATGATCCAATTGGTAGCGGTTTTGGGAGCAATTTTAACCTCAAAATTGGCCTTAGAATTCGGAAATATTAAAACATTAATTGGCATTAATACAGTTTGGATTTTTATTTGTATTGGAGCTTTTTTTGTAACTAAACCTATTCAATTTTACATTGTAGCTGGAATTGTTGGTTTAGTAATGGGAGGTATTCAATCGCTTTCACGTTCTACTTTTTCTAAATTAATGCCGGAAACAAATGATACTACGTCGTTTTTTAGTTTTTATGACGTAGCCGAAAAAATTGGGATTGTAATTGGTATGGTTCTTTACGGAAGCATCAATCAAATTACAGGAAGTATGCGAAATGCAGTTTTATTTCTTGTACTGTTTTTTGTGATTGGTGTTATTTTACTTTTTAGAACACTAAAAATAAAAAAATAATTATTTTAAGTTTTTTATGGCATACATCTTGACTTATATAAGTGTAAATTAAACCATACTACTTGCTTTTATTGTGACTTACCTCGATTAAAAAAAAATAGTTGTAAATTTACATTCCTTTTTTAATGACAAAATGACTTATAAATAGATATGCCAAACCATAAAATAGTAGCGATTGACAATTTGTCGCTTCAAGAACTAGATTCAGAAGCAGAATTAATTCCATTAATGACTCCCGAAGATGAGGAGGAAATGAATAATGAAGAATTACCTGCAGATTTACCCATTTTACCTTTAAGAAATACCGTTTTATTTCCAGGTGTTGTCATACCGATCACGGCTGGAAGAGATAAATCGATTAAATTAATAAACGATGCCAATGCGGCTGGTAAAATTATTGGTGTAGTAGCACAAAAAAATGAAGCTGACGAAGATCCTACTTTAGATGAAATTTATCATGTAGGAACAGTTGCCCGAATCATGCGTGTTTTGAAAATGCCTGACGGAAATACGACCATTATTCTTCAAGGAAAAAAACGTTTTGAAATAAGTGAATTTACACAAAGTGAACCTTACTTTAAAGCCAAAATAAAGGAAGTAAATGAAGTGCGTCCGAAGAAAAAAGATGAAGAATTTTTGACTATTATTGAATCAATTAAAGATTTAGCAATTGAAATCATAAAAGAAAGTCCAAACATACCTTCAGAGGCCACTTTTGCAATTAAAAACATTGAAAGTGATCCGTTTTTGATCAATTTTGTGTCTTCAAATATGAATTTAAATGTTTCGGATAAACAATATTTATTAGGTATTGTAGATTTGAAAGAACGCGCTTTAGAAACCTTACGTTATATGAATTTAGAACTTCAGAAATTGGAGTTAAAAAATGACATTCAATCTAAAGTTCGGTTTGATTTAGACCAACAACAACGCGAATATTTCTTACAGCAACAAATGAAAACCATTCAGGAAGAATTGGGTGGCGTTTCAAATGATGCTGAAATTGAAGAAATGCGAACCAAGGGAAAAAGTAAAAAATGGGATGCCAAAACTGCGGAACATTTTGATAAAGAAATTTACAAATTGCAACGCACCAACCCGAATTCACCTGATTTTGGAATTCAACGTAATTATTTGGATTTATTTTTAGAATTGCCTTGGAATGAATTTTCAAAAGATAAGTTTGACCTAAAAAAAGCACAACAAATTTTAGACAGAGACCATTTTGGTTTAGAAGATGTAAAGAAACGTATCGTTGAACATTTAGCGGTTTTAAAATTGCGAAACGATATGAAATCGCCAATTTTATGTTTATACGGACCACCTGGTGTGGGTAAAACATCTATTGGGAAGTCGGTTGCAGAAGCATTAGGGAGAGAATATGTTAGAATTTCATTAGGTGGTTTACGAGACGAAGCGGAAATTCGTGGACATCGTAAAACGTATATCGGAGCCATGCCTGGTAGAATTATTCAATCTATCAAAAAAGCAAAAACGTCTAATCCTGTTTTCGTTTTAGATGAAATTGATAAGTTGTCTTCTAGTTATAATGGCGATCCATCTTCTGCACTTTTGGAGGTTTTAGATCCAGAACAAAATAACGATTTCCACGATAACTTCCTAGAATTAGGTTACGACCTTTCTAAAGTTATGTTTATTGCAACTTCTAACAATTTATCAACCATTCAGCCTGCTTTATTAGATAGAATGGAAATTATAAACATGTCGGGTTATACCATTGAAGAAAAAATTGAAATTGCGAAAAACTTCTTGTTACCAAAGCAATTGGCAGCACACGGATTAACTTCAAAAGATTTACAAATTGGAAAAAATCAATTAGAAAAAATCGTTACGGGTTATACGCGTGAATCTGGTGTTCGTGGTTTAGATAAGACAATCGCTCAAATGGTACGATATGCTGCAAAATCTGTAGCAATGGAGGAAGACTATAATCAAAAAGTAACGGATGCTGACATTCTTGAAGTGCTGAAATCACCCAGAATGGAACGAGATAAATATGAAAATAATGATACTGCTGGTGTAGTTACAGGTTTAGCTTGGACATCTGTTGGTGGTGATATTTTATTTATTGAATCGTTAGTTTCAAAAGGAAAAGGCGACATGACCATGACTGGAAATTTAGGAACGGTGATGAAAGAATCGGTAACTATTGCGTTAGAATATATTAAAGCTAATGCTAAACAATTGGGTATTGAAGCTGAAGTTTTAACCCAATACAACATTCATATTCACGTACCAGAAGGAGCGACTCCGAAAGACGGTCCAAGCGCCGGAATTGCCATGTTGACCTCAATGGTTTCAAGTTTTACACAAAATAGAATTAAGAAAAATATTGCGATGACAGGCGAAATTACTTTGCGTGGAAAAGTATTACCTGTTGGTGGAATTAAAGAAAAAATATTAGCCGCAAAACGTGCCAATATTAAAGAAATCATTTTATGCAATGAAAACAAACGCGATATTGAAGAAATTAACGCCAATTATTTAGCCGGTTTAACTTTTCATTATGTGGATACGATGAAAGAGGTAATTGATATTGCCATTTTAAAGGAAAAAGTAAAAAACGCAATAACTTTTGACATTAAAAAGGTAAATTAAATTTTCGGATATTCAGAAAACAGACTAAAACCTATATGAATCAAAACGTATAGGTTTTTTCTTTATATTTGAAATATTAAAATAAAACAATGAAGATACTACTCGTAGGAGAATTTAGTCGGTTACACAATTCATTAAAAGAAGGACTCTTGGCATTAGGTCACGAAGTTATTTTAGTGAATAATGGCGATGACTTTAAAAACTATCCTGCAGATATTAGCATTCGAGCGGCTTTTTTCAAATCGAAATTGGGGAATATTCCAAGACAAATTTGGTTTAGAATTTTTAAATTCGATTTGGCTTTATTAGAACATGGTATTAGATTTTGGTGGATTTCTAAAAAACTAAAATACTTTGATGTAGTACAGTTAATTAATGAAACTCCAATACAAACTGTTTCAAAGTTAGAATTGTTTTTATTAAAACGTATTTTAAAGCAAAATAAAAAAGTGTTTTTAATGTGTTGTGGGATTGATTATATGACCGTATCTCATATGCTCCAACAGAAAGACAGGTATTCCGTTATGAATCCTTACTTTGAGGGTA
>NZ_JBIPMS010000063.1:0-9775 GCF_044368995.1 Flavobacterium sp. | reverse complement strand
TACAATTTTGGCTGCTACTCTACTAGGCGGAATGTCTAAAACTTTAATAATGTAGTTTATTTGGTCTCTTCTAAGCGTAATTTTGTCTAAAGGAAACACATCTCTGGATGCTTTTGCTTTTACATTATTTACAGAAACATGTCCTTTTTTTATGGCTTCTGCGGCTAAACCTCTTGTTTTAAAGTATCTGATGCACCATAAATATTTATCAATTCGCATAAAAATCAAAAATGAATGTTAATATTTGTACAAAAATAAATGAAAATCGTATCTTGCAACCACTTTTTTAAATTAAATTTTTACAAAATGAAATTATCATTAAGATTATTGCTTATAGTACCTTTTATATTAATCATGTTGGGTTGTCCAGGTGATGATACTGTAGAAACAATAAAACCTAGACCTTATTTAGAGGTTTATAATGAAGATATAGCTGAAATTGAAGACTTTATGGATGAACATTTCATTACAGTAGATGCTTCGTATAATGTAACTTTTACTAAAATTACTGCTACAACACCAGGAACACCAATTTTTGATGCATTAGATACTTCTGCAAGTCAAAATAATCCATTAAAGCCATTAAAATTTAAAACTATTTCAAAAGAAGGAGTGGATCATAAACTATATTATTTAAAACTTAATGAAGGCGCAGGATCAAATCCAACAAGATTGGATTCGGTTTTCACATCTTACAAAGGATACAAAACAGATTTGTCAAGTTTTGATGCCGCTTCAAGTCCTACCTGGTTTCAATTGCAAGATGTAATACAAGGTTGGCAAGAAGTTTTACCAGAATTTAAATCTTCAAGCACACAATCCATAAACCCTGACGGAACAATTTCTTTTAATAATTTTGGAACTGGTATAATGTTTGTTCCTTCTGGATTGGCTTATTACAATCAAAGTCCAGGGACTATTGGTTCTTACACACCAATTATTTTTACTTTTAAACTAATGAATATAAGATATAAAGATCATGATGGAGATAAAATTTTATCAAAAGATGAATATGGCGGACCAACATCAGGCTCTGCATTAGATACCGATGGTGACGGAAAACCTGATTATGTTGATTTTGATGATGATAATGATGGAAAACTTACTAAAAACGAACTTTTTGATGTACTACCGGCAATTCAAAAAATAAATGGATATTATAATTTTAATGATATTCCTGATTGTAATGGAAACCGACCAGCAATTACAAAAAGAAGACACTTAAGTAATTCTTGTCAATAATATTTAAATCCTGCTTTTAGCAGGATTTTTTATTTGCAATACTAATTTGAAACTTTATCTTTGTTAAAAAATACATTATGACAAACTTACAATCAATTATAGAAAAAGCTTGGGATAACCGTGAGATTTTGCAACAAGAAGCCACACAAAATGCCATAAGGGAAGTTGTTGAATTATTAGATAATGGTTCGCTTCGTGTAGCGGAACCTATTGCGTCTGGTTGGCAAGTAAATGAATGGATAAAAAAAGCAGTGGTTATGTATTTTCCAATACAGAAAATGGAAACATTAGAAGCTGGTATTTTTGAGTACCATGATAAAATTCCATTAAAAAGAAATTATGCCGAACGCGGGATTCGTGTAGTACCTAACGCAGTTGCAAGGCATGGTGCTTATATTTCTTCAGGTGTAATTTTAATGCCATCTTATGTAAATATAGGTGCATATGTAGACGAAGGAACTATGGTTGATACATGGGCAACAGTTGGAAGTTGTGCTCAAATTGGGAAGCATGTTCATTTGAGTGGAGGAGTTGGTATTGGAGGTGTGTTAGAGCCTTTACAAGCTGCACCAGTAATTATTGAGGATGGTGCGTTTATTGGATCTCGTTGTATTGTAGTGGAAGGTGTAAGGGTTGAAAAAGAGGCCGTTTTAGGAGCAAATGTTTGTTTAACCGCTTCCACTAAAATTATCGATGTTACAGGATCAGAGCCAATTGAATACAAAGGAGTTGTACCTGCAAGATCTGTAGTAATTCCTGGAACCTATACAAAGAAATTTCCTGCTGGAGATTTTCAAGTGCCTTGTGCCTTAATTATCGGACAAAGAAAAGCTTCTACAGATTTAAAAACGTCGCTTAATGATGCTTTACGCGAATATAATGTAGCCGTTTAATGAAAATTTTAGTAATTCAGAAAAAAAGAATTGGAGATGTACTTACTAGTACTATTATTCTGGAAGCACTTAGAGCGCATTTTCCGAATGCTGAATTACATTATTTAATATACGAAAACAGTTATGCTGTAGTAAAAAACAACAAATTTATTGACAAAATTGTAATTCTTGATGAAAAATCAAGAAAAGGAAAATGGGCATATCTTACATTTTTATTTAAAATAAGAAAAGAAAAATATGATATTGTTATTGATGCTTATGGAAAACCAAATAGTATAGTTTTAGCCTGGTTTTCTGGTGCAAAAAAAACCATTTCATTTGAAAAAAGTTATTCGAAGTTACTATTAACAAATGTTGTTCACAGAAATATATCATCAGATTCAAATGCTTCCAAAGCACTGGAGCACAGAATGGCTTTACTAAAACCGCTTGGAATTGATTTTCAATTATTGGCACCAAAACTATTTTTATCTGAAGAAGAAATCACTATTGGCAAACAAAAATTAATTGAAGCCAAAATTGATATTTCTAAAAATTTACTAATGATTAGCGCTTTAGGCAGTCAAGATGTAAAGAATTATCCGCTGCCTTTCATGGCACAAGTTTTAGATTATATTGTTGCCCAAAAAAAAGTACAGATTTTGTTTAATTATCTTCCGTGGCAACAAAATAAGGCAATTGAAATATATAATTTATGCAACGAAATTACTAAAAAAAATATTTTCATTGATTTTTTTCAAGATGATTTACGGGAATTTTTAGCAATTTTATACCATTGCAAAGCATTAATTGGAAATGAAGGTGGGGCAGCAAATATGGCAAAAGCACTACAAATACCTACTTTTAGTATTTATTCTCCAGGAATTATTAAAACAGATTGGAATGTATTAGAAAACACTACCACTAATATTTCGGTTCATTATGATGATTATGCAGATGAATTACCTAATGAAGGCGATTTATTTGAAAAATACAGTAAATTTAAACCCAATTACTTTTACGATAAGTTATGTGATTTTTTAAATTTTAATTGTAAATAAATGAATTTCGGATTTGAAGCAAAAAGAGTTTTTCATAATAAAACGGGTTTAGGAAACTATAGTCGCGATTTAGTTCGTGTATTAGCGGCTAATTTTCCGGAGAACAACTATTTTTTGTACAATCCTAAAAAGAATAAAAAAAATCTTTTTGTATCAAATAATACGAATGTATTTGAGAAAAATCCGATTTCAAAATTCAATCAAAAATTTAAAAATTATTGGCGACAAAATACCGTTGTTAATGATCTTGTTAAAGATAAAATTCTTTTATATCATGGACTTTCAGGTGAGTTACCTTCAGGTTTGTCTAAAAAAGGTATTAAATCTATCGTTACTATTCATGATTTAATTTTTGTTAGATACCCTAAATTATATTCATTTTTTGATAGAAAAATTCATTTTTATAAGTTTAAAAAAGCGGCTACTAATGCCGATTTAATTATAGCAATTAGTGAACAAACAAAAAAAGATATTATTTCGTTTTTAAATATTGATGCCAATAAAATAACTGTGATATATCAAGGTTGTCAGGATGTTTATAAAAAAGAATATTCAGAATTAGAAAAGCAGCTTGTTACAAAAAATTACAATTTGCCTCAAAAATTTGTTTTAAATGTTGGTACAATTGAAGAGAGAAAAAATGCTTTAACTATTGTAAAAGCAATTAAAAACTTAGATATTGATTTGGTTTTAATTGGAAAGCAAACAGATTATGTAGAAAAGATTTACGATTATATTATAGAAAACAATCTTGAGAAAAGAGTTCATTTTTTGAAAGGGTTAACGAGTACAGATTTAGCAATTATTTATCAATTAGCGACAGTTTTTGTCTATCCATCACTATTTGAAGGGTTTGGTATTCCTATAATTGAAGCATTATATTCAAAGATACCGGTTATAACAACCAAAAACGGAGCTTTTCCTGAAGCAGCTGGCCCAAATTCTTTATATATTGAACCATTTGATGTGGAAGATTTAACAAATAAAATTAATACTGTTATAAATGATAATTTATTAGTAGCAAAAATGAAAGCGGAGGGCTGTAAATTTGCCCAACAGTTTAATGATGAAACAATTGCAAGTAATATTATGAATTGTTATCAGCAAGTTCTTTCAATTTAGCATATTTAAGATAATTGCTAAACGCTGCAAACATACTCCATGTAAATCCTTCATACCCGTTAAGGAAATTACGCTGCAAAATATAATATCTTATAAAATCAAATGGAAATTTGATAATTATTTTTAAAATACTACTTTTTTTCTTTTTTTCGTGAAGTAATTCGCCACTTAACAACGCATATTTTATTTGTTTTTGAATGGCAGTATTTATGTCAAACACGGTATAATGAAGCATTTCTTGATATAGTTTTCCAATCGTACCATCTATTTCAATGGTTTCGTGTACTTTGTTTGGAGTAAACTTGCCAAAATTTTTATTAAATAATCTTAAAATTGGACGTTTACTTTCGGCACCATTTTTAAAAACTTTATTTAAAAAAACATGCGTTCTTGGAATAGTATATGCCTTTACATTTTCTTGGTGATTTATGTTGTGTATTTCTGATATTAAAGCATCAGACAATACTTCGTCAGCATCTAAAGATAAAACCCAATTATGAGTTGTTTGTTCTAATGCAAATTGTTTTTGTAATCCAAAATTCTCAAATTTATGTGAAATGACTATCGCACCAAATGATTCACATATAGAAACTGTGTCATCAGTACTTCCAGAATCCACAACAATAATTTCATCAAATGTTTTTAATTTCTCTAAACATTTTGAAATGATATGCGCTTCATTATATGTAATTATAAATATTGAAATTTTATGTTTCATTGTTCAAATATTTAGATAAGCCATTTTGTATTGCAATCACTTTATTTTGTTTGTTAAACTGTCTTATGGCATTGTTTTTTTGCCAATTATCTTTTGTGGCATAATTCCTGTTATGATTCAAATGTAAACAAATAGCGCTATATCTTATTTGTTTACTCCTAATATTATTGTGAAATAAACGTTCGCCAATTTCTCTATCTAATCCGCCATATTTCATGTCTTCATTAAATCCATTTACCGCTATTAAATCTTCTTTAAAACAAGAAGTGTTGTGTCCGTTAAATGTTTTTTTAGTTGGAGTAATCCAGTTCATGAAATAGGCAAAAAACGTATTTTTTGTTAATTTTATTAATTTAAAATTCCATTTCAATCCATTTTCTAAAAGCCATTTGGTTTGAAAGCAGCTTTGATTTTTAATGTCAATTTCGGAAATCGAATTGGATACAAAATCATTTAATTTAAAGTAGCCACCAGATAAAAAACTACCTTTTTTCATATGTTTTAAATGGGTTGATACAAAATCATTACGAGGAATACAATCTCCGTCTGAAAATAAAATATATTCGCAAGACGCTTTAATAATAGCTTTATTTAAGATTTTAGTTTTTTGAAATCCTTCATCTTTTTGCCATACATGAATAATTGGGTTTTTGAATTTAGTTTGAAATTTGTCTATTAATTTTTTTGTCTGATTAGTAGATCCGTCATCGGCAATTATCAATTCAAAATCAGTATAGGATTGCAAAGTGTAACCCCATAAAACTTTTTCTAACCAAGTTTCAGAATTGTATGTAGTAAGTATTATCGAAATTGTACTCAAAAAAGATTATTTTAAATTTTTTAGAATTAAAAATTCTTTGAAAGTACCAAATATATATTTTTTTTCTTTCATGGCTTGTATAAAACAACTTAATCTTTCCGACATAACATCACCAGAGTTTTTACTTACATATTTAGGAAAATTGTAAGCGGTTTTATTATCAAGAGGCGTGAATTCCCAAGGATGAAAATAAATATTTAAATAACCGTCATTTTTATATGTCCATTTTGCTAGGAATTTATAAACTCTTAATGGTAAATTATGAAAACTTAGCCAGAATAAAGGAAATCGTACTAAAGGGCTTACAGATGCTGGTATTTGCCATACATTGTGTAATTTAAAATAAGTTCTTGGTTTGTCTAAATGATTGTATCTTCCAGGTAAAAATGTTGGATTAATGGAGGAGTTATATAGATATCCAGCATTTTCGATTTCTCGTTCATCTACAGGATACATTCTAGGCATTCTGAATCCAACGACTTCGGAATTTGAAAGTGCTTCTAGGGCATCTTTGGATTGTTTTAAATGCGCCACTTCAAAATTACTGTGATAGTAAGTGTGTGATGCCAATTCATGGTCTTCATTAATAATTCTTTTAATTAAATGAGGTACTTTTTCAGCAAATACAACGGTAGAAAAAAACGTAGCTTTAATTTGATGTTTTTGCAGGAGATTTAAAATAGTTTCAGTTCCTTTTTCAGATACGGCAATTTGATTTTCAAAGGAAATATCTTTACCATACTCAAAAGGCATGTCAAACTCTTCTATATCGAAACTAAGTAAAATCATTTGTAATTGGTACTGCTAATTAAATAATTTGGTCTTCCTTTCGATTGCATAAATAATTTTCCAATATACACGCCTATTATACCTAATACAACCAAATTTAAACCTCCAAAGAAAACAACTGTTGTAATTACAGAAGCCCATCCTGAAATTACATGACCATAATATATACTATACAAAACATATGCAATATAAAAGATAAATGTCATTACAGATAAACTAATACCCAAAATAATTGCCATTGAAAGTGGCTTCGTACTGAAAGAAGTAATGCCTTGAACCGCAAAACGCATCATTTTTCCTAGAGTGTATTTGCTTTTTCCGGAAAATCTTTCATTAGGTTCATAATGAATGGCAAATTGCTTAAAACCAACCCAATTTATTATGCCTCTAATGAATAATTCATTTTCTGTAAAATCAGAAAAAACTTGAGCCACTTTTTTGTCAATTAATCTAAAATCGGCTGTTCCGGGTTCAAATTTAATGTCTGAAAGCTTATTCATTAAGCTGTAAAACAGATTAGATGTTTTGTTTTTTATGAAACCTAATTTTTTATCTTCTTCTCTTTTGGTGTAAACCACTTCAAAACCTTCTTCCCATTTTTGTATAAGTTTTGGAATAATTTTTGGCGGGTGTTGCATGTCACCATCCATAGATATAATGGCATCTACGTCATTTTTTACTAAATCAATCCCTGCTTTAAGGGCATTTTGATGTCCGAAATTTCTGGATAATTCTAAATAAAAAATATGCTGGTGTTCCTTTGATTTTTCTTTCAAAATAGCAACGGTTTCATCGTTAGATCCATCATCAACAAAAATAAACTTAAAAGTATAGTTTATATTTTCAATGGTTTCATTTAAAGCATGTATTAAAACATCAATATTTGTGGCTTCATTATATGAAGGGATCACTATGGCAATGGATTTATTCATGAGCAATGGATGAATTTGATTCTTTTTTTAATATCAGCAATTCGTAACTAATTTGAATCCAAATTAGTACACATGGCAATGCTTTTAAAGCATAAGGTTTTACATACGTTTCTCGAAAAAACTTCGGTATTAAATCTGAAGGTGAAAAACTCGTCAAAATCAAAGCAAATATAAACAAAAACCAGCTCCATTTTGTTTTTTCTTCCTGAATAACAAACCAAATGGCGACACCAGCAAATGCGATAATATAGGTTGGACTCTCTGAACCTGAACTAAAAATAACAGTAAAAATTAAAACGGATGCCAACAAAAGTAATTGAAATTTTTTGTTCGAATACATATTAAATCTTAAATAAGGTAATCCAAAAAGCAATAATCCAGGAATTAAAAATAGCATATTTGAAAGATGTGGCATATTTAAAGTTTTTCTAACCATTCCCATGATTGATATGTCTTGCATAGAAGTTAAGGAAGCGTTTTCACTATTTTTTTCTACTAATCTGATAAACCATTCTGAATAACTATTTAGAATAAATTCGGGAGAAGAAATAGCCATTGGTAAAACAAAAAAAACAATTGACCAAATTGCCAATGAACCGATAAATTTCATTTTATTTTTTGAAAAGAAGAAAAAAGCTAAGCCAACTATTCCGTATAATTTTATGAATGTACCTAAAACAATTAAACAAGCGGACCAAAAATCTTTCTCTTTTTCAATTAACACATAAGACATAATAATAATACTAGTCATTATAGGATTAAATTGTTGTCCTAAAATAGCGGTTAAAAATTCGTGTGCACAAATCCATAAGACTAGGTTGATTTTAGAGCTTTCTAAGTTAATTTGGCGAATCGCGTAAACTAAAACTAAAGCATTAAATAAGCACCATAAAAACATACCTATACTATCTGGCAATAGTGCAAAAGGCGCAATAAAAAGACTAAAAATAGGTCCGTAATGGTTATGGTCAAAATGTAAATTTGGATAAGTCGCGTATAATGATTTTTGTTCTAGAGTATGATAAAAAACGTTTTTAAAAATAAGATAATTATTGTAATTGCCTATTAAATATTGTTTTATTGCAGAAATTAATGCTAATAAAACCCAAATAAACAATACTATTTTTTTATTATTTAAAAGCTTTGTAATCATAATCCCAATCTTTTTTTAATGATTCTTTTTTTGAGTGCTTTATTAAAAAAAGCATCCGTATATTTCCACATTAATTGAAAAACTTCTTCTTTTGGTTTGTGATAAAGTTTTGCATATTCAGAGCTTATTACCTGAACCATATATTCTGAAGGAGTTAATCGACATAAGTTTTTCATTCTTAAATTGAAATCCATTTCTTTATGAAATGTCATTCGATTTAAATCCACGAGATAAAAATCGAAAGCACCTGATTCATTTTTTTTAATCAAAGTATTTCCAGGCGAGTTGTCTTTAAATTCAATACCTGCTTCATGCAATTGAAAGCAAAAATGCGCCAATTGTTTTAAAATTGTATCAGTTTCAGGGTTTTCTACATCAAATAAATCTTTAAAAACATAATCCGGAGTAATGTGTTTGCAAACATAGTAGCTATCTAAAAGACAAAACCAGTTTTTATTTTCATAATAGCCAATTGGTTCAGGTGTACCAATGTTTTTTTTTCGTAATATAGTAGCAAACTCAAATGATCTTCTGGCTTTAGATTTTCTAAAATGCCTGTAAATTATTCCATTAATTAAAATAGGAATTTTAAATGATTTGATGTTTAAAACACTAGTATCATATGGAAATGTTTTAATTGTATTCCTTTTTCCTGCAACTAATAAATCGCCTTCGGTTTCAAATTTTTTTATTATGTTTACTATCGATTTATCCATAGGTTGTATTTGATTTACAAATGTAATTGAAATCTTTGTAAAAAAACAATATCTTTGTTTTTTAAAAATGTAAATATGTTGCACAAAATTGCTGTAATTAGTTTTGATCATTGGAATTATGATGCCCATATTGTTAGTGCTTTACAAAAAAAAGGAATTGAAAGTTTTCATATAAAAACTGGTAATTTTAAGTATAAAAGTTGCTTTGAACGAATTCAAAATACACTAAGTAAAGTCTTTTTAGGTAAAAATCCAAAACTAAAAAAACGACAAGATTATATACTGCATCAACTTCAAAAAAACGGTTTTCAAAATCAAATTTTAGTAATTAATCCAGAATTAATTGATTT
>NZ_JBIPMS010000156.1:0-3252 GCF_044368995.1 Flavobacterium sp. | reverse complement strand
AAATATTTATTTTGAAGGTACAAATAGTGGAAATATTTCATATATTTACAATGCGATAGGAGGAAAAGTAAAAAAAGTAGTTGAAGATAATGTATCACATATTACAACTACTACTGATTATTTAAGCGGTTTTCAGTACAAAAATGCTACTTTACAGTTTTTTCCACATGCCGAAGGGTACGTTCATTACACCAAGCCATTAGCTGCACAAGGCGGAGCAAATAGTGCATTGGGTGCTTTTAATTATGTATTTAATTACACCGACCATTTAGGAAACGTTAGGTTATCTTATGCCAGAGACCCACTTGTAAGAAACAGAGTCAGAATATTAGAAGAAAACCATTATTATGCTTTTGGCTTAAAACACAAAAACTATAATGTAGAAAAACTAAATTTTGAAAAATTTCCAGAAACAGGTGTAGAAATTGTACCAGCACCCGCTGTTTCGAATGCAAGTTATAATTATAAATACAATGGCAAGGAGCTGCAAGAGGAACTAGGGCTTAATATGTACGACTATGGAGCTAGGAATTATGACCCTGCATTAGGACGTTGGATGAATATTGACCCGCTAGCGGAAACTTCTAGAAGATGGAATCCTTATAATTATTGTTATAATAATCCAATGACATTTGTTGACCCAGATGGGATGCAAGCAGAAAAAATCATTGTCAAGATTAATGAAAAAAATTCTGAAGGAGATGAAGTTGAAACAGATTTAGAGTATAAGAATGGAAAGTTGTATAGCGGTGATGGTAAAGAATATAAAGGAAGTAATTCTTATGCATCAAAAGTTTTGGAAGACTTAAATGAAATAAAAAATAGCGGAGATTCTGAAATGGTTAATAGATTAGACAAATTAGAAAAAAGCGAAAATGAACATTTCATAAAAGATGTAGAAAATGATGCTGAAGGTAATTCTAATACTGGTGATTATGCAATTTCTCAAAGATTAGGAATTTCAACTGGCTCAACTACTGAATATGACCCAACTAGAACAAAAAATGTTGGGGGAGAAGTTAGAGACCCAGTTATTGCTCTTGTACATGAGTTGTTAGGTCATGGATATGATAATGAGATGGGTACTTGGACAAGTGATGTGACAAAGAATGGAATTAAAATGAACGAAGTTAACGCTGTTAATATCGAAAATCGAATGAGAGCTGTAAAAGGAGAGAATAAAAGGACTACATATGGTAAAACCAATGGTAGATGGAACAAAATTCCTTCAGAGTTATTAGATTAGTTTTAATTAAAAATTATTTGAAAATGAAAATTATTTTATACTTTTTTTTGAGTTTGGGTTTGTTGCAAGATGTCTCTTTTATTGATAAAATTTTAAACGACTTTAAGTCTAATAGTAAATATTTATCCTTAAATATTAAGTCTCATGATTTTACTGGAAGTGCTATTATTGAAAATGATGATTTGTATACATATTTCCAAATTAAGAAAAAAGGAACTAAAGAAGATTATAAATTGTTTGTTAAAGATATACTTAACAAAAAGACATATATAGATTTAGGTGATGAATCTATTAAAAAATTAGGTTTTATAAAAGTAAAGGAATCCAAAAAAATTAAATGTAAATTAAAAAAAGGATTAGATAAATTCGTTAAAATTTATTTTAATGAAAATTTAACTGAAAAGGGTATAACAAATGAAGAAGAAAAAGCTTTTCTTATAAAAATATTATTTGATAATATGAGAAGTTGTTACATTGATGATGAAACTGGGTTGCTGATTTTAAACAAAAAATAAATTGGTTACTTATCAAAAAGCAATTTACAAACAACACATTAACAGCAGCTAGAAATACATTTTAGTTGCTGTTTTTACATCCATTCACACGTAAACGTTAGTATGTCTCAAATAGCCCCTACAGGAACAGCGGCACCCCCCGCCTTACTTGTTTGGGCTTTTTTAGTATCAAAATCCACGATAATGCTATTTTGATGTTACCTACCTCATGTACACAATTTGGCATATTAGCCCCTCATCCCTATGATGGTTTAAACAAATAGCCACCATGTTTCTGAGTTCGCTACCCAATGTGTCACTTTGAAACACTAAATTTTCTACCTAAAAAAAATATTTTTTAAAAAAAAGTCCCAAAAAGCTACACTTTTGGAAATTCGTTCGTATTTATTGTAAATGCTGCTTGAGTAAGTCCCTTGTATGGGCTTCTTGCATCTGAACAATAACAATATACTAACCAATAAAAAAATGAAGTATGAAAATTTAAAAAAATTTATAATAAGTACCAAAGCAAGTAAAAGTACAATCTACAGATTCTACAAAAAGAATGAAGAGCTATGGAACGAAACTAAAATACCAAGCGGTAAGCGATTATTTCCAATTGACCACGCAAGGTACTTTGATAGTGAAATCATGTTCGATGAGAACAAAGTATTACGCCAAGAAAACCAATCCATGAGAAATTTAATAGACAACCTAGTGGATAAGGACAGTTTGCAATTCAGAATATGGCAACTGGATTGGAGTTTCTTTGTAACGGTAGCCTATAGGCTAGAGCGTAACAAAAAGAGCTGTTACAAACAAATGAACGCTCTATATGAACACCTAGAGCAAAAATATGGTGATGCAACAAAATTACGTTTGTTCTTTACCAGTGAACCGTTTACCAATCGCAAAGGCTACCACAACCATATGGTTCTAAACGTAACCAATAGAAAGCTCCACGAAGAAATCCTAAACGAGATTAGAGACTTCTTTAGTTTTGACCGTGTGGATGTAAGACCATACAATATTTACAAAGCGGTAGTGTTCTACATGACCAAAGAAGGAACCATCAACGAGGATTGGGACATATTAGGCAACAACATCAAAGAGGATGGGTTGCAATTTGAAAAGAACTAACACCATGCGAATACGCCTTAGATTATCCCAACTTCAAAAAGTACTCCACAGCGAGCCACTTAAATTACCCATTACCTTTAAAGGTGAAGATTTCACCGATAAAGAATTATCAGTGTTTCTAAAATTATTGCAGCAAGCAGAATAGCGAGGTATCACCCTCGCTTTTTTGTTGTAAAGTATTGAAAACCAGGAAAAATGACTTTTTTCTTGTTTATTCCAAAAATGCCTGGTTTCTTTGTTTCACTTTTTGATAGAAGTGAAAGTAATTGCAAAAACCCAGTAAAATAAGGGCTTCGCAAAGGACGGTAAAAAGACCACTTTCACATACTATCGAAAAGCAATAAAAGTGAAACTAAAAACAGAAATTATGGC
>NZ_JBIPMS010000062.1:0-9806 GCF_044368995.1 Flavobacterium sp. | reverse complement strand
GTTTGGATTTTGATTATCAGCATAAACAGTAGTTGTATTGCTTACATTTTCTTGCCAGTTTGCTTTGATTGATGTGGAGGTCGTTACCGCCGAACTTAAAAAACGAAACGAACGTTTATTGGCAGGAATGAAACGTTCGACTGTTACACTTCCAGTACCGGAAATAGCACCTGTGAAGGAATCAAAAATACCAGATCCTGTTGCATCACTTTTGAAGATGATTTGACCATTATTGGTAAAAGTTCCATTTACCTTCAGAACTACTTGTGGGTCAATAATAACATTTCCACCCGAACTAACTGTTAGGTTATTTAATGTTTGATTACTTGAAATTCTCAAAGTTGCACCAGAGTTAACCGTAATATTGTTTGTGTCAAGTATAGTTCCTCCTCCTGAGCGATTTAATTGTAAAGTACCATTATTTATTGTTGTTAAGCCACTATAATTATTAGCTGCTGTTAAAATAATTGTACCTGTCCCTTCTTTTGTTAGACCATTTGAATAATTATTTGAGGACAAACTATTTGCATCTAAACCATTTTGTAGAGGCGTTGAAATGGTGTAGGAATTATTGCTAGCGCCAATATTTATTGATCCGGTATTTTGCAATTGAGTGGTTTGCTTCCAATTAGTGTCTCCACGATTTCCCCCATCAACATTCCATACACCTGCTCTATCATCACTCATGTAAATTGAGAAATTGGTAATTTGATCATTTATATTTCCTGCCAATGGAACATCATAAATCCAATTTCCATTTATTGATACATTACAATGACTTTGCGAAATTAATTTGACTTTAATTACATAATCAACATAACTTCCCGTTGGAGTCAATGAAAAAGAACCTGAAGTATTTCCGGAATAATACCAAGAACCCGGTGAAGAGGGTCCGAAATTAGCACCATCCTGTTGAATTCTTATTCGGCTATTCGCTGAGCGGTTTGCCCATGAAGCTGCTGGTAAAATACCCGAATTAAGTGAAACTCCTATTGTACCATAATAAAACCCTCTAGTATTTACCGTTATGGTAAATTCATCTCCAATTTGTAAAGGCCTTGAAGAACTCGATGTACTACTCCCAATTCGAAAAGTTTTCCATAATGCATTACCCGCATATCCATTTGCTGAATTATCCGAATTCATCCACATCCCTACTTGAGTAGGAGGAGTGCCACTATTAAAAATCCCTCCTGATCCAGAAGTATTTAAACTCAAATCGTATTCACTAAGCTGCTGAGTAAATTGCACTGTTGTCACTTGGCTAAATACTAATTGAGATAAAAAAAATAAATAAATAATTGCTTTCATATTGTTTCTTTAAATTGCACATCCCTGATTATCAAACAAAAATAGGAATGAAAATTACTAAATATCACTAATAATGACTTTAAAAAAACGAATTTAATAATAAAATTGCCAAAAAAAAACACAATTCATAATTTTGAAGTACGAAAACGTTTTCGTGTTGATAAAAAATTCAAAATAAAGAGAAAAGATAAATGGATTGCCTACTACGTAGGAGATTCTGAAACAAGTTCAGCATGACAATGAGATAATGAGATAATGAGCGAATTAGCGAATGAGATAATTAGGTGATTTGTGCTCGCTATACCAAAAAAAACGCCTCGTTAGAGGCGGCTTTTGGTTTATGGTTTTGGTTTTGGTTTTAGTACCCAATAGGCCATTGCTATGGCTATTAAAAATAACGCAGGTAAGTAATCATTTATTGGTTCTGCCGGTACGTCTTGTGTATCATCTGGAAAGAATTCTGTTGCTTGAAGCCATCCTGAAACTAAAACAAATACTAAACTATATCTTTTTTTATTATTATTTTTCATCTTTTTCGCTCTTTATTATTCAACTATCCATTTTAATTTACTTGTTTTTTCCTCTTGTGTAACCAGGATATGATATACACCTGATGCTAAACTCTGATTGGCTTGGTAATGACCCTCGTTATTGGTTATAGCAATTTCTTGGCCTATCGTATTGTAAAGTTTTACCGTTGCCTTTGTTGTTGAAGGCAATTGTAAATAGAAACCATTTCCTTTTGAAGGATTTGGATACAGGCCTACTTGGGTAGCAAATGTATCTGTACTAAGTATGGAGTTTGTAAACACTATTTTAAAACGGTTTTCACTGTATGAGGCCACATTGGTTGTTGTTGCAAATGAGGCTAAATATGCTTGTGATGTAGTAATCTCTGTTTGTGTGTTTAAGAAAGTATCTACTAAATAAGGGGTTAAAGCTGAATCAAAATTAGTGGTTTGAATTTTAAACGTATAATCTTTATTGGCTCCTAAACGTAGGGTTTTCATCACTAACTCATCTGTAATAGTTACTGGCGCCGCAGCATCAATAGCTAGTTTGGTATTGTTTCTAAACCAAGCGATGTTTTCACTTGCTGCCTCTAATTTTGTAGCATCACCCAATCCTAGTTCGTTTGTATAATCTGAACTAAAAACCGCTTTTGTAGCATCTATAGGATACCCGCCAATTGCCAATTCATTAGGATCATATAATTGCACACTTAATGAAGCAAAGTTGGCACTCTCTGTTTCATTAGAAGTTCTAAATACATTGGCGCTAGTTGTCGCTTTGTGGGCTTCTTGGAAGGTTAATGTCCCTGCTGTTCCTAGCGTGGTATTCTTTACAAAAAACGCTTGACCGGGTTGAATGTATCGACCAACTTGTGAATCGCTATCACTATTACCTGATGAAAAATTATAAGACACATAATTACCTCTAGCAGTTCCTGATCCTCTGTTTGGATCCCAAGCATAATAAGCGCCATCAATACCAGATTTTATTACTGCATGCCAGTCCACTGCACTTTGGTAGGGGTTACCTACTAAACTATACCCCGCAGTAGTAGCATTTAGTTGATTATTTGTAGCTACAGGTGATGAGGTATCGTTTATAGTTACCGGGCCTGTTGTTAAAATACCTGTAGCGCTTAACGTTATGGCTGCGTTCATTGTATTTGCTGAAGGTAACGCTAAATCGACATTTGTGTTTCCTCTAATCAAAACTCTATATCCTACCCCAGCCGTTAAATTAGTTGCATTGGTGTTGGCAATTGATGCCCAACCTGAACCAGATACCACTTGGTTGTTGTAGGTATACATAGACGGATTATTGGTAGCTGTTGCATCAAAGCCTAAGCCAGTTGTACCCAGCCCTCCAGTAATATGTGTTTGTTGTTGCCAGTTATTTGAAATATTGTTGCTAGTGGTTACCGCAGGACTTAATAATCTAAAGGCACGTTTGCCTAAAGGGATATAGCGTTCTACTGTTGTCACACCTAAACTCGATTGTGAGCCATTATAGACATCAAACATAGCCGTACCTGTAGCGTCACTTTTAAAAATTATAGTTCCATTATTAATTAAATTACCCGATACGGTTAATTTTTTTCCTGCACCTATTGTCAACGTCTTACCCGAATTGATGGTTAAATCTTTACACACTAAATCTGTTGTAGTTGTTAAATCACCGTCTATGATAGCGTCAATTGAAGCAGTAGGTGCGCTATTTGACCAAGTGGTACCGTTCCAAGTGGTAGAAGCTATTGGTGTTTGCACAGTTATCACATTACTACTTATTGTTGCACCTGCACCATTTACCGCACGGACTCTATAATAATATGTTGTATTTTGATTTAAACCTGAAACGGTATAAGTTGAAACATTGCCAACGTTCAAGTTTTCAAAACCAGAAATATAGGTATCGTTGATTGTTTGGCTAGCATTTATTGTTCCTTTTGAATTAATACCAGAAACTACCCAACTGTAAGAACCAAAATCTCCTGTTTTTTGAATACTTGATCCTTCAGGTGTAGAATTTGTTTCTAAAACCCCTACATCATTTGAAGTTGCACCATTAGCAGGACCATTAGTTGCCGTAAAAGTCCCTTCATAACTAATAAATTCGATTAATCCAGCATTATCAGAAAGTGAAAAACCATCTGGTGCACCATTTTGTATTATATTATTTAAGGTCTTAGAATACACTTTATAATTTGAATACGACTGTCCTAAAACAAAATCATTTAAAGTGTAAGTTTCATAGCTTACTCCTCCATTACCATTATAAAGAGTAACAGTAAAATCAACACCTGTATATGAATTAGGAACGACTATTTCTATGAACTCATTTGGGTCGTTCGAAGTGCTATTATCATAGTGAAATTCATTGATAAATGGACTATTTATTAAAGAAGTCATTACATCCAATCTATAACTTGTAGCACCTGCAACCGCATTCCAATTAGCATCAAATTGAAAACTACCCACATTGGTTGCTTCTGTTGCCGTTGGGGTGGCAGGTAAAGCTTCGTTAATATTGAAAGCCGTACTGGTTACAGTAGCTCCACCAATAATTACTGTTCCACTATCGGTTACAGTCAGTGTTACACCAGTTGTAGCAGTAGGAAAACTAATATCAGAAAAAGTCATTACACCATTTACAGGTGTTCCAGCTGTAGTTGTAGTACCAGAAAGGGTTGCCCCTGTAGCAGAAAGTGTAGCAGTTTGTCCAAGATTAGATGCATCAATATCTACATTGTTGTTGACGTCCACATATTTTACCTCTACAGAAGGGTTCATAGTTGCATTTACTTCAAGTGAAGTTGGCTGTTGCGTAAAAATCATTTTTGTAGCTTCAATTCTTACAGACATGGTGTTGCTAGTAACAGCACTACCAAAATCTGACGCAAAAGACGACCCTGATGGATCTGAAATAAACCCATGACCTGTTGAACTTATTGTAAATGCCATAGTTGCATTGTCAACAATATTAGTTGTTTTTAACCAAAGTTTTAGACTAATTTCTTTACTAGTTCCATCACCAATATCTAAGTTTCCTGAAGTTATAGGAATAGTAATATCTGTATCAGTGATTGTGGCAGTACCTGTTGTGATTTGATTAGCTCCATCCCACAAACTCACACCTGCTATATGGTCTGTCCAATCGGCTGTGCCTGATGCTTTTTTAATGCTAACTTGCGTAACTTTCGTTGCCAAACCATCAGCTGTACCTGCATCTCTAATATTAAACTTAAAAACCTCAACAGCTGCATTATCTTCTGTTACCAAAGAAGGTAAATCTATAGATGAAATTTGTGTTGTTGGAGGTTCTACTTTGGAAGTAGTGTCGTTAGATGAAGGCATGTTATATGTAACTTCTATTGAATTTATTCTCCACTGTGTATTAGTTGTATTTGCGTTTCTTATTTTTAAATTTGAAGTTGAAGAAATTCCTGAAATTGTATAAACTAAAGAAGTTAAACTTGCCGTAACATCAGCACCCCCATCAACATTAAATTTAACCGTCGGTGTGTAAGTTGACTGAGCTGTGATTTTAACTTGAGTAATAATTGCACCATTTGATGGTGTTAAAGTTATTGAACATCCACTACCATTTGATGCAGAATACAATCTAAGACCAGAAGAAAATGCAGGTACAGTTGAAGAGCTGTTTTTCTGAGATGTAAATGCTATATTAGAATCAATTGATCCACTCGTTGAAGAGAAAGTATGATTCACAATTGTCTGCCCCCATCCATAATTACCCATTAATACTAGCAATACCACTAGGACATACTGCTTCATTTTTTGTAAAATTTGTTTCATTATATAATCATTAAAATTAGTATTGTATTTTTTAGTTATAAATAAATTAAGCTTTTAGGAGATCGAACGATAAACCATCTATTCGTACTCTATTTTACAAACAATTAAACCCAATAGGCACAATGCATTTTCATCAAAAATATATCATTTTTATAGAGTAACTTACTTTTTTTGTTATCAAATGCAAAATATAAAGTTTAAAAATGTAGCAATAGAATTCTTGTATCAATCCTCTCATTTAAAAAAGGATGGAAGTGTTACTAAAAGTAATTTGTATTTCATAAAATTTTGTTTAAAAAGTTATCTATTAGGGATTTGTTATTCATTTTCAAAAATAATAAAATAATCATCGATAAAAGTAAAAAAGTATTAACAAATTGTTAATAAATGGGTTGGGGTTTTGAAAAGGGGGTGGGGTAAAGGGTCAAGGGTGAAGGGGTGCTGTTCACAGGTGAACAGGGTGGCCTACTGCGTAGGAGGTTCTGAAACAAGTTCAGAATGACAATGAGGGAATGAGCAAATGAGGGAATGAGGGAATTAGCAAATGAGCGAATGAGCGAATTTAGTAATTAGTACTAATTACTTTTACCCTATACCCTTTACCCTACACCTTTTACCTTTCCCCAATAAACCCATCTACATCGAAGGAAGCGGGAAACAGGGTGTAAAAAAGAATTTGTAAGTCCATACTAATAGTACGATTTTCTGCGTACCATTTGTTGATGCGGACTTTGTCTGGCCAAATGACCTCATCGTTGTAGTGTTGCGGGTGGGTTTGTTGGGCTAAGAGTTGTTCTTCGTTGCAGTATTTTAAAGAGGCTAAACCGGTGAGGCCTGGTTTCAGTTGTAGGATAATTTGATCTGCTCCAGCTAATTTATCTGCGTAGCCGGAAACATCTGGTCGTGGCCCTACAAAAGTCATTTGCCCTTTTAAAATATTAAGAAGTTGCGGAAGTTCGTCTAACTTGGTTTTTCGTAACATTTGTCCCCACAAAGAGCTTTTATTTGTTTTTGTATGAAGGGTTCGTAGCTTATAAATCAGAAATGATTTTCCGTGTTGCCCAATTCGCTCTTGTGTAAAAAAGCCATTTGATTGTGTATCAATTGCGGTGATACCTAACACTAAAAATAAAAAACCTAAACCAATTAATAGAATTGTCATAGTGGTATTTACCTTTTTTTATTCTTGTGGTGTTTGAATAAATTCAGGGACCATTTCTTTGATTACATCAATCAGTGCTTCTTTTGTTTCAAATGAATTGTCTTTTAATTTGACTAGAAACTCACTTACGTTTTCAAAACAAGGTACAGGATCTTGTGCAATTAGAATTTTTGAATGATACGTTGGCAATGTTTTTGAGGAATCTGACAAAAGTTCTTCGTATAGTTTTTCCCCAGATCGCAATCCAGTATATATAATATCAATGTCCTCATAGGGTTCTTTCCCGCTTAAACGAATCATTTTTTCTGCTAATTCTCTAATTAGTATTGGTTTTCCCATATCAAAAACAAAAATCTCTCCCCCTGTGCCCATGGTTCCAGCTTCTAACACTAGCTTACATGCCTCAGGAATAGTCATAAAGAATCTATTGATTTCTGGATGCGTTACGGTTATTGGTCCGCCGTTTTTAATTTGTTCTTCAAAAAGGTTTACCACAGATCCATTTGAACCAAGTACATTTCCAAAACGGGTAATAATAATTTGAAGTTTTTCGATACTTTTTTGTTGGTAGAAGATGGACTGGACTAAAATTTCAGCCAATCGCTTAGAGGCTCCCATAATATTTGTAGGATTTACCGCTTTATCTGTTGATACAAATACAAACTGATTCGTGTCAAATTTTAGTGCTGCATCTAACACATTTTTAGTGCCAAAAACATTAACTTTTATGGCTTGCATAAAGTTGTTTTCTAAAATAGGTACGTGTTTGTATGCTGCTGCATGAAAAACAATTTCTGGTTTGTATTTTTCAAAAACCGATTGAATTTCTTTTGTATTGGTTACATCCACTAATTCATATTCGCAAGTAATTTGTGGAAATGCGGCTGCCATTTTAAGTTGAATCGTGTTTAAAGGTGTTTCTGCTTGGTCTAGTATTACAATTCGGTATGGATTGAATTTTGCAATTTGATTGACAATTTCGCTCCCAATAGATCCTGCGGCGCCCGTTACTAAAACTGTTCTTTCTTTGAAGTTTTTAATTACACTTGGATTGTCAATACTTATGGTGTCTCTAAACATCAATTCGTCAATGGTGTATTTTTTTAATGATTTGGCAGAACTTAAGTCGGAATCTAAGTCGGATACCAACTTTGCATTATACACATTAATTTTATATAGTAAACAATCATTTAATAATTCTAATTCTTCTTTTTCTGGCAAATAATTCTTAATTAATACTACGTGATTGATTTTATTGTATCGAAGTATGGAAATAATAGAATTTGATATTGCAATGACCGGAATTCCTAATAAGTTTTTATTATTTAGGCGTTTGTTTTTATCTATAAAGAACTGTAATTTATAGTGAGCACTATCATTTAATAGCGCTTCGCCTAATGCAATTGTAGTGCTGTTTACCCCAATAATTACAATTTTTTTTGCTTTTTTTTGATCTTCAGCGCCCGTAAAGTATTTAAACAATGTTTTAATAAAAATTCTAAAAGAAACTAAAGTAAAACATATAATTAGTGTTGAGAATAAAACGGTTAGTAACACAAAAACGTGTGTGTTGTATGCTAAAAAGTATATCGTATCAAAAGCGGCAATGGTTATATATGCGGCTATAACCGCTTTAAAAATTCGAACAGCATCCTGTAAAGTCGAATATCGAATGATACCTGAGTAGGTTTTAAAAACAATAAAATAGAAAAACAACACGCCTACAAGTAGTGCTATTCTTGAACCTGTTGGGAGTACATTATAAAATTCGACTCCTATCATTTTAAAAATAATCGAATTTATGCTAGCTACAAAGGAGGTAATTATTAAATCTATAATTAAAATTGACCAATTAGGTAAAAAACTTAATTTCTTTAAATTAAGGTAGGTTCTTATTTTATTTTGCATTTTTTTTCGGAAATTTCTTTAAACAAAGTTATTCTTTTTTTTTATTAAAAAAAATTGTTGTTGGTTTGTTTCAGTTCTTGTTGCTAAAATAAAAACTTATATTTGCCAAAAATTAAAATTATGAATCGTTTTTTAGTTGTTTGGTTGGTGTTATTTTTTGGAAGTGTTGTTGGGCAACAAAGGGTTCATGTAAATGCCGCTAGTACACTACTAGGTTTCCCCTCAGTAGGTTATGAAAAAGGATTGGGTAACCATTTTAGCTTTCATATAGATGCTATTGGTTCTACTTTTAATCGCTATCATAACATGCCTTTGAAGTTTTTAATTATTACGCCTGAAATTCGTTATTATTCAAAACCCGAGCAAACAGGATTTTATGTAGGCGGACATATTGGAGGAAGTACATTTCATTTACAAAAATACAATTATGCAAATACTAATTATTACCAAAAAGGGTATAATTATATGGCCGGAATTAGTATTGGTTATGTGTATGCCGTATCCGAGAAGTTTGCTTTAGAAGCTTTTATTGGCGGGGGTACCATTCAGAGTTTTTATAAAGGATATGATATCACTACTGGTGTAAGATATGAAGATGCCGATAAGTTTAATAAAAGTGGGGAATGGTTGCCCTATCGCGGTGGAGTGAATTTGATTTGGAAAATTTAGTTTAGATTGTTAGACTGTTAGATCTTTAGATCTTTAGAGTGTTAGATTTTTAGATAGATTAAGTGGAATTTGGAATTTGGGATTTACGATTTACGATTTGGGATTTACGATTTGGGATTTGGAATTTGGAATTTGGAATTTGGAATTTGGTCGTTTAGATTGTTAGATCTTTGGATTGTTAGATTTTTAGATTGTTAAAGTAGAATTTTCGATTTGGGATTTGGAATTTACTGAAAGCTAATTGCTGAAAGCTGACTGCTCTCGATAATCACAATAAAGATGCTTCGCAACAGATAAACAAATAAGCGATATTGTTGGTATTCATAATCCGAGCGTGTTGATATTTGATACTGCGTACAAAGGTAGCACCTTGACCTTCTCGTATTCAGTAAAATTTTCCAAAGATAGCCTCAATCCATATCTCGATTTCT
>NZ_JBIPMS010000155.1:0-3261 GCF_044368995.1 Flavobacterium sp. | reverse complement strand
GCATTTACTTCTGTTGCGGTTAAATTTAATTGTTGTCCAACACCTCCAGGCATTAATCTTGGATCTAAATTGTTATTTCCGGGTGCAATATTTATTGTACCATAATGACCAATGGCTTGTTGAAGTGAAGTAATCACTCCTGTATGCATCATTTGTCCGTTAGTAGTGCCATCTACTTTAACTAAATCACGTAACGAAGGTGCTCTGGTGTTTGTAATATCAATTCCGGTGTTATTAATACTTCCAATTATTCCATTGTTTCTTGTGTTAGGATCAATGTCAAATTCTGGTGCGGCATGGCAGCCCGCACATCCTAAACCTCCAGCAGTTCTGACACCAGAAGCATTAAATGTTGGAGCCGTTAAAAACAAATTTTTTCCTTGATTTTCTTGGGTTGTGAAATTCGCAAAATTGGCTCCATCATTTGGTGCAGCTGCTCTTCCAATATCGTATTTTGAATCGAACGATTGAATACTTCTAATAAATTGTGCTAAAGCAAATTGAATTTTAGTTTCCGTAATTTCTTCAGAACCATATACAAATTTAAATAACTCTTTGTAATAATTTACAGCACTTAATTTTGTAATTAAAGCGTTAAAATTTAAATCGCCATTAGTGCCACTAAATCCCATTTCTCCGTGGTCTTTGATAGGCATAGTGGTTTGGATTTCTAAAGTTGCAGCACGTTCGTCCCAAAAGAATTTAGACTCTACAGCAAATCGTGTATTGATTAATCGCATAGAATGACGTCCAGTGGTTCCATTAACTCCTGTACTCGCAACAGAATCATCTCCAAAAGCTACTGCTTGTTTGTGACAGCTTGAACAAGAAATCGTATTATTCGAGGATAATTTTTTATCGTAAAATAAAACTCTTCCTAAAGTAGCGCCTTTATTTGAAATAGGATTTAAGGCACTATTGTCTTTAGTAATGTAGGCTGGAACGGTTTGGTTCGCATAATTGGCTAAATTATTTAAATCCACGGAACTACCAAATTCTGCTAAAACAGCAGGATAGGTTTCAGTAATAGCAGTGTAATCGTCTTCGCTATTGTCATTACAAGACATAACTGAAAAAGCAATTGCTAAAAAGGGTAAGATTTTGAAGGCTTTCATAGGCTTTTTGTTTTGGTTAATTCTGTTTAGACCAAAAATAAACAAAAAGGTTTAATGTAAAAGAAGTTTTTATTACTTTAAATTATTATTATATTTGACTTTTATAAGAACGTATATCATTTAAATAAAATAGTATGAAATTATTAGAAGGAAAAGTAGCCATTATTACTGGTGCAAGTAGAGGAATTGGAAGCGGAATTGCTAAAGTTTTTGCTCAAAACGGAGCAAATGTTGCCTTTACATATAGTTCTTCTGCAGAATCGGCATTAACATTAGAAAACGAATTAAATGCTTTAGGAATAAAATCTAAAGGATACAAATCGAATGCTGCAGATTTTAACGAAGCACAAAAATTAGTAGATGACGTAATGGCTGATTTTGGAAATATCGACATTTTAATAAACAACGCCGGGATTACAAAAGATAATTTGTTAATGCGTATGTCTGAAGAAGATTTTGATGCGGTAATGAATATCAATTTAAAATCGGTATTTAATATGACTAAAGCGGTACAAAAAGTAATGCTTAAAAACCGTGCAGGTTCTATTGTAAATATGAGTAGTGTGGTAGGAGTAAAAGGAAATGCAGGTCAAGCAAATTATGCAGCCTCTAAAGCAGGTATGATTGGTTTTACTAAATCTATCGCATTAGAATTGGGTTCAAGAAATATCAGATGCAATGCTATAGCACCTGGTTTTATTGAAACGGAAATGACTGCAAAACTAAACGAAGATGTGGTGAAAGGTTGGAGAGAATCTATTCCATTAAAGCGTGGTGGAACTCCAGAAGACGTTGCAAATGTATGCGTATTCTTAAGTTCAGATATGAGTGCCTATGTAACAGGACAAGTTATTAATGTAGATGGGGGAATGCTAACATAAAAGTAACTAGTGATAAGTAAATAGCAATTAGTCTATTCCTCTTCACTTATCACTAATTACAAATCACTTAAATATTTATGACAACTAGCACAATCCTTTTAATACTACTTTCGGTAATTATTTCTGGAGCTGTTGCGTTTTATCAATATTTATTTAAAGTCGATAACCAAAATAAAATAAATTGGTTATTGGCTTTTTTGCGTTTTATATCGGTTTTTTCGTTGCTTTTGTTGTTGATTAATCCTGTGGTTTCAAGAAAAATAATTGAAACCAATAAAATTCAACTTGCAATTGTTGCCGATAATTCTCGCTCTATATCAGAATTAAAAGCCAATGCTGTGGCGCTGAAATTATTTGAAAAACTAAATTCGAATTCGGCATTAAAAGAAAAATTTGAAATTCAAAGTTATACTTTTGATGATACATTTATTGCTGGAAAGTCTTTAGATTTTAAAGGAAACCAATCGAATATAGATGATGTTGCAAACAATTTAAAGCAATTAAATAAAAATACTTTTTACCCTGTTGTGTTGTTAACAGATGGTAACCAGACAATTGGAAATGATTATGTGTATAGTTTTCAAGAATCAACTACTGTTTTTCCGGTTGTTTTGGGCGACACAACAGCTACTTTTGATTTGAAAATTAATCAGCTTAACGCGAATAAATACGCCTTTTTAAAGAATAAGTTCCCAGTAGAAGTCTTCTTGCAATACAACGGAAATAAGTCTGTTTCAACAACTTTTTCTATCGAAAAAAACGGCAAAAAAGTTATTAGTCAAGCGGTAAATTTCGATAAAAAAAGCAAAGTACAATCGGTGCAAATTTTATTAGAAGCGGATAGAGTAGGATTACAAAAATACAAAGCAGTACTTTCTTCCTCTATTAAAGAAAAAAACACTTATAATAATAGTAAAAACTTTGCAGTTGAAGTATTAGATCAGAAAAAAGAAATTGCAATTATTTCAGACATTTCTCATCCAGATTTAGGCGCATTTAAACGCGCTATAGAATCTAACGCACAACGTAAGGTAACAATTATTAAAACCAATTCAATTAATGATTTACAAAAATATAATGTATTAATTTTATACCAGCCAACAGCTTCGTTTAGAAAAGTATTTGAAGTAAATAAAAATTTAAAAACAAACACATTTATTGTAACCGGAATGGCAACTGATTTTAATTTTTTAAATCAAATGCAATCCGATTTGGTTTTTAAATTAACGAATAAAAAAGAAGATTTCTCCCCTTCATTTGTATCC
>NZ_JBIPMS010000061.1:0-9896 GCF_044368995.1 Flavobacterium sp. | reverse complement strand
TATTGCATTGGCACATCATTTTGGTTGCGAAATCATTTCGTGCGATAGTCGGCAATTTTTTAAAGAAATGAAAATTGGAACTGCAGTTCCTTCGGAAGTTGAATTAGCTTCTGCAACCCATCATTTTATACAAAATAAATCGATTTTTGAAAAGTATTCTGTAGGCGATTTTGAAAAAGAAGCGCTTGAAAAATTAGATGAACTTTTTGTTAAAAACAACATCCAAATTATGGTGGGTGGTTCTGGTTTGTATGTAGCTGCCGTTTTAAAAGGTTTCGATGAATTTCCGGATATTGATGAGGATATTCGTACAGAAATCAATTCTAAATTTGATGCATTAGGTATCGAATTTTTACAGCATAAATTACAAGAATTAGATCCCAATTATTATAATAAACTGGAAATAGAAAATCCGCAAACCTTACAAAATCCGCAACGAATGAAACGTTTTGTAGAGGTTTGTATTGGAAGTGGTCTGCCTTATTCCGTTTTTATTGGAAAAAGAAAAATCAAACGTAATTTCACTCCAATAATTATTGGTTTAGAAGCCGATAGAGAAATTATGTACGATCGAATTAACCAACGTGTCGACATAATGTTCGAAACTGGTTTGATTGAAGAAGTAAAGCAATTACTTCCTCATAAAGAAAGAAATGCCTTACAAACTGTTGGGTACAGAGAATTATTTGATTATTTTGAAGGGATAAGCACACTTGAATTTGCCAAAGAACAAATTAAACAAAACACACGCCGATTTGCAAAACGACAAATGACTTGGTTCAAGCGCACAGAAAATGCTGTTTGGTTTGATTATGAAACTAAAATAAATACCATTATCAATGATATCAATAAATTAACAGTAATTTAAGGGTTAAAAATCTAATTTTAATTATTTTTGAAAGAAAAAAATGAAAAAAATAGTAATCTTATTGATTTTTATTTTGTCTTCGTGTGGAATTGAATACGCCGGAGGAACAAAAATAGTTATTAAAGGTAAAGTGGTTGATAACGATAATAATCCTATTGAAAATAAAGAAATTAATTTATTTGTTACGCGTGAATCCTATGGTTTTCCGTTTTTATTTTATGTACCATCTGAAGAAAACAATATTGGAAAAACAATTACAAATAGTATGGGAGAATACACTATAGTGATTCCAAAACCTAGTAATAATTTTTCTGAAATTATTGTTGAAACCAATTCAAATTCCAATAATTTAAACAGAAAGCAATTTAGAAATATTCAAAACTCCAATTTTATAAATTTTGAACTTGTTTTACCAACTTCCGTTTTATATAAGAATACAGATTTGGCCACTTTAAATGTTAATCCAAATAATGTAAATCCTTCAAATGAACTCAGAAAAATTGAGTTTATTGGTGTTTTGCCAAATGAGTTTGTATATTTTAATCCAATAGAGAATGAATTGGATTTTATAGATTTCAATAGGCTTGTTAAAAAAAATCAAACAATAATTTTACGATATACCGTGTTTAATTATATTACGAACACTACCATAATTCAAGATGAAAATATTGTGATAAACAATTCTAATCAAATTAATTATACTCTAAATTATTAATTATGAAGTATTTAGTACAAATTATGTTTTTATTTTTGATGTCAACCGCTTGGTCTCAAAAACAAGAAGATAAAATAGAAAAAGATTTTAAAATTATAGCTGATATTAATGTTGCTGGAACTTCAAACGTATTTTTTGGAAACAACTATTTAGCCAAAGGCCATAAAAACCCAAGCTTGGGAGTAAATATTAGTTTGTATATGTTTCAATATAAAAATATAAAATTTGGTGGAACGTTAGAAAAGAGTAGTATAAATGTATCTGATATAACTATTGGTGGTAATATTAAAAAATCAAATATTAACTCTGCTTATATTTCTGTTTTAAATGAAATTAAAATTTCAAAACGATTTGTTTTATCTCCAGATTTAACTGCTGGATTTTTGCAAATAAGACAAAAAAATGGTGCTAAATTTTACGGAAGTCAATATGGGTATAGAATTGGGCTTGGAGTCGATTTAAATTATAAATTAAGTAATGATGTTGTTATTTTTTCAAATTTAGGCTACAATAGATATATTCTTGATGTACAAACATCAGATGATTATAAAAAATATTTTAACAATTCGAATTCAGTTAACTTAAATTTTGGGTTCAAATTTATTACGTTATAAATTAGTTAAAATACAATTATGCCAATTTCCAAAGACTTTACCTCTATTTACAAACAAAATTTTGAAATTGGTTTTCAACATTGCTACTCAAATGGCTTTTTAAAGCATACTGAAATTTGTAATTTATTTCAAGTTGTAGCAGGAAATCATGCGGATTTAGGCGGTATTAGTTATCTAGACATGCAGCAACATGATCAAGCTTGGGTGTTAAGTAGAATGAGAATTGAAATTGCAAAATTACCAAAATGGAAAGATGTAATTACGGTAAAAACCTGGATAAAAACCTTAGATAATTCGCGTTCTATTCGTTGTTTAGAAATGTATTTGAATGATGAAAAATTAATAGGTTGCGAAACTTTTTGGGTAGTTATAAATACGAATACCAGACGCCCAGATAATTTAGCATTGCCACATACTCACTTTGAAAAATATGCTACAGACAGTATAATAGAACCAATTCAGAAAATAACTATTCCAGAAGTATTTACAAATAAAAACAAAAGAAAAATTATTTTATCAGATATTGATATTGTTAATCACGCCAACAACGTTAAATATTTAGAATGGTGTTTAGATGTTGCTAATGTAGAAATGGTTTTAAATAATTCAATCAAAGCCCTAAACTTAAACTATTTACAAGAATTAAATTATAATGATGCAATAGAAATTCATCATACTGAAAATTCATTTTTAATTACTAAAGAAGGGAAAAGTTGTTTCGCTTTAGAATTAGAGATTTAAAATAATGGCAATACAGATTTATTCAATGGATTAATTTGTGTAAATAAGTTTAATCTGTAAAAACTGGTTACCTATCTAAAAACTAATTTTACGCAATGTTTCCATTACATAATCGTGCATTACTTGTTTGTAATCCAAGTGAGTAACCATTCGCAATTTACCTTGGCCCATATTGCTAATATTGATATTTTTTTCTTTTAGTTTATCAATAAATTGCGTTTCATTTATATCACTTTTTAGTTTAAAAATGATAATATTGGTTTCAATTGGTTCCACTTTATAAATAAAAGGCAGCGTTTCTAAAACACTTCCTAATTCTTTAGCTTTTTTATGATCTTCTTCTAAGCGAGTGATATTATTTTGTAAGGCATACATTCCAGCTGCAGCTAAATAACCCGCTTGACGCATACCGCCACCAAATATTTTTCTAATGCGAAGTGCCCTTTTCATATCTTCTTTTGTACCCAACAAAACTGAACCAACTGGCGCTCCTAAACCTTTTGACAGGCAAAGAGAAATGGTATCAAACAATTCGCCATACATTTTTGGATGTTGTTTTTTAGCAACTAAAGCATTCCAAAGTCGGGCTCCATCTAAATGGTATTTCAAATTATGTTTTGTGCAAACTTCTTTTATTTTCTTTAATTCTTCTATATCGTAACAAGCGCCTCCGCCTTTGTTTGTTGTGTTTTCTACACATACTAACTTAGTCATTGGTGCGTGATAAAACTCAGGATCGCTAATAGCATTTTCTACTTGTTCCGCAGTAATCATACCTCGATTTCCATCAATTAAATTGCACGAAACTCCACTATTAAATGCTACGCCACCCGCTTCATATAAAAAAACATGTCCCCATTTATCACAAATTAATTCGTCACCCGGATTGGTGTGTAATTTTATCGCGGTTTGATTTGCCATCGTTCCAGAAGGAAAAAACAAAGCGGCTTCTTTACCAAATAAATCAGCTAAAGACGCTTCCAATTCATTAACTGTCGGATCTTGTTTAAAAACATCATCACCCACTTTCGCATTAAACATAAATTGCAACATTTCTTTAGAGGGCTTGGTAACCGTATCGCTGAATAAATTAATTTCCATAAATCGTATAAATAGTCTATTTTTGTTTTGTAAAACTACAAATAAAATGGTAAATACCGAACAAATAAAAGACATTATTAATCGCCTTGGTGCGTTAAGGAGGTATCTTTGACGTTGATGCCAAGCTTGTAGAAATAAGTAACGAAGAAGAAAAAACCTTTGCTCCCGACTTTTGGAACCATGCCAAACAAGCCGAAATTGTGGTAAGAAATTTACGTTCGAAAAAGAAATGGGTAGACGACTATACACATTGCGAAGATTTAGCCGAAGAACTGCAACTGACTTATGATTTATATAAAGAAGATGCCGTTTCTGAAGAAGAATTAGATGCCATTTTTGAAAAAACCATCAACCATATTGAAGATTTAGAATTTAGAAATATGCTTTCGGAAGAAGGCGATAATTTAAGTGCTGTGCTTCAAATTACCGCAGGTGCTGGAGGTACAGAAAGTTGCGATTGGGCAAGCATGATGATGCGAATGTATTTGATGTGGGCCGAAAAACAAGGGTATAAAGTTAAAGAACTGAATTATCAAGAAGGTGATGCTGCGGGTATAAAAACCGTAACGTTAGAAATTGAAGGCGATTTTGCCTTCGGATATTTAAAAGGAGAAAATGGGGTACATCGTTTGGTACGCATCTCACCTTTTGATAGTAATGCCAAGCGACATACTTCATTTGCTTCCGTATATGTTTATCCATTAGTGGATGACACCATTGAAATTGAAATTAATCCTGCAGATATTGAAATTACAACAGCCCGTTCAAGTGGAGCTGGAGGTCAAAATGTAAATAAAGTAGAAACTAAGGTGCAATTATATCACAAACCTTCTGGAATTCAGATTCAATGTTCGGAAACGCGTTCGCAGCATGATAACAGAAGTCGTGCGTTACAAATGTTAAAATCGCAATTATACGAAATTGAGTTGAAGAAACAATTGGCACAACGTAATGATATTGAAGCCGGTAAAATGAAAATTGAATGGGGTTCGCAAATTAGAAATTACGTTTTACATCCGTACAAATTAATTAAAGATGTGCGTTCTGGATTTGAAACTTCTGATTCTGAAGCCGTCTTAAACGGTGAAATTGATGGGTTTTTAAAAGCCTATTTGATGATGATGGGACAGAAAGAAGACTAACAAATTAGATAAAAAAATTCGACCTGTCGAGTTGAAAAACTTAACAGGTCGAATTAAACAACTCGGCAGGTCGAGTTTAAAAGTTTAACAGGTCTAAATTTATTGCTTTGGTTTCATCGCATTTTCTATACGCGCAACCAAATCATTTAAATGAAATTTAGTTAAACGATCTGTTGCAACCGCACTTGCTTTTTTCAATTGTGCTTTTAATTCTAACAATTGACCTTTAGCAATGGATGGAATATCCGTATCAATTACACTAATTCTTTTTCCGTCAAAATTTCCGGTATCGGTTTTATCTGATAATGCAACATCAATTACTCTACTTACAAATACTTTTTGAAGGTTTCTTCTATAAATATCAATAGCTGCATTCGCTTTTAATTCTGAGAAAATACCTCTTCTTAAATCTGAAATTAATTCATCAACTGAATAATTGGCTTTACTTAATGAAGATGTTTCAATCAATCGTACCAATCTATCATTCGACAACAAACTTGAAAGTGTACCATCTTGCATACTCTTAATGGCATCAACTCCAACATCGCCTTTTATTTTAGAAATAATATTTTGATTTAATAACCAAGTTGGCGTTTTAAACAATTGCTCATTTAGGAATGCAACTGCTTCATTTTGAATAGCAGAAGGCGTAACTTCGTATGCATTTCCTGCCATATCATAGGTTTTCGGGTTTTCATAAACACCACCTACGTTTTTAGTTACGTGTCCCATATATCTTCTAAACTGTCCAACTAACGAATTATATAATCCTTCTAATTCTGAATAATCTTCACCGTTTTCTTTACTCCATTCTGTCAAATTAGGTAAAATTCTTTTTAAATTTTTAATTCCATAGGCTGACGCTTTCATAGAATTATCTCCTAAATCTTCCGTTTGAAAACGAGGATCGTAAGGACTGGTTTCAGTACCAAACCATAGTCTTCTGTCTTTGTAAGCATCTTTTGTCATTTCATTTAACAATGCTTTTTCCACTTTTTCATCGGCAGCATCTTTAAAATAAGAATAACCCCATTTGATAGCCCATTTGTCATAATCTCCAATTCTTGGAAATAAATCTTTTACATTGTCTTCAGGTTGTGCTACATAGTTGAAACGAGCATAATCCATAATAGACGAAGTATGTCCATTTTTCTTTTGAAATTCAGGATTTCTTAACATTTCCACAGGCGTCGCATTACTTGCTCCCATATTATGACGTAATCCAAGCGTGTGTCCTACTTCGTGTGCTGCCACAAAACGAATTAATTCGCCCATTAATTTATCGTCTAATTTTTTATGTCTAGCATTAGGATCTACAGCAGCCGTTTGGATTAAATACCAATCGCGCAATAAACTCATAATATTGTGGTACCAACCAATATGACTTTCCATAATTTCACCTGTTCTTGGGTCGTGTACATTAGGTCCGTATGCATTTTGAATTTCTGCAGCAAAATATCTCAATACAGAAAAACGTGCATCTTCTAAACTCATTGTTGGATCGTTTTCTGGCCAATATTCGCCACGAATGGCGTTTTTCCAACCCGCAAATTCAAACGCTTCTTTCCAATCGTCAATACCTTGTTTGATATATGGTTTCCATTTATCTGGCGTAGCGGGGTCTAAATAATATACAATTGGTTTTTTAGGCTCAATTAATTCGCCACTTTTTTGTTTTTCTGCATCTTCTTCATTTTTAGGTTCTAATCGCCATCTTACAGCAAAGATATCCGTGTCAGCTTTTTGTGAATCTTCCTCAAAAACATCGTAACCATTGGCAAAATAGCCTACTCTTTTGTCAAAAGTTCTTTTGCGCATTGGGTTTTCTGGCAATAAAATAAAAGACGTATTTAATTCCATGGTAACCACACCAGCGTCAAGAGCTGCTGGAAAATCAACACCTATTTTAGGTGTAGGTGTTCTTGAAATTTGAGGAGCCACCGTTGTAAACGTCTTCGTAGTTCTAATCTCAGTATTGATTGGAAAACTTTTTATAAATTGTATAAACGATTTATCTTTTTGAAACGCCTGAATACTTAACATTTGTTTGTTAATAGAATTCAAAGAAAACGTTTGTAAATCAGCATCAAAAGCCGATGTCACATCTATAACACTAGCAATATTGTTTTTTCCTGATTCGTCTTTTTTATAGGCTAAAATATCATAAATCCCAATGATTGGATCGGCACTTGAATTTTTTACAGATTTTGTAATTGGTTTGTCCTCATTCGGAGTCATAATTACATACGTTATTGAACGCAAAATAATAGTATTGTTCAATCCTTTTTCAAAACGAACTACTTGTCTATTTATTTCTTCACCTCCAAAAATACCTCCACCAGCTGGCGTTTTAGAATATCTGGTAATGGTCATGATTTCTTTGCCAATTAATGTATCAGAAATTTCAAATAAATATTTATCTGCAACTTTGTGCACATCTATTAATCCTTTTTGCGTGACTGCTGAAGAATCAATTACTTTTTTGTAAGGTTTTGGTTCCTTTTTTGCATCTGGTTTTTTTCCATCTGCTGCAGGATTTGCTGCAGGTGCGTTTTTACTTTTCTGATCTTTTTTTTGAGCCACGCTTTCAAATGTGGTTAAAAGCAAAAAGCAAAATAAAATTTGTATTGATTTTTTCAACATAATGCTATTTTTTTGGTTAGTTAATTTACAAGACCTTAAATATAACTTTATGTTACTTTAAAACTATAATTTTTATGTTAATTTTAACAAATGATGAAATAAAAAAACCGATTTTAAATGAAAATCGGTTTTTTTACAATGTGTCTTGTTTTATGAGAAGAATGTTGTTACATAATATAATAACGCACCAATAATAGCAGAAACCGGAATGGTTAATATCCATGCCCATAATAGGCTAATTGTTACGCCCCATCTAACGGCGCTTAAACGCTTAGTTGCGCCTACCCCAATAATAGAACCTGTAATGGTATGCGTTGTAGAAACTGGCACACCCATTTGAGAAACTGTAAATAAAGTTAAAGCGCCTGCCGTTTCAGAACAAACACCTTCAAGCGGTGTAACTTTAGTGATTTTAGTTCCCATTGTTTTTACAATTTTCCAACCGCCCATTAAAGTACCTGTTCCAATCATTAAATAGCAACCAAAAGCAATCCATGTTGGCATGGTTTCTTTGGTTACTTTAGTTTCTAATTTGTGGCCTTCTAAAAGCTTTCCATCTTCATCAACATAATTAGCGAAAATTTTAGCGTATTTGTAATTAGGATTAATTATATTATTACTAAAAATTACTTCGTTAGTAACAACATCTTTAACCTCTTTTTTATCTGAATATACTTCAAGTTTTGGTAGTTTTTTGGAAACTTTTTCAAAGTCATTTGCGTCTTCTTTTTGCTTTTCCAATGCCATTAAAAATGGATTCATTTTGGAAACTTCAGTATTTAACTTTTCATCGGTATATATATATTCACTTGTGGAAACATCCACTATTTTCTTTCCATCTAAGTAAATTATATCGCTTCCAAAAACACCAACTGAAGGTTTAAATTTTTTCAAATTACCTTCTTCATTGCTATATTTTATTTGTAAAATTTCTGTGGTATGTAATAAATTGTATTCTTTTATAAAATTAGGCATATCATTATCTGTTCCACCTCTGTATGAATTGGCGTATACAATACAAGCAGCACAAATAATTCCCATTACTTTTTGAGAATCGGCTCCACCATGACCTAAAGAAAAGGCAGCTGAAGAAAGTAATTGTAATTTCTTGTACATATTTCCTTCTTTGGTATGCGATGGATTTTTTCCATGAACAATTTCATACCAACAATAAACTACCAAGAAAAGCCCTAAAAGCACACCAACAATCCAAATCATAATTGGTTTAATATCTAAAGCGTCTTTTAAACTGTAAGTAATATAAACTGTAAGCACTGAAAGTAAAGTTGAAATCGTAATTTTTATAACAAATTTTCTTTGGATGGTAACCATTGCAATCAAATAGGAAATTAGACCTCCAATAACAGGAGCTAAAAATATAAATGCCACTGTTTTTAAAATTTCTGTAGAATTTAAAACATCAAAACCCGCGTGAGCGACTGCAGCGCCACCAAATCCACCAATAAGGGTATGAGAAGAAGAAGATGGAATACCTAATTTCCAAGTTAATAAATTCCAAAGAGTTGCAGCTATAAGTCCTGCTAAAATAACCCAAAGCGTAATGGCCGAATTATCTACAGTTTTGGCAACCGTATTTCCTACACTCATATCAAACACCCAATACGCAACTAAATTAAAAAATGCTGCCCAAATGACGGCTTGAGTTGGAGATAATACTTTTGTCGAAACTACTGTTGCTATTGAATTGGCCGCATCATGAAATCCGTTTACCAAATCAAATAACAAAGCAATAATTATTATTACTATTAAAAGTGTAAACATAGTACCTAATTATGAATGTTTAACAGCAACCGCTTCTAAAACTCTTGCAACAGATTTGCATTTATCTGTAGCTTTATCTAAAGAAGTAAAAACTTCATTATAAATAATTATATTTTTTAGGTCTGTTTCGTTTTCAAAAATATCAGAAATGGCTTTTTCAATTACAGAATCTGATTTTCTATCTAATTTGTTTATTTTCTTTACACTTTCAAAAACATTTTTAAAATCTTTCATTTCTTTTAACTCTGTTACAGACTCTGTAATAAGTTTACAAGCTTCAAGATTAATTT
>NZ_JBIPMS010000008.1:0-33222 GCF_044368995.1 Flavobacterium sp. | reverse complement strand
TTGTTTCCGTACTCCTATAAAATGATAAGAAGTGCAGATTTTTATAAATTAATTTTTGACAAAATAAACCAACAATCCAACATAGAAATTTTTCAAGATGAGGTGGTTGATTTTGCAGAATTAGGCAACCATTGTGTGGTACAAACAAAAACCAAATCGTTTACTTGCAATCAAATTTTCAATAGCATTTATTCGTCAGAACTCGTAAACGCTCAAAATAAATTTCCATTGGTTCAACAACATTTTATCGGTTGGTTTATCAAAAGTAAAGAAGCGGTTTTTACAGAAGATTGCCCAACATTTATGGATTTTTCCATAGAACAAAAAGGAAATACACGGTTTATGTATATTTTACCAACATCATCAACGGAAGCTTTGTTAGAATATACTTTGTTTTCAAAAGATTTACTTTCAAAAGAAGCCTACGAAACCGAAATTGAAAAATACATTCAAAAATTAGGTGTTGCCGAATACGAAATCGTAGAAAAAGAACAAGGCAATATTCCTATGACTTGTTTTCCTTTCTGGAAAAAAAATAGCAAAAACATCATAAATATTGGTTCTGCAGGCGGATGGAGTAAAGCTAGTACAGGTTATACATTTAAAAATTCGGTAAAAAAGTCAAGAGAATTAGTTAGGTTTTTACAAACAAAAAATGATTTTACCAAATTTCATAAAATCAACAAATTTTGGTTTTACGATTTATTACTAATAGACATTTTATTTAAAACAAATCAATACGGAAGTGCTATTTTTTCGAGTATGTTTAAAACCGGAAAAGCACCATTGATTTTAAAATTTTTAGATGAAGAAACTACTTTTTGGGAAGATTTACAAGTCATATGGATGTGTCCACAACGTTTGTTTCTTAAAGCGTTAATAAAAAGAATTTTTTAATTTTTTGTTGCCGCGAATTAAAAAAGTAAAAAAGTAAATTCGAATTAATTATCGACTTGGTCGATACAAATTTTTCAAAAATGCGTTTAATTCGAGAATTCGTGGTTAGCTTTTTAATACTCTTCTGAATGTTTCTTATTCACCAATTTTATATTCGTATAAAACTGATTTACCTCTGTGAAAGTTACGCCTTTTTCATCAAATCGTTTAAACGTAAAATCGCGTAATTTTTCTTCAATATTTAAGGATTTTAATATCATTTTATTTTTAACAATTTCAAAATTCATAGCTACTTTTTCTCTTTGATAAATCCAGTTTGAGGTAAATTTATGATTTTTCCCAATGCTTTCTTCACTGGAATAAAAGAACGGATAGGGTTCTTGAGTTTCGTAATTTAATTGCAATAAATTGTAATTTTTATCCACAATAAAATGGCCTTTATAAAACCCTTTCGATTCAAAAGTTACCAATAACTCCTCATTATCTAACCATTCTCTGGTAAATTCGTATCCGTTAGGATGAACAAAAAAATCTAATTCAGAAGTAGTTAAATTTTTACGAATTGGAAAACCAGAAAGCCAACCAATTGGAGATTCTTCGGAACTATATGCTTTAAAAATCTCTTTAAAATTAGAAAACCAATTATTTTTATTTTCTATCACATTTTTTTTTGAAAACGTATTACTGAAATTGGTTATTTTAATTATTTGATCTTCTTTCCTATTAATAATTGTATCGGAATTTTTTAAATTTACTTGACGCAAATCGAAAACAAAACTTGTAGTGTCGGTTTTTTTAAACAATTGCTTATTTACTTTTTTTAAGATAGTTGCAATTTTTGGTTTGCTTTTTATATTGACCGTTTCAATTTCTGCCTCTTTGAGTTCTTGAGCAAAACTAAAAGTAGCAACACTTAAAAAAAATAAAATGTAATATCTCATAATCTAATATCTTGTTACAAATATAGTATACAATTTTAAAGATTTGATCATATTTATAAAACGATAACAAATCTTTATGAAAAGTTTATATGTGTAGAACTAAAAACTTTGTAAATTTGTACATTATAAATGCAATTTAAAAAAACAAAATATGTATCCAGAAGAAATGGTAAAACCCATGCGTACAGAATTATCTGATGCAGGTTTTCAAGATTTATATTCAGCTGAAGCCGTTGAACAAGCTATCAGTAAAACAGGAACAACTTTAGTGGTTATCAATTCAGTTTGTGGCTGTGCAGCCAGAAATGCTCGTCCAGGAGCAAAAATGAGTTTAGAGAATGTAAAAAAACCAAGTAATTTAGTAACTGTTTTTGCGGGAGTAGACAAAGAAGCAGTAGACAAAGTAAGAGAACACATGTTCCCTTTTCCTCCATCTTCACCATGTATGGCATTATTTAAAGATGGCGAATTGGTTCACATGTTAGAACGCCATCATATTGAAGGTCGTCCAGCGGAACTAATCGCAGAAAACTTACAAGACGCGTTTAACGAATATTGCTAACTACTATGCAAGCATATTATAAAAACCACCTTATTGGTGGTTTTTTTATTTATAAGACTTATCTTTGACAACGATTAACACAAAAAAGGTATGCAAAAAATTATTTCGTATCCATTATCGGTACTTTATGCAATAGTTTTTTTATTTTGGTTGCTTCTTTTTCACCCTATTCAATTGGTATGTTACCATGTATTTGGGTATAATGCGCATAGAATATCAGTAGCGGTTTTAAATTTTTTTCTATTAAGAACTTCTCATATTCTAGGTACAACTTATACCTTAACAGGCAGAGAAAATTTACCAGAAAACAAACCTTTAATTTTAGTTTGTAACCATCAAAGCATGCACGATATTATTCCAATAATTTGGTTTTTTAGAAATGTGCATCCGAAATTTATTAGTAAAAAAGAGCTAGGAAAAGGCATTCCAAGTGTTTCTTTAAATTTAAGAATTGGTGGTTCTGCATTAATTGATAGAAAAGACGGGAAACAAGCTTTAACAGAAATAAAAAAAGCAGGAGAATATATCAATAGTACAAATCGTTCGATGGTTATTTTTCCTGAAGGAACGAGAAGCAAAACTGGCAAACCTAAAGAATTTGCAACAAATGGTTTGAAAATGTTATATAAAAATGCTCCAAATGCTTATTTTGTTCCCATAAGTATAAACAATTCGTGGAAAATGAATAAATTTGGACAATTTCCTTTTGGACTAGGAACAAAAATAACATTTCAAATTCATGAACCTTTAAAAATTTCTGATTATTCATTTGATGAAATTTTTGAAAAAACAGAAAAAACTATAAAAAATCACATAAATTAATAAACATGTCTATACAAAACATACGACTTGAAGTCATGCAATTATTGGAAAAGAAAATTGATTCTTTTATGGAAGAATTTTTAATTCCTGTAGAAAAAATTTGGCAACCAACTGATTTATTACCTGATCCTAATCAAGAAAACTTTTTAGAAGAAGTAAAAGAATTAAGAGAAATTTCAAAAGATTTACCTTATGATTTTTGGGTTACTTTAGTTGGCGACACCATTACAGAAGAAGCTTTACCAACGTACGAATCTTGGTTAATGGATGTGGAAGGTGTTGATAACGTGGAAAGAAATGGATGGAGCAAATGGGTACGCCATTGGACTGGTGAAGAAAATCGTCATGGCGATGTTTTAAACAAATATTTATACTTGTCAGGACGCGTAAATATGCGTGAAATAGAACAAACTACGCAACATCTTATTAATGATGGTTTTGATATTGGAACCGGAAGAGATCCGTACAAAAACTTTGTTTATACTAGTTTTCAAGAATTAGCCACATTTGTTTCTCATAATAGAGTGGCGCTGATTGCAAAAAAATACGGAGAAAAGAAGTTGTTTAAAATGTGTAATCTTATTGCTGGTGATGAAATGCGTCATCATTTAGCTTACAGCGAATTTGTAAATCAGATTTTTAAAGTAGATCCAAGTGAAATGATGTTGGCTTTTCAATATATGATGAAGCAAAAAATTACGATGCCTGCTCTTTTCTTACGTGAGTCTGGTGATAAAATTGGAAGTGCTTTTGAGGCGTTTTCAGATTCGGCACAAAGAATTGGCGTATATACCGCCTCTGATTATGTAGATATTTTACAGAAATTAAATGAAAAATGGGACATTGGAAATATCAATGGTTTGACAGCTGAAGCTGAAAAAGCTAGAGACTATTTGATGAAATTACCAGAAAGAATGAGAAAAATTTCTGAAAGATTAATCATTCCAGAACAAGGTCAAATTTTTAAATGGGTAGAACCTGCTTTAATTAGATAATTTTAACTTTCAAAATATAAATTCCAAATTCCAAAAGAGTTTGGAATTTTTTATCCAAACTAAAATGTCAGTACTGGAAAATACTCAAAACTTCGTAAAAAAGCGACTAGAAAATGCGGAAAGTGGTCATGATTGGTTTCATATAGAGCGTGTATATAAAAACGCTTTGCTAATTGCTAAAGAAGAAATTTGTAATATAGAAGTAGTGCAATTAGCCGCTTTATTACACGACATTGCCGATAGTAAATTTCACAATGGTGATGAAACTATTGGTCCGAAAGTAGCACGTGATTTTTTAACAAAAGAAAATGTTAATGAAGAAATCATTTCTCATGTAGTGGCAATAATTGAAAATATTTCTTTTAAAGGAGGAAATTTCGAACAAAACTTCCATTCAAAAGAATTAGAAATTGTGCAAGATGCGGACAGATTGGATGCCATTGGCGCTATTGGAATTGCTCGGACATTTAATTATGGTGGCTTTAAAAATAGAGCCATTTATGATCCTGAAATTTTGCCACATTTATCGATGTCAAAGGAAGCATATAAAAATTCTACTGCGCCCACAATTAATCATTTTTACGAAAAATTATTACTTTTAAAAGACAAAATGAATACGGAAACTGGTAAAAAAATCGCGCAAAAACGTCATGATTTTATGGAATCGTATTTAGAGCAATTTTATAATGAGTGGAACGGAATTGTTTAGTATTCAATGTTCAGATTTTAGTCTTCAGTTATGTGTATAAAAAAGCAGTTTTCAGAAATGAAAACTGCTTTTTTATTTTAAATAGTCTTTTACTAATTACTGCAAACTGAACACTTATTAAACTACACCTTGACCCAACATAGCATCGGCAACTTTTACGAATCCAGCAATATTTGCACCTTTAACGTAATCTACATAACCATTCGCATCTGAACCATATTTTACACATGCTTCATGGATATTTTTCATAATTCCTTTTAATCTTTCGTCTACTTCTTCTGAAGACCAACTTAAACGTAAAGAATTTTGAGACATTTCTAAGCCTGAAGTTGCAACACCACCAGCGTTTGAGGCTTTTCCTGGTGCAAATAATATTTTTGCGTTTTGAAAAATAGTTACTGCTTCTGGAGTGGTTGGCATATTTGCGCCTTCAGCCACACAGAAACATCCATTGGCAACTAACGTTTTAGCTTCAGCTTCATTTAATTCATTTTGAGTAGCACATGGTAATGCGATATTACATTTTACTTCCCAAGGGCGTTTTCCTTCAACAAATTTTGCTGATGGATATTTTTTAATGTAATCTGAAATTCTTCCATAATTTACGTTTTTAATTTCCATTACATACGCTAATTTTTCAGCATCAATTCCGGCTTCGTCATAAATATAACCAGAAGAATCTGACATAGTTACCACTTTACCGCCTAATTGAGTTGCTTTTTCTGCAGCATATTGCGCTACGTTTCCAGAACCAGAAACTACAACCGTTTGACCTACAAAACCTTTACCTTTTGTTTTTAACATGCTATCTGCGAAATACACATCTCCGTAACCTGTTGCTTCCGGACGAATAAGTGACCCTCCAAAGGAAATTCCTTTACCAGTTAATACGCCAGTAAATTCATTTCTTAATCTTTTATATTGTCCAAACATATAACCTACTTCACGACCTCCAACACCAATATCTCCTGCAGGAACATCCGTATCCGCACCAATATGTTTTGATAACTCAGTCATAAACGCTTGACAAAATCTCATAATTTCTACATCTGATTTTCCTTTTGGATCAAAATCTGCACCACCTTTCCCCCCGCCCATTGGCAAAGTAGTTAATGAATTTTTGAAAACTTGTTCAAATGCTAAGAATTTTAAAATACTTAAATTTACAGAAGGATGAAAACGAATTCCTCCTTTGTAAGGCCCGATTGCTGAATTCATTTGAATTCTATAACCTCTATTTACTTGAGTTGTTCCTTTGTCGTCTATCCATGCTATTCGGAACATAATGACTCTTTCTGGCTCCACCATTCTTTCCAATAGCATTTTGCCTTGGTATTTAGGATTCGCCTCGATAAAAGGAATTACTGTTTCCGCCACTTCTCTTACGGCTTGCATAAATTCTGGTTCGTTTGCATTTCTTTTAGCTACTTCGCCTAAAAATACTGTAACACTTTGACTCATAATTATATTTTTTTTTGATATTTTTCTGCTGCAAATATACATCTTAAAAAAAATACTTCGAAGAATTTGCTAAAAAAATTAGTGTTTTTTTAATTTAAAAGTAAACAACCTATAAAAAAATAAGAAATCATCAAAAAAACAACATAATGTTACAGTTTTAAAAAGCACAAATTCGTTGTTACTAAAAATAATTATTTTGCTTATTAAAATAATTTTCTTCGCTTTTGGTATGCTAATTGATATTTATTTTATAAATTTACCTCATATATTGAAATTATGGCAAAAAATTACATTTATATTATTCTATTTTTCTTATCATTTAGTTTGGGTGCTGTGGCTCAAGAAAGCAAAAACAGCAGTTCATCTAGATCGCAAGAACCTACTATTGAAGGATTGAGTTTGTACCCTAACCCTAACAATACTGGGAAAGTTTACATTACTTCTAAATTAAATTTAGACAAAAAAGTGGAGATTTTTGATGTATTAGGGAAAAAAGTAATTGATGCTACTTTATACACTAAAGAATTAAACATCTCTAATTTGAACCCAGGTGTTTACATCATTAAAATCAAAGAAGGCGAAGCTTCCGCTACTAGAAAACTGATTGTTAACTAGTTAATAATATATCTTTATTAAATTTACATTAAGTTTAAGAGACCCATGCATCCTAAAATTAATTTTGTTTCTATATTTGTACTCAATTTAAAATCTTATAACATGAAAAAAATTTACTCATTATTATTAATTGCATCTACTTCATTAAGTATTGCACAAAATTTAGTTGTTAACCCTACTTTCTCAACTGTATTAACTGGATGGTCGTCAACAGGAACTAATTATGCCTTACCAACACATATAACAACCGAAGGACAAGATGACACCTTTTCTGTTAAATATATTGCAACTGCTACAACTGGGTTGGATCAAAAATTTAGTGTTGTTCCTGGAGCTACAGTAAATGTATCTTTTTGGTACAAAGCTGCAAGAACGGACGGAGGAGCAACTGGTAATACTGCCAGAATTTGGAGTGTATTTTCTGACCCAACTAGTGCAACGCCTACAACACCAATAAATCCTCCTGGAACAACAGCTGCAAGTGATGATCCATTAAGAAATAGCAATACATATCTTGCTCAAGCAGCAACTTGGACTCAAGTAACTGTTTCTTCTACTGTTCCTGCTGGAGCAACTGTTTTTCAATTACAACTTAGAGCTTACAACGGTGCTACAGTTAGTTTTGATAATATTTCTTTTAGTAGTCCTGGCGCTTCAGTATTAGGAGCTGAATCTTTCTCACAAATTGACGGATTGAAAATGTATCCAAATCCAGCGAAAAATAATTTATTTATTGAAACGGCTTTAAATAGTGATATCAATGTATCAATAATCAATGTTTTAGGAAAAGAAGTAATCAATTCGAAAGTAAGTAATAATGCTGTAACTATTTCTGGTTTAACTCCAGGTATGTACATTGTAAAAATTACTGAAGAAGGAAAAACATCAACTAAAAAATTAATTATTGAATAATTAGTTTTAACACATATTCAAAAAAGCACCAATTAATGTTGGTGCTTTTTTTATACCCAAAAATCAGAAAAGATACTTGCAACTAATATTCTTTTTCTACTTTTGTATCATGATTTCACAAGAAGACATTTTTGCTATTTCCTCTAAAAAAGAATTTGAAAAAATTACTTTAAAAGTTTTTCGTTATCAATACGAAAACAACAAAGTGTATCAAGCATTTTGTAATCATTTAGGGAAAAACCCAAGTAATGTCAAACAAATAAATGCGATTCCGTTTTTACCTATACAGTTTTTTAAATCGGAAACAATAGTTTCTAATTCCAACCAAGTTCAAGCTATTTTTACCAGCAGTGGCACAACAGGTGCTATTACAAGTCGACATTTTGTAACAGATATTTCGATATACGAAAACAGCTATAACATTACTTTCGCTCAATTTTATGGAAATATTCAGGAATATTGTGTTTTGGCCTTACTTCCATCTTATTTAGAAAGAGAAGGTTCTTCTTTAATATATATGGTTAACGATTTGATTGCAAAAAGCAACCATAAAGACAGTGGATTTTATCTAAATAATCTTGAACAACTTGCTGATAAAATTATTGAACTTGAAAATGAAGGCCAAAATATTCTATTGATAGGCGTTACTTATGCTTTATTAGACTTAATTGAATATAAAAAATTCAACTTACAAAACACTATAATTATGGAAACTGGTGGTATGAAAGGCAAGCGAAAAGAAATCATACGAGAAGAATTACACAAAACCCTATGCGAAGGATTTGGAGTGAACACGATACACTCGGAATACGGAATGACCGAACTATTATCTCAAGCGTATTCGCTAGGAAACGGTATTTTTGAATGTCCTTTATGGATGGATATACTAATTAGAGATACGGAAGACGCTTTTCAATATGTTGAAAACGGAAAAACAGGTGGCATCAATGTGATTGATTTGGCGAATATAAATTCCTGCTCGTTTATTGCTACGCAAGATTTAGGAAAAAAACACCAAAATATGACTTTTGAAGTATTGGGAAGATTTGACAATTCTGACATTAGAGGTTGTAATTTAATGGTTTATTAAAAAATAAAATGATTTTAACAGATACACATACCCATTTATATTCTGAAGAATTTTCTGAAGACAGAGAAAATATGATTCAAAGCGCTATTGATTCAGGCGTTTCTAGACTTTTTGTGCCTTCTATAGATAGTAGTTATACCCAAAAAATGTATGCTTTAGAAGCACAATATACAGAAAATGTGTTTTTAATGATGGGACTACATCCGTGTTATGTAAAAGAAAATTATGAAGACGAATTGGCGCATGTAATTACCGAATTAGCCAGTAGAAAATTTGCAGCAATTGGCGAAATCGGTATAGATTTATTCTGGGACAAATCGTTTTTAAAACAACAACAAGCTGTTTTTGTAAAGCAAATTCAACTCGCCAAACAATATAAACTTCCGATAAATATTCATTGCAGAGACGCTTTTAATGAAGTGCTTGAAATTTTAGAACAAGAAAAATCGGCAGAATTATGGGGAATTTTCCATTGTTTTACTGGCGATTTCAACCAAGCAAAACAAGCCATTTCTTGCGGTATGAAATTAGGAATTGGCGGCGTAGCCACTTTTAAAAATGGGAAAATTGATCAATTTTTAAATGAAATTGACCTCAAACATATTGTTTTAGAAACCGACGCACCCTATTTAGCGCCCGTGCCGTATAGAGGAAAACGCAATGAAAGTAGTTATATTAAACTAATAGCTGAAAAATTATCCGAAATTTATCAGTTGTCAATTGAAGATATAGCGGCAATTACCACACAAAACAGTAAAGATGTCTTCGGATTTTAAAATTTGTTAACGTATAATTCCTATTTTTTTCGTTTTTTTGTAGATTAAAATAAAGTATGTCGAAATTTGATAAAATACGTCCTTTTTATGATGCTGAAGTAAACGATGCTATTCGTGCTTCCATAAATCATCCTATGATGAAAGCATTGGTGGATTTTGCGTATCCAAATACGGAGGAATCAGTTTGGAAAGAGCAATTGCTTCGTACACATTCTATAAGAGATTTTCAAATTAATTTTGCGTACCACGCCATAAAAAAAATATTAGAAAAAAGTTCTGACGGACTAACCACATCTGGATTTGAAAAACTGGAGCCAAATACATCTTATTTTTTTATATCAAACCACAGAGATATTATATTAGACACCTGTTTGTTAAACGTATGCTTACACGAACATGGCTTGGTAATGACTGCTTCTGCCATTGGAGATAATTTAGTGAAAAAAGATTTTTTACTAATGCTTTCCAAACTGAATAGAAATTTTTTAGTGCAAAGAAATCTATCACCACGAGAATTATTAGAAAGCTCAAAATTACTATCAGAATACATGTATCGTTTGATTGCAAAGGAAAATCGTTCGGTATGGATTGCGCATCGTGAAGGCAGAACTAAGGATGGGAATGATGCTACGCATTCTGGGGTTTTAAAAATGATGGCAATGGCTTCTGATGAAAAAAACAATATGGATTTCTTTAAGAAAATTAAAATTGTACCTGTTTCTATTTCTTACGAATATGACCCAACGGATGCATTAAAAATTCCTCAATTAATGGCTGAAGCCAATGATGAAATTTATACTAAAGAAAAAAACGAAGATTTTATTACACTATTAAGTGGCATTATTGGGCAGAAAAAACGCATACACATTCATGTTGGCGATGTTTTAGATCACGAATTAGACTTAATTTCTGAAGAAACAACTAATACAAACAAACAAATGTCAGCTTTAGCACAAGTTATTGACGATTCTATATTGCAGTCCTACAAAATTTGGCCTACTAATTATATTGCTTACGACATACTTCATCAAGCCACTACTTATTCAGATTATTATACTGAAAAAGAAAAGCAACTTTTTGAACGCAGATTAGAGTTAAGAATAAATGCAGATGACAATAAAATGAAAGAAAGTTTTTTAGCTATGTATGCCAATCCAGTAATTAATAAATTAAAATACCAATAAATTGAAAGCAAATCAAAAGCCAAATATCTTATTAATTTATACCGGCGGAACTATTGGCATGATTAAAGATGCCGATAGTGGAGCGCTAAAGGCATTTAATTTCAAAAAACTAATAAAAGGCATTCCAGAACTTAAATTATTAGATTGCAATATCGAAACCGTTTCATTTGAAAAACCAATTGATTCGTCCAATATGCAAATTTCAGATTGGCAAAAAACAGCCTCAATTATTGAAGAAAATTATGCGAATTTTGAAGGTTTTGTGGTGTTACACGGATCGGACACGATGTCTTATAGCGCTTCAGCATTAAGTTTTATGTTCGAAAATTTAAACAAACCAATTGTTTTTACGGGCTCTCAATTACCCATTGGCGATTTACGTACAGATGCAAAAGAAAATCTAATAACCGCCATTCAAATTGCTTCTTTGCAAGAAAAAGGGCAGCCTGTTATTCAAGAAGTTTCACTTTATTTTGAATATAAATTATATAGAGGAAACCGAACTACAAAAATAAGTGCCGAACATTTTAACGCTTTTACATCGCCAAATTTTCCTGAACTTGTAGAGTCAGGCGTGCATTTAAATGTAAATAATGAAGTGCTTTTAAAAGAAAAGATTTCTAAAAAACTAAAAGTGAATACCCGTTTTGACGATAATGTTTTTATTTTAAAATTATTTCCTGGTATAAACAAAACCATTTTAAACGCTATTTTGCACACGCCAAATTTAAAAGGTGTCGTTTTAGAAACCTATGGCTCAGGAAATGCGCCAATGGAAAATTGGTTTATTGATGAAATTGAAAACGCCATACAACGTGGTATTCATGTTATTAATGTAACACAATGTAGTGGAGGAGCGGTTTTAATGGGCGCTTATGAAACCAGTACAAGATTAAAAGAAATTGGTTTAATTTCTGGAAAAAACATCACAACTGAAGCAGCTATAACAAAATTAATGTATTTGTTAGGCCAAAACGTGGCTAGCTCGGTTTTTAAGACTATTTTTGAAACCCCTTTACGAGGTGAAATGAATGATTAAAAATAGAGAGGTGGCCGAGTGGCTGAAGGCGCACGCTTGGAAAGCGTGTATATGGCAACATATCGAGGGTTCGAATCCCTTCCTCTCTGCAAAACTGTAGTGTTTTTAGACAAAAAAAACAATAACTATTACACATGAGAATATTATTTTTTTTATGGATTCCGTTTTTTTGTTTCTCACAAGAAATAAAACCTATTGAAATAGATTCACTTTACAGAGAAGATCAATTTTATGCCTCTTTAAGTTATAATTTAATCCAAAATCGGCCAGAAGGCTTTAAGCAATTTTCTTTTTCCCCGGGAGTAAACTTTGGAATTTTGAGAGATATTCCTATTTCTAAAAACAGGCATTGGGCAATTGCTCCAGGTATTGGCTATTCGTATAATAACATCAAACAATTTATAAATTCTGAAGAAATTGTTGGGGCTACTGAAAACACAACGTCTGAAAATATTAGAACTATAATTTCATCACACAGTATTGATTTTCCTTTAGAAATCAGATGGCGAAATGCTACCCCAAATAGTCATAGTTTTTGGAGAATTTACACTGGATTTAAAACAAGTTATGTGTTTAATTCAAAATTAGAATCCACAACAGAAAATACAAAAGAATCTATTTTAGATGAAATCAATCGTTTGCAATACGGCGCCTATATTTCTGTTGGTTTTAATACCTGGAACCCATATATTTATTATGGTATAAATCCAATCTTTAAAGAAGGTTCTAAAATGAGTAATTTTAATGTTGGTTTTATCTTTTATATATTATAAAACCAAACCAAAATTTGTGGCAAACCGCCTATAACTATTCCTGCAATCAACTCTAATGGTGTATGTGCCTTCATAAATAATCTTGAGGAGGCTACAAAACCCATACAAAGTATTAAATAAGCTACAGTATTAAGTGCTGGTATTGCTAAATAACTAGTGAACATCAACACAAAAACAGCCAAAGAAGTACAACCTATCATATGCAAACTTGCTTTAAACCTTAACATTACAGAAATAAAAACTAAAAAAGCACTAATAAAACCAGCCTGAAAAAACTTAAATAATTCCGGGAAATGGGTTTCTAAAATTGTAAATTTTAACAATAAATACAACAATACTAATTGAATAAAAATTGGCAATCTTCTTTCTTCAAGAGTGGCTTCTGTGAATGATTTTATTTTTTTAATAACTTTTAATAACGAATAAAAACTTATAGGTAAAAGTATCGTAAGAATAAAAATTTGAATACATAACAAGTACATTTCTGCCAAATAATTGATATTATTTGCGAATAAAAAATATAGAATTGTCCCATAAATAGAAATAAAAATGGGATGAAAAATATATGAAAATGGTTTTAAAATATATTTTATTAACAATAGAAACAGATTTAATAGTTTTGAAAAGTTATATTTTTTTTCTCAATCTGGCTACCGGAATATCTAATTGTTCTCGGTACTTGGCAATAGTTCTTCTCGCTATAGGAAACCCTTTTTCTTTCAGAATAGCTGCTAAATCCTCATCTGGTAATGGCTTACTTTTATCTTCTTCTGCGATAACCCGTTCTAAAATATTTTTAATTTCAATGGTAGAAACGTCTTCCCCTTGATCGTTTTTCATCGCTTCAGAAAAGAATTCTTTAATTAATTTTGTTCCGTAAGGCGTGTCTACATATTTACTATTCGCTACTCTAGAAATGGTAGAAATATCTAAACCAATCATATCAGCAATATCCTTTAGAATCATTGGTTTTAACTTAGACTCTTCACCTTCTAAAAAGTATTCTTGTTGAAAATACATAATGGCGTTCATGGTTACAAATAAGGTTTCTTGACGTTGTTTTATGGCGTCAATAAACCATTTGGCAGAATCTAATTTTTGTTTGATAAACTGTACCGCATCTTTCTGTGAATTGGATTTATCGTTAGAAACTTTATACGTTTGCAACATTTCTTGATAGTCTTTAGAAACATGTAATTCTGGCGCATTTCTACCGTTCAAAAGCAATTCTAATTCGCCATCAACAATACGAATAGTAAAATCTGGCACCACATGTTCCACAATTCTACTGTTGCTGTCATAACTTCCACCCGGTTTTGGGTTTAATTTTTCTATTTCTTCAATGGCTTTTTTTAATTGTTCTCTGGAGCAATCAAATTTTTGCAGTAATTTATCGTAATGTTTTTTAGTAAACGCATCAAATTGTTTCTGGATTAAAGAGATGGCTAAATTAACCGATTCCGTTGGTGTTTTGTGTTTTAATTGAATCAATAAACATTCTTGTAAATCTCTAGCGCCTACTCCAGAAGGTTCTAGTTGTTGTACAATATGTAAAACTTTTTCAACTGTTTTTTCGTCGGTGTAAACCCCTTGCGTAAAAGCCATATCATCTACAACATCCTGAATGGTTCTTCTGATATAACCAGAATCTTCAATGCTTCCCACTAAAAATTCAGCAATTTCCCTATCGTTTTCTGAAAGTATAAAAGTATTTAATTGATTAATTAAATCTTGATGGAAACTAATTTGTGCAGCCATAGGGAGCGTTCTGTCTTCATCGTCATCGCTATAATTATTACTTTGATATTTATAATCAGGCGTATCATCATTGCTTAAATATTCATCAATATTAATATCGCCAGTATCTATTTGGTCGTTATCATAATCATCATAATTGTCATCGTCATTTGAAGTGTCATTATAATCTTCTAATGATTCTGTATTGTCGTCTAAACTTCCTTCTAAAGCAGGATTTTCAACCATTTCCTCTTGCAAACGTTGCTCAAAAGCTTGCGTAGGCAATTGAATTAACTTCATCAACTGTATTTGTTGAGGGGATAATTTTTGTGATAATTTGAAATTTAAACTGTGTTTAAGCATTGTTTTTTGTTTAAAAGTTTAAGGTTTCAAGTTTCAAGTTATTGCATCTACAACAACTTGAAACTTTAAACTTGAAACAAATTTTTAGAACTCAGCATTATCAGGTGTTCTTGGGAAAGGAATGACATCGCGAATGTTAGTCATACCCGTAACAAAAAGCACCAATCTTTCAAAACCTAATCCGAAACCTGAATGCACAGCTGAACCGAATCTTCTGGTATCTAAATACCACCATAATTCTTCTTCATCAATACCTAGCGCTTTCATTTTTTCGACTAAAACGTCTAAACGTTCTTCACGTTGCGAACCGCCAACAATTTCTCCAATGCCTGGAAATAAAATATCCATAGCGCGTACGGTTTCTTTTCCTGGTTCTGTTCCGTCATTTAATCGCATATAAAATGCTTTAATTTTGGCAGGATAATCGAATAAAATTACTGGACATTTGAAATGTTTTTCTACTAAGAAACGTTCGTGTTCTGATTGTAAATCGGCACCCCATTCGTCAATTAAATATTGGAATTTTTTATTTTTATTTGGCTTCGAATTCTTTAAAATATCAATGGCTTCTGTATACGAAACACGTTTGAAATTATTCTCTAAAACAAAATTTAATTTTTCTAACAAAGCCATTTCGCTACGTTCTGCTTGTGGTTTGTTCTTTTCTTCTTCTATTAAACGATTTTCTAAAAATTCCAAGTCTTCAGGACATTTATCAATCGTATATTTAATTACATTTTGAATAAAATCTTCAGCCAAATCCATGTTTGCAGCCAAATCATTGAACGCTACCTCAGGCTCAATCATCCAAAATTCGGCTAAGTGACGAGATGTATTTGAATTCTCCGCACGAAAAGTAGGTCCGAAAGTATATACTTGCCCTAAAGACATTGCATATGTTTCAGCTTCTAATTGCCCAGAAACCGTAAGATTGGTTTGTTTGCCGAAAAAATCTTCTTTATAGTTTACTTTTCCGTCATCTGTTCTTGGTGTATTGTCAAAAGGCAAAGCCGAAACTTGAAACATTTCTCCAGCACCTTCGGCATCAGAACCTGTAATAATCGGCGTATTTACATATACAAATCCTTTTTCTTGAAAATATTTATGCACTGCAAAAGATAAAGTAGAACGCACTCGCATAATAGCGCCAAACATATTTGTTCTGGTACGTAAGTGTGCATTTTCTCTTAAGAAATCTAAACTTGGTTTATTTTTGGGTTGTATTGGAAATTTTTCAGCATCAGAATCTCCTAAAATCTCAAGTTTAGTTACTTGGATTTCTACTTTTTGTCCAGCACCCTGACTTTCAATTAAAAGTCCTGTTACGGAAATAGCTGCGCCAGTAGTAATACGTTTTAGCGTTTCTTCAGGTGTGTTTTCAAAATCAACCACACACTGAATATTATTAAGTGTTGAACCATCATTTAGCGCTACAAACTGATTGTTTCTAAAAGTTCTTATCCAACCTTTTGCGTTGACTTCTTGTAACGTTTTTGTGTTTTCTAATAAATCTATAATTCTGATGTGCTTCATAATTTTTTCGTAAAATTCATTTATAGTGCAAATATAGTGCGAATTTTTGAGTTTTAGAAATACGAATTTATAGTTTAAATTGCGTTGGTTATTTCTAAAAGTAGCTTAACTTTATCAAAGTCAATTATAAAAATATTTACTTAATTTCACGTGTTCTATGTGACTATGTGTTTTAATTTTTTGCTATTTTTACAACATGATATTAGTTACAGGCGGAACAGGTTTAGTTGGTTTTCATTTATTGTTGCAGCTTTCTCAAGAAAAGGAGGCAATTCGGGCAATATTTAGAACGGAGAAAAAACTTCAACACGTTAAAGATTTATTCGAAAAAGAGAACAAGCTTCCTGAATTTAAAAAAATTGAGTGGTTACAAGCCGATATTTTAGATATTCCTTCTCTTGAAATCGCTTATACTGATGTTTCTTATGTATACCATTGTGCGGCACTGGTTTCTTTTAATCCGAAAGATGAAGTCAAACTCTATCAAAGTAATATAGTTGGAACGGCAAATGTGGTGAATTGTTGCTTATCTTCTGATGTAAAAAAATTGTGCTATGTGAGTTCGATTTCGGCATTAGGAAATGGAACGGAACACAATTTATCGATAAATGAAGAAACGGAAAGAAACAACGAAGTTATTAGAAGCGATTATTCTATTTCAAAATTTGGTTCAGAAATGGAAGTCTGGCGCGGTTTTCATGAAGGATTGGACGTTGTAATTGTCAATCCTGGTGTGATTTTTGGAAATGGATTTCCAACAGAAGGCAGTTCTTTATTTATTCAAAATATAAAAAAAGGGCAATTATTTTATACACTTGGCTCACTCGGAATTGTAGCTGTAGACGATGTGGTAAAAGCCATGATAAGATTAATGAAAAGCAAAATTTCTGGCGAACGCTTTATTTTAGTTGCCAAAGACATAACTTACAAAGAATTATTTGATCGCATTGCAGATAGTTTGGCATCGAGGACCTCAGCCAACAAAATAAAAAAACCAAAATTTGAAGTAAAAAAATGGCAATTACAAATAATTAGAATCTTTGAGTTTGTTTTTTCTATCTTATTTTTCAGAAAACGAATGCTTACAAATGCAACCATAAACGCTTTATATAATTTAGAAACGCACGATACAAATAAAATTAAAAACGCCATTGATTTTGAGTTTATAGATATGAAAGTATATTTAAAAAAGTTGATAGAGAAAATGAAATAAAAAATCCAAATTCCTTTTAATATTGGAATTTGGATTTTTAAATATTGAAAGTTATTTGTATTTATACTTTCATAATTTCAGCTTCTTTAGCTGTGAAAACCTCATCGATTTTTTTGATAAAACCATCTGTTAGTTTTTGAACTGCATCTTCAGCAATTTTACAAATATCTTCAGATGTACCGTCTTTTTCTTCTTTTTTGATGTCGTTATTGGCGTCTTTTCTAGCATTTCTGATACCAACTTTGGCGTCTTCTGCTTCTGCTTTGGCTTGTTTTACCAATTCGCGTCTTCTATCTTCTGTTAAAGCGGGAATACTTATGATAATATTATCGCCATTGTTCATCGGGTTCAACCCTAAATTAGCAATCATAATCGCTTTTTCAATAGGTTGCAACATGGCTTTTTCCCATGGCGTTACAGTTAAAGTTCTTGCATCAGCAGCTACAACATTGGCTACTTGAGACAGGGCGGTTTGTGCCCCATAATAATCTACAAAAACACTTCCTAACATTTGCGGAGATGCTTTTCCTGCTCGAATATTTAAAAATTCTTTTTCTAAATGCGCTACCGAACCATTCATAGATTCTTTTGCACTATCAATAATAAAATTAATTTCTTCTGTCATTTTTTATGATTTTTAGATGGTTAGACTAAAGATTGTTAGACTAAAATGTATTCTAATAGTCTAAAATTCTAATAATCTAATTATATCGTTACTGTTGTTCCTACCGTTTCTCCGTTACAAATTTTAAGTAAATTTCCTTTTTTGTTCATATCGAAAACAATAATCGGCAATTTATTTTCCTGACTTAAAGTGAAAGCAGTAGTATCCATTACATTTAATCCTTTGGCTAACACATCATCAAAAGTAATGGTGTCATATTTTACAGCACTGGCATCTTTCTCAGGATCGGCTGTATACACCCCATCTACACGTGTTCCTTTTAAAATCACATCACAACCTACTTCTATTCCTCTTAAAACGGCTGCTGTATCTGTCGTAAAATAGGGATTTCCAGTTCCGGCGCCAAAAATTACAATTCTGCCTTTTTCTAAGTGTCTTGTAGCTCTTCTTTTTATATATGGTTCTGCAATAGCTTCAATTTTTAATGCGGTTTGTAAACGGGTTTGCATTCCTGCATCTTCTAATGCGCCTTGAAGCGCCATTCCGTTAATAACTGTGGCTAACATTCCCATATAATCTCCTTGCACTCTATCCATCCCGTTGCTTGCGCCAGAAACCCCTCTAAAAATATTTCCCCCGCCAATAACAATGGCGATTTCTACACCTTGATCGTGAATTTGTTTGATTTCTGAAGCATAATCTGCTAAAGTTTTCGGATCAATTCCGTACTGTCTTTCGCCCATTAAGGCTTCTCCGCTTAATTTAAGAAGGATTCTTTTGTAACTCATGGTGATGTTTTTAGTGTTGCAAATATAATTATTATCTGGTATCAAAAAAACAATTTGATTTAGAAACATCATTTCTGTGTAACATAAATTACATAAATGCTCATTTTTTATTTTAAATTTGTAAAAAATAATTTCCCTGTTATGGTATCTATTATCCAATTTGCTTTTCAAAATAGTCTTTCTTATAATGAATACCGGACCCAAATTTCAAAATTAATTAGCGAAGGAAAATCGACAGGACACGAACAAAGTGCCGATTTATTACATTATTCTGAATTGAATGAAGTACGAATGAAACGCTTAGAAAAAACGCTTAAATTAGATGCCGAAGTAGAAAAAACATTACAAAATATTGCATCAAAACAGACTTGGTTAATAATTTCCGAAGGTTGGTGTGGCGATGCCGCTCAAATATTACCAATTATCAAATTAATGTCAGATGCTTCTGAAAAAATTGACTTGAAAATAGTTTTACGTGATGAAAACGAAGTCTTGATGAACCAGTTTTTAACCAATGGTGCAAAATCCATTCCAAAATTACTGATTTTAGATGAAAACTTAAATCTAATCAATCATTGGGGGCCGCGGCCAAAAGCTGCAAAAAACCTAATTTTAGATTACAAAGCTAAAAATGGAATTGTAGATGAAACTGCAAAAATTGCACTACAAAAATGGTATTTAAACGATAAAGGAACTTCTACAATGAAGGAGATTGTTGGGATGCTTCAATAAAAGCTTCTGGTTCCGTAGCATTTTCTACCGAGTAATTTCCGATTTTTGTTCTACGAAGTGCCGTTAAATGACCTCCTGATTTTAAAGCTAATCCAAAATCGTATGCGATGGAGCGAATGTACGTTCCTTTACTACATACAATTCTGAAATCTATTTCGGGCAAGGCAATTCTGGTAATTTCAAATTCGGAAACCGTTACTTTTCTGGTTTTTATTTCCACTTCAATGCCAGCACGAGCTGATTCGTACAACCTTTTTCCGTCTTTTTTAATTGCTGAAAAAACAGGTGGTTTTTGGTCAATTTCACCAATAAATTGCGGTAAAGTTTCGTAAATTAAAGCTTCTGAAATATGTTCTGTTGGAAATCTTTCGTTGATTTCTGTTTCTAAATCGTATGACGGCGTTGTGGCGCCAACCGTTATGGTCCCCCTATATTCCTTTGCTTGACCTTGTAATTCTTCTATTCTTTTGGTAAATTTTCCAGTGCAAATTAGCAATAAACCCGAAGCCAACGGATCTAATGTTCCCGCATGACCAATTTTGAATTTTTTAGGTAATTTTAATTCCTTAATTAACCCAAATTTTAATTTATTTACAGCTTGAAAAGACGACCATTTTAGTGGTTTATCAATTAATAAAATTTGTCCTTCTTGGTAGTCTTCTGCTTTCATTATTTATATAAATTAAAGTAAGCTAACAATAGAATTCCTGCGATAATTCTGTACCAACCCCAAGGTTTAAATCCGTATTTTTTAATGATTTCAATGAAAAACTTAATAGCTAAAACTGCTACCACAAACGCAACTAAATTTCCAATTACAAACATTTTAGTATTGTCTTCTGTTTTCAAAATTAACTCGAAACCTTTTAAACCACTTTTATCATAGGTTTTCAAAAACACCGAATAACAGGTAACCGCTAACATAGTTGGCACGGCTAAAAAGAAAGAAAATTCAGCTGCTGCTTGTCTAGTTAAGCCTTGTTGCATGCCTCCAATAATACTTGCTGCACTTCTACTCGTGCCGGGCATCATGGCCAAACATTGCCAAAAACCTATTGCAACCGCTTTTTTTATGGTAATATCTTCTTCTTTATGAATGGTTGGGTTTTTGAAAAATCTATCTACGAATAGTAAAATAATTCCTCCGAAAATTAGCACAACTGCTATAGGTGTTGGATGTTCTAAAACGGCTTCAATTTTATCATCAAATAATTTTCCTAAAACTAAAGCGGGAACAACTGCGCAAGCTAATTTGATGAAGAATTGCCATTTCGAGAAATCGAAAAACTTTTTCCAATACAAAACAACAACAGCTAAAATGGCTCCAAATTGTATAGAAACTTGAAATAATTTTACAAATTCTTCTTTTTCAACTCCGAAATAAGAACTGGCAAAAATCATATGTCCTGTAGAAGAAACCGGTAAATATTCTGTTATGCCTTCAATAATGGCAATGATAATAGCTTGAAGTAAATCCATTTTTTAGATTCTTAGATTCTTAGATTCTTAGAAACACAGAATCTTAAAAATATAAATTAATTTTCAGATTTCGACTTCTTTAAAATCGAATAAATTGTAATTCCGAATCCGATTAATACAACTGTTGGCGCTAACCTAATTCTTCTGAAACTATATACGTCTTCATTAAATACATTTGGATTTTCGTTGGCACCACCGCTCATTAAAATAAATCCTAAAGCAATAACCACTAATCCGATAATTAATATTTTATAATTGGTAGCACTGAATAAAAATTCGGGCTTTTTTGTGTTTTCTTTCATAATTTTTTTATAAAAATGCTATTCACTAATCACTTTTCATTAGACTAATACAAATCGTCCGTTCTTAAATTTAAGAAACGAGTGGTTGCAAAATAGGTGCTCAACCAAGTAATAATAACACCAATTAACAATATACCAAAAGCAACGATGGCAATAGATGCATAATCTTTTGCAATGCCTAAAGTTGGAAATAAACCATCAATATAAAAGGCTAAAAATACTAAACCAATTATAGCTAAAACAGCACCGATTATTCCTAACAAAATACTAGTTTTAATAAATGGCTTTCTAATAAATGTTTTTGTAGCGCCAACCATTTGCATGGTTTTAATGGTAAATCGATGTGAATAAACCGACAAACGAATTGAACCATTAATTAACAACATGGCAACAAAAGTTAAAACCGTACTTATAATTAAAATCCAAAAACTAATTTCAGATACATTTTCATTTACCAATTCTACCAATTCTTTATCGTAAATAATATCAGAAATATTGCTATTTCTTTTAAAATTATTTTCTATTTTTTTAATTTCTTCTTTGGTTACATAATTACTTTTTAAATGAATATCAAAAGAATTTTGTAACGGATTGAATCCTAAAAATTCCATGAAATCCTTACCAACTATATCCGGATTATTTTTAGCAGCTTCTTCTTTGGTTACAAAATCGTATGATTTTATAAACTTTGAATTTTTCAATTCCGTATCAAAAGCATTTAGAATTGTATCATTCGCTTCATCTTTAAAATACACACTCATAGGAATGTTTTCTTTAAAATCGTTAGAAATTTTTTCAGAATTAATTACAAATAATCCCAAAGCACCTAATAAAAAAAGCACTAAAAAAATACTGAAAACTACTGAAAAATAAGAAGAAATTAATCTTCTACGTTGATATTGTTCAAATGATTGTGCCATAAGTTTACTAATTATGCTGTAAAAATAGTAAAGAAATTTTGTTTACACAGAATATAACAACAAAGTTTTATCATTAGTATATAAAAATGTAAATTTGTACCTTATTTTTCGGTTAAAAAGATAATATAAATCAGAAAACAAGACTATAGAAAATTGAAATGAAATATTTCCACGAAAAAATAGAAGCCAAATGGCAACACTATTGGGCAAAAAACCAAACTTTTGCTGCGTCTAATCAATCGGATAAACCTAAATACTATGTATTAGATATGTTTCCGTATCCTTCTGGAGCTGGATTGCACGTGGGACATCCGTTAGGTTATATCGCTTCAGATATTGTAGCACGTTATAAAAGACATCAAGGATTTAATGTATTGCATCCGCAAGGGTACGATTCCTTTGGTTTACCGGCTGAACAATATGCGATTCAAACAGGACAACATCCTGCAGATACGACTCGAATGAATATTGAAGGTGGAATCGATAAATCGGGAAATACAATTCGAGGATACAGAAATCAGTTGGACAGAATTGGGTTTTCTTTCGATTGGAGCAGAGAAGTTCGCACCTCTAATGCAGACTATTACAAGCATACCCAATGGATTTTTATTCAATTATTTGAATCTTGGTACAATAAAACGACCGATAAAGCAGAAAGCATTTGCACGTTACTACAAGAATTTGGGGAAAACGGAAACACGCAAGTACATGCCGTTTGTGATGAAAATATCGTGCCGTTTTCTGCAGCAGAATGGAACGCTTTTTCATCAGTTCAACAACAAAAAATACTTTTACAATATAGATTAACTTATTTAGCGGAAACTGAAGTCAATTGGTGTGCCGCATTAGGAACCGTTTTGGCGAATGACGAAATTGTAAACGGCGTTTCAGAGCGTGGTGGATATCCAGTTGTTCGAAAGAAAATGACACAATGGAGTATGCGAATTTCGGCTTACGCAGAAAGATTATTAAATGGATTAAACGATATCGATTGGAGTGAATCTATCAAAGAATCGCAACGAAATTGGATTGGAAAATCAGTTGGAGCAACGGTTTCGTTTAAAGTCAAAAGTCAAAAGTCGGAAAGTCAAACACAATCTGAGTCTTTCGACCTTCGACCTTCGACCTTCGACTATATCAATGTGTTTACGACCAGACCTGATACGATTTACGGCGTAACATTTATGACACTTGCCCCAGAACACGAATTGGTTGCGCAAATTACCACCCAAGAACAAAAAGCAGCGGTGGAAGCCTATGTGGAAGCGACAGCAAAACGTTCAGAACGTGAAAGAATGGCCGATGTAAAAACGATTTCTGGTGTATTTTCTGGTGCGTATGCCGAACATCCTTTCACGGCAGCACCCATTCCGGTTTGGATTGGCGATTATGTGTTGGCGGGTTATGGAACAGGTGCTGTTATGGCGGTTCCTTGTGGCGATGAACGTGATTATGCTTTCGCAAATTTCTTCAAAGGAACGCACGGAATGCCAGAAATAAAAAATATTTTCAATCAAGATATTTCAGCAGCAGCTTTTGGTGAAAAAGGCGGATTCGAATTGGTAAATTCTGATTTCTTAAATGGATTAGATTACAAAAACGGAACGAAAAAAGCCATCGAAGCTTTAGAAAAAATAGGCGCAGGAAATGCCAAAGTAAATTACCGTTTACGTGATGCTGTTTTCTCTCGTCAACGTTATTGGGGCGAACCTTTTCCGGTATATTATGTGAATGGCTTGCCACAAATGATTGACAAAAAACACTTGCCAATTGTATTACCAGAAGTAGAAAAATACTTGCCAACAGAAGACGGACAACCTCCATTAGGTAACGCGACTGTTTGGGCTTGGGACGTTGAAAAGTCGGGAGTTGTGAGTTGTGAGTTGATAGACAATATAAAAGTTTTCCCATTAGAATTGAACACGATGCCGGGTTGGGCAGGCTCTTCTTGGTATTGGATGCGTTATATGGATGCACATAACTCCGAAACGTTTGCTAACGAAGATGCCTTAAAATATTGGGAAAGCGTAGATTTATACATTGGCGGAAGCGAGCACGCAACCGGACATTTATTATACGCTCGTTTTTGGAATAAATTCTTAAAAGACAGAGGGTATGCTCCTACTGAAGAACCCTTCAAAAAACTGATCAATCAGGGAATGATTTTGGGAATGAGTGCTTATGTTTATCGTTTTTCTATTACTTTCTATGTTATAGATTACACCGTTGATTTGCCTAGAGAAGTTGAATTAAAAAAAATACCTCAAAAGAAAACTTATATTCTATCTAAATCAATGTATGACAAATACTCTAAAGGAGTTGAAGTTTATGAAATTGATAAAATTATAGAAACGACAGAAAATTTTATAGAGTCTGCAAATAAGTCATCAAAAGGAATAGGAGAAATAAAATATTCAAAGGATTTAGTTCCAATACACGTTGACTTATCCGTAATCAATGATATCACAAATGAATTAGACATCGAAAAATTCAAAGCGCATCCATTATATGCTGATTATAAAGATGCCGAATTCATTTTAGAAAACGGAAAATACATTGTTGGTCGCGAAGTTGAGAAAATGTCGAAATCAAAGTATAATGTAGTTTCACCAGATGATATTTGTGATGAATATGGTGCCGATACCTTACGCTTGTACGAAATGTTTTTAGGGCCTTTAGAGCAATCTAAACCTTGGAATACAGCTGGAATTACAGGTGTTTCTGGTTTCTTAAAAAAATTATGGCGTTTGTATTTTGATGATAATGGTTCGGTTATCGTAAATGATGAACCAACTGCAGAAATGTACAAATCGTTACATAAAACCATTAAAAAAGTAACGGAAGACATTGAGAATTTCTCCTTCAATACCTCGGTTTCTCAATTTATGATTTGCGTCAACGAATTGCAACAATTAAAATGTAATCATAGAGCTATTTTAGAACCTTTAGCTATTTTAGTTTCGCCATATGCGCCACATATTGCGGAAGAATTATGGAGTGGTTTAGGTCATAAAGGTTCGATCGCAACAGTTACTTTTCCAAAATTTGAAGAAAAATATTTGGTAGAATCTGAAAAAGAATATCCGGTTTCATTTAATGGAAAAATGCGTTTTACTATTAAGTTGCCTTTGGATTTAACAGCCGCTCAAATTGAAGAAATCGTAATGGCAGATGAGCGCACACAAGGACAATTGCAAGGTAGAACTCCGAATAAAGTGATTATTGTTCCAGGGAAAATTATTAATTTGGTTGGATAGATTTTGTGCTTTATTAACAATGTCAAAATGTCATTTTTAAAATTTGGCTCAAAATTTGATATTTATTTAGTAATTTTAAAAATTAAAAACTATGTTTGATTTACCTTACATGATTATTATTGGAGTGATCGCGCTTTTTAGTTGGATAGTGAGCTCTCGTTTAAAAAGCAAATTTGCACATTATTCAAAACTTACCTTAAGAAACGGAATGTCTGGTGCTGAAATTGCAGAAAAAATGCTTGCCGATCATGGCATTAGTGATGTAAAAGTCATTTCTACTCCAGGAAGATTAACAGACCATTATAATCCAGTAGATAAAACGGTGAATTTATCAGAAGCCGTTTATAACCAACGAAATGCCGCTTCGGCAGCAGTAGCCGCTCATGAAGTTGGACACGCGGTACAACACGCACAAGCCTACGAATGGCTAACGATGCGTTCTAAAATGGTACCAATGGTTAATGTGTCGTCAAGTATGTCGCAATGGTTAATTATGGGTGGAATTATTTTAGGATTCGCTTCAAAATCTGGCATTGGATTTTATGTGGCTGTTGCTGGTTTAGCTTTAATGGCTGTGGCAACGGCATTTAGTTTTATTACTTTACCTGTTGAATATGATGCAAGTAATCGTGCTTTAGCTTGGTTGAAAAACAAAAATATGTTAGGTCAAGAAGAATATGCTGGCGCTGAAGATTCTTTAAAATGGGCTGCCAGAACCTATTTAGTTGCCGCTTTAGGTGCGTTAGCTTCATTATTATACTGGGCATATAGAATACTAGGACCAAGAGATTAATTCTTAAAGGTCCAAAATATTAAATCCAAATTCCAAAATTAATTTTGGAATTTGGATTTTTTTATTTATTTATAATAATCGTATCCCAAATAAGGTACGTCAAATTCTTTAAAAACTACGCCATACTTTTCTAATTCTTCTAAAATTGGAAGGTATACTTCTTTAGAAATAGGCAATTGCACACCTGTTGTTTGTATCTTGCCATTTAAAATTTTCAAAGTAGCAATAGCTACTGGTAATCCCACAGTTTTTGCCATCGCAGTATACGTTTGATCGTCTCCTAAACAAACCATTGTGGAATCAATTTGTTTTTGTTCGCCATTTATTTCATAACCAATTTTATGATACATCACAATCATGTCTTTATCTTCAGGTTGTAATGTCCATTTGTATGACAATATTTTTTCTAACATTTGAGCTGGCGTGGCATTTTTTAAACCCGTAACTACCGATTTATTAAATAAATCTAATTCTAAAAGTTTGTCCCAAATTACATCGTCTTGATCTATTTTTAATTGATGTCTGAATTTAATTTCTACCGAGTCTGTTGGGTGATAAGGCAAAAATAAATTCACAAAATCTCGATTGCTCATGTGTTCAGAATCATCAATAATATAGTTGTCGTCTGTCATGCCTAATTGCACAAAAACGTCCCAAGCTTTTGAAAAACCTACTCTTCTTATGGTTCCACGATAACAAGTGTCTATATTTTGTAAATCATAAATTTCTCTATATTTTAATGAATCTCTGTTAGCGTAGGCTTCAAATCTTCCAAAACCTTCTACTTCCAAAAATTCTGTTCTTCTAAATAATTTATGATAAGGGATATATTTATAAGTACCTTCTTGTATAAATTTTGCCGCGCCACCTTGACCAGCTAAAACAACATTTTTTGGATTCCATGTAAATTTATAATTCCATAAATTGGTGTCACTTTCAGGTGCAACTAATCCGCCACAAAAAGATTCAAAAAGAATGATTTTTCCACCTTTGTATTTAATTTCGTCCATAATTTTCATGGCACTCATGTGGTCTATTCCTGGATCTAAACCAATTTCATTCATCAATACAATTTGGCTTTCTTTAGCTTGAAAATCTAAACTCTTCATTTCTTCACTAATATACGATGCGGTAATCATGTTTTTTTTATAAATAATACAATCTTTAGCAACTTCTATATGAAGATGAGCCGGTAACATTGAAATAACAATATCCGCTAGTTGAATTTCTTGTTTACGCTGAAATTCATTACAAACATCAAAACAAATGGCACGCGCATTTTTATGGTTTCCAGTTTTCTTTTGGGCCAAATCTTCAGATAAATCGGCAATAGTAACCAATAATTTTTCGGCTTCTGATTTATCTAATAAATATTTTATAAGTGAAGAGGCAGATCGGCCTGCTCCTATAATTAATATCTTTCTCATTTTACTATAATATCACACGAAGGTAATGAAATGTTATATTTCTAAAAAATAAAAACAAGCATTTATAAAAAACTTGTTTTGAGGTTTATTATATTTGTGAAGAGATAAAACAAAATCCATGGAAAAGAAAATACTACTTGCAGCATGTGCTTTGGGCTTTTTAGCAATTATATTTGGAGCATTTGGCGCGCATGCCCTAAAAAAAACACTAACTATTGAACAATTAAATTCTTTTGAAACAGGTGTAAAATATCAAATGTATCATGCACTGTTTTTATTGTTTATTGGTGTCACACAAATCATTACATTAAAGGAAAAAACAATCGTGTTTTATTTGACTTTAACGGGTGTATTATTTTTTTCAGGTTCCATTTATGCATTAACAACTAATGGCTTAACTGGAATTAAATCAAAACTTATTGGCCCTATAACCCCAATAGGAGGGCTACTTCTTATCCTATCTTGGGGATACTTATTTTACGTTATTTTAACGAAAAAATAACAGAAAACGCGTATTTGTCAAATTATTGTTTAATTTTGCACTTCAAACAAAAGCAACATAACTAATAATTTTATGGATACCTACGCTCAATTTACGAAATCGATTTCGTTAGAAAAATATGGAATCAAAAATGTTACAGAAATCGTATATAACCCCTCATACGATTTACTTTATAACGAAGAATTAAACACCAACCTAAAAGGTTATGAAAAAGGTCAATTAACAGAACTTGGTGCTGTTAATGTGATGACAGGTGAATTTACAGGCCGTTCCCCAAAAGACAAATATATTGTAAAAGACAGCACAACAGAAAATACCATTTGGTGGAATTCTGAAAAAGCCGTTAACGACAACAAACCCATTTCAACAACAACTTGGAATGCGTTAAAAGAAACAACTGCCAAACAATTATCTGAAAAAAGACTTTTTGTGGTGGATGCGTTTTGTGGTGCCAACGAAAATACGCGATTAAAAGTTAGATTTATAATGGAAGTGGCTTGGCAAGCGCATTTTGTAACAAATATGTTTATCAGACCAACAAAAGAAGAGTTAGCCAACTTTGGCGAACCAGATTTTGTAGTGATGAACGGTTCTAAAACATCATTTAAAGATTACGCTGCTCACGGATTAAATTCGGAAGTGTATGTTGCCTTTAACTTAACAGAAAAAATTCAGTTAATTGGTGGTACTTGGTACGGTGGCGAAATGAAAAAAGGGCTTTTTGCTTTAATGAATTATTACTTACCCTTACAAGGAATTTCATCGATGCATTGCTCTGCAAATAAAGGAAAAGATGGCGATGTAGCCGTTTTCTTCGGACTTTCTGGAACAGGAAAAACAACTTTATCAACAGATCCAAAACGCGAATTAATCGGCGATGACGAACATGGCTGGGACCATGATGGTGTGTTTAACTTCGAAGGTGGTTGCTATGCAAAAACCATCGATTTAAGTGCCGCAAACGAACCTGATATTTTTAAAGCAATAAAAAAAGATGCGTTGTTAGAAAATGTTACCGTTAATGCCAATGGTAAAATTGATTTCAAAGATGGATCTGTAACGCAGAATACTCGTGTTTCTTACCCTATTTATCATATTGACAATATTGTTAAACCTATTTCTAAGGCTGGACACGCAAATAAAGTCATCTTTTTAACTGCTGATGCTTTTGGAGTGATGCCGCCAGTTTCAAAATTAACACCAGCACAGACTAAATATTATTTTTTATCTGGTTTTACAGCTAAATTAGCTGGAACAGAAAGAGGGGTAACGCAACCAGAGCCAACGTTTTCGGCTTGTTTTGGAAAAGCTTTTTTAACTTTACATCCAACAAAATATGGGGAAGAGTTAGTGAAAAAATTGGAAGAACACCAAGCTACTGCCTATATGGTAAATACGGGGTGGAATGGTACTGGAAAGCGGATTTCAATTAAAGATACTCGTGCTATAATTGATGCAATTTTAGACGGTTCAATTGAAAAAGCAGCTACTACAATTGTGCCCGTTTTTAATTTTGAAGTGCCTACTTCATTACACGATGTTGATGATACTATTTTGGATCCAAGAAATACTTATTCAAATCCTAAAGAATGGGATACAAAAGCTGAAGATTTAGCGACTCGTTTTATTAAGAATTTTGTCCAATATACAGATAATGAAGAAGGCGCTGCTTTAGTAAAAGCGGGGCCAAAATTATAAAACCTAACAAATTAAAACTTGCTTATAAAACGTCTTGAAAATCAAGACGTTTTATTGTGCAAAAAAAAAGCGTTCTTATCTGAACGCTTTTTTTAATTTATATATAAAAAATTATTTTCCTTTATTTGCTTCTGCCACATATTTTTCCAAAGCACCTGTCATGGATGGTGTTCCTGGAGCTGGTGCTAAAATATCTACCCGTAATCCATGATCTAAAGCTTCTTTCTGAGTGGTTGGTCCAAATACAGCAATTCTAGTATTATTTTGCTCAAAATTTGGAAAATTCATAAACAACGATTTTATTCCTGTTGGACTAAAGAAGGCCAACACATCATAATAAACGTCTTTTAAATCAGATAAGTCACTCATTACTGTTTTATAGAAAATCCCTTGTTTCCAATCTACTTTTAAACCATCAAGTGTTTGAGGAACATCATGATTCAATTGATCTGTATTTGGTAATAAAAATTTTTCGTCTTTGTATTTTTTTATAAGCGGTGCTAAATCAGCAAAATCTTTCTGGCCAACATAAATCTTACGTTTTCTGTATACTACATATTTTTGTAAATAAAACGCAACTGCTTCAGATTGACAAAAGTATTTTAAATCTTCAGGGATTTTATACCTCATTTCTTCGGCAACTCTAAAAAAGTGATCAATGGCATTTTTACTTGTAAATATAATTGCTGTAAAATTGTTTAAATCAATTTTTTGCGTTCTTACTTCCTTAGCTGAAACGCCTTCAATATGAATAAAAGGTCTAAAATCAATTTTAACCTTAAATTTATTTTGCAAATCGTGATATGGAGAATTGTCCACTTTTGGTTCTGGTTGCGAAACCAAAATAGTTTTTACTTTCAAATTTGACATATCTAACAAATTCCTAATTTTTCGTTACCCAATAGTACATGAAATAATATGGTAGTATTTCAAGCGTGCAAAGATATAAAATAAAATAAAACAATTTGTCTAAAATTGTCTTTTGATATGTTTTTACCAAAAAATAGTAAGTAAAAACGTTATAAAATAAAAAAATACTTACTATTATATAAAAAACTTCCCGTATTGGCCAAGTATTATAAAACAAAACAATATTTATAGGCAATAATACAAATCCTAAAAAAGCTCTATAATTTACTTTTATTAGATTAAACTGATCTACTAAACTCTCAGAATTTATTGCTGTGCCTATAATTTTTTCAATTAAAAATTTTGATAAAATAAAAACAAATAAAAATGTAATTATTTGGATATAAGTAATGTAATTTTCTGTTTTAGTGTAATTAAAATAACTCAACATCAATAAAATAAAAAACGAAAACGAAATTAATTGAATAACAAACATTGAAATCGTAAACCAACTCAATAAATTATTAGTGTCTTTGTATATCTTATTATACTTTTCAGAATAACCTAATTTAATAAATTCATTAAATCTAACTGAGAAAATTGTTTTATTAATAGCAACAATAGCAATTGCTAATACAAATAATAAGGTTGCCCAATCTTTGTTAACTAAAATTCGTTCTGATAGTAGTATGATTTTCATAACACAAAAGTAACAAAAAAAATAACTCAAATAAATTATAAAATTATTAAGAAAATAAATATAAAAATAACTTAATTTTGTAAAGTAATCAAAATAACATGTCAGCAGGAATAGTAATTATACCTACATATAACGAAATTGAAAATATTGAACGGATTATCCACGCTGTTTTTCAATTACCTTCAAGTTTCCACGTATTAATTGTGGATGATAATTCGCCAGATGAAACGTTTCAAAAAGTTGCCGAATTACAAAAAAAATATCCTGAAAAATTATTTTTAGAAGTTAGAACTAAAAAATCAGGTTTAGGAACTGCTTATGTTCATGGTTTCAAATGGGCATTATCGCATAATTATCAATATATTTACGAAATGGATGCCGATTTTTCTCACAATCCAAACGATTTAGAAAAATTATATTTGGCTTGTCAAAACGGTGCCGATGTGGCAATTGGTTCAAGATATTCCAAAGGTGTAAACGTGGTTAACTGGCCTTTAAGCCGAGTATTAATGTCGTATTTTGCTTCTGTTTATGTAAAATTTATTACCGGAATGCAAATTCATGATGCCACGGCAGGATTCATTTGTTATAAACGAATTGTTTTAGAAACCATAAATATAGATAAAATTAAATTTGTAGGATACGCATTTCAAATTGAGATGAAATATCGTGCCTTTGTAAATAAATTTAAAATTGAAGAAGTGCCAATTATTTTTACAGACCGAACGTTAGGCGAATCCAAAATGAGTGGCGCCATTATTCGTGAAGCCGTAATTGGGGTGATTATGTTACGAATTAGAAAAATATTTAACAAACTATAAATGAGTACATTTTTAATTAAAAATGCAAGAATTGTAAATGAAGGGAGCGTCTTTGAAGGAGATGTATTAATTGAGAATGAAATAATCCGACAGATTGCAAATAATATAAGTGCTAAATCTTCAGATTGTATAATTATTGATGCAGAAGGCAGTTTTTTAATACCGGGTGTCATTGATGATCAAGTTCATTTTAGAGAGCCTGGTCTTACGCACAAAGGTGACATTGCATCAGAAAGTAAAGCCGCCGTTGCAGGTGGAATTACCTCTTATATTGAACAACCCAACACGGTTCCAAACGCTGTAACTCAAGAACTTTTAGAAGATAAATATCAAATTGCTTCCAAAACATCTCATGCCAACTATTCTTTTATGATGGGCGGCACTAATGATAATTTAGAAGAAATTTTAAAAACAAATCCTAAAAATGTTGCCGGTTTAAAATTGTTTTTAGGCTCATCTACTGGTGATATGTTAGTAGATAGTTCAGCATCGTTAGAAAAAATATTTTCTAATACGAAACTATTGATAGCTGTTCATAGCGAAGACGAAACTATTGTAAAAAATAATTTAGCTAAATTCGAAGAAATCTATGGTAATGACATTCCTGTAACGAAACACCCAGAAATTAGAAGTGTAGCCGCTTGTTACGAATCTACAGTTAAGGTTATTGAATTGGCTAAAAAAACCGGAGCTAGGTTGCATGTTTT
>NZ_JBIPMS010000154.1:0-3313 GCF_044368995.1 Flavobacterium sp. | reverse complement strand
GACTGTCTACGTTTAGGATGTGCCATTTTATTCTATTTTTTATCCGTTAATAGTTTTTTTAAACCTTCCCATCTTGGGTCTATTTCTTTAATCTCTTGTGCTTTTGTTTCTTTTGGAGAAAACTTTTCCAAATTTTGTAATGCTTCTGATTGTAATGTACCATCTTTTATTCCAGTGTGTATTCTTTTTGTTGGAACAGATAAAATCATCATTTCATAACAATATTGTGCTACGTTTACTTGAAATTCATCATGAGGCAAAATGATAAATTCATCATGGTCATCATTAAATTGTTCGCCAAATCTAACTATGAGTTTCATTTTACCTTTAATCGGTAAATCAAAATCTTCGTTTGTTAAATCGCAAGGAACATTTACAATTCCTTTGTGCGAAAAACCGAGTTCAAGCATATTGCTTTTTTTCTCTAATACTACATTCATTTTGATGTTAGAACTATTAAATTCGTCATAGCCAAAATGAGTAAAGAACGTATTGTTTACTTGAAATTCAAACTGGTGTTTACCCAGTTTTAATCCTGAAAATGGGATTAAAAATTCTTTTAATATATCCATAACATCAGTTTTTCCCTTTTTATAAGGGTGTGCAAAGATACAAAAATATTGGAATTACAATAATTTTCTTTGCTTTTTTTTAAATTAAACTTTACCTGTTCCTTTTTTCAAAGGGTTGTTGGTTAATTCATCATATTCCATGCGATTTTTATATATGTCTATAGCGCTGTAAACGGCTTCTCTGAAAGAACTTTCGTTGGCTATATTTTTTCCTGCAATGTCAAAACCTGTTCCGTGATCTGGCGAGGTTCTTATTTTGTTTAAACCTGCTGTAAAATTCACACCTTCACCAAAAGAAAGGGTTTTGAAAGGAATTAATCCTTGGTCGTGATACATCGCAACTACCGCATCGTAATTTTTATATTGGCTGGAACCAAAAAAACTATCTGCTGAAAACGGGCCAAAAACTTGAATACCACTTTTAAAAATCTTCTCTAAACTTGGTTTCACAATTTCATCATCTTCTTTGCCAATTACGCCATTATCGCCGCTATGTGGATTCAATCCCAAAACTGCAATTTTTGGTTTGTTTATTTTAAAATCGGCAATTAAACTTTGATTTATAGTGTTGATTTTTTTCTCAATTAATTTTGAATTGATATGTTTTGACAACTCTGCAATAGGAATATGGTCTGTAATTAATCCTACTTTTATGTCTTCATGAACCATAAACATTAGAGCTTCACCTTCTAATTGTTCGTTTAAATAATCGGTATGTCCTGCAAATCTGTAATCATCAGCTTGAATGTTGTATTTATTTATAGGTGCAGTTACCAAAACATCTATTTGGTTGTTTTTTAAAGCTGTTGTAGCTGCTTGAAAAGATTTTATGGCATATTTTCCAATTTCTTCATCCAATTTACCGTTTTCTAAATTAGCCCCTTCACGCCAAACATTTAAAACATTTATTTTTCCTAAAACAATTTGATCTAGATGGTCAATTCCTTGAATAAATGCGGTTAAATTGTAGGCTCTTTTTAAAAACGAAACAATTTTAGCATTAGCAAAAATAACCGGTGTGCAGATTTCTAACATTCGTGTGTCTTCGAATGTTTTTAACACTACTTCTGGTCCAATGCCGTTCATGTCTCCAATAGAAACACCAACAATTATATTTTCCGAATGTTTTACCATTTTTATTTCTTAATTTTGATGCAAATTTATAAAAATAAACCGTCATATGTTTACAGGAATCATAGAAACTCTCGGAATAATTTCAGATATCAAAAAAGATCAGGGAAATGTACACTTAACAATTCAAACAAATATTAATAATGAGTTAAAAATTGACCAAAGTGTGGCACATAATGGTGTTTGTTTAACCGTTGTAGAAATTTTTGACAACAAACACGTGGTTACAGCTATCCAAGAAACGATAAATAAAACTACGTTAGGTTTGTGGCAAATTGGCGACAAAGTAAATATTGAAAGAGCCATGAAATTGGGCGACAGATTAGACGGACATATCGTGCAAGGCCATGTAGACCAAACCGCAGTTTGTACAAGTATTCAAGAAAAAAGTGGTAGCTGGGAATTTACATTTGAATACGATTCCGCGTTAAACAATATTACTATCGAAAAAGGTTCTATTACGGTAAATGGCACCAGTTTAACAGTTTTAAATTCTGAACACAACCGCTTTAGCGTAGCTATTATTCCATATACCTACGAACATACTATTTTCCATACTTTTGAAATTGGCACAAAAGTAAATTTGGAATTTGATGTAGTAGGCAAGTATATTGCTAGGATGTATGAATTACGCGGGTGATACACTACATAAATAAATTGGTTTAACTTATTGATTTTAAGCTTTTTAGTTTTTATTAAAAAAATAGTATACCTTTGAAATATTATTAAAAAAAAACAATTATGAAAAATATTTACACGTTACTATTAATTGGATTACTTTCATTTAGTTCATTAATTAATGCGCAACTAAACCCAAATTTTACGGTACATACCAATGGGGTAACCTGCCTTTGCCCAAATGCGGCTAATTTGGAAACCGGAGATGTAAACGGCGTTACTTACACCAAAAGAACTAGAGAACAAATAACTGAATCAAACGCATCTACTACATGTACTAGTGGAATTACGGATATGAATTTTATGTTTCATAACACTGGTTTTAACGGGAATATTAATTCTTGGGATACAAGTAGTGTTATAAATATGAATTTTATGTTTGCATTTTCAGATTTCAATCAGAATATAAGTGATTGGAATGTAAGTAATGTTACAAATATGGGAGGAATGTTCCAAAGTACAATTTTTAATCAACCTATTGGTAATTGGAATGTTAGTAATGTAACTGATATGGTGCACATCTTTTATGGGAATAATGCATTTAATCAGGATATTTCGAATTGGATTTTTAACACTAATATTGTTTTTAATAATAGCGTAAGTTATTCAAACTTTCTTAGTAGTTCAAATTATAATATATCTTACTACAACGCCTTACTACAAAGTTTTAGCAACCAAAATTTAACTAATAAAAATTTTAGAGTACAAGGTTTATTATACTCAAATCAAACAGCAAGAAATAATTTAATCAACAACAAAGGATGGACCATCAATGGAGATACTTATTCTCCACCGCCTGCTCCTCCAATATTAAGCACCTCATATGTTGCGCCAAGAAAAGTAAAAATAGATTTTACACCGAGTATATCTAACAACGTTACTGAATATAAAGTATATAAATCTACAAATAATACTACATTTACTTTAGCGAG
>NZ_JBIPMS010000060.1:0-10221 GCF_044368995.1 Flavobacterium sp. | reverse complement strand
CCGGATTAGCAATATTCGTTTTCCCGGCTAACATATTTATAGGATTTCGGTCTTCGCCAATTAAACCGCCAAAACGTATTATTGTGGTTTGAAAATTAGAATTATTTCGCAATAAATTTTCGACTTCCACCAACTGTTTTCCGCTTTCTGTATCGGGATGTAAAATAGTTTCTTCCGTAACAGTTGAAATAGAAGCAGTGTCAGCATAAACGGAAGTAGAACTAATAAAAAGCACTTTTTTTATGGTTGAATTTTCAATAAAAGGAATCAAATTTTTGATTTTATTTACAAACGTTTTCTCTGAAGTTGCTTCTGTAGTTTTTCTTAACCCAGGTGGAATATTAATAATTAGAATTTCAGAATTGTATAAAAATTCAGTTACAGAATCACTAATTTTATTTTCAGAAAGTCTTAATAAAAAAGGTTCTATGTTATTAGATTTTAAAAGGGCTAATTTATTTTCAGAAGTGGTAGACCCTTTTACTTCACAACTAATTTCAATTAATTTTTTAGCTAATGGCAAACCCAGCCAACCGCAACCTAATATTGATACTTTCATTTTATTTTTTTACTAATACATAGCCTTCATTTTCCACCGCTAAATAACCTTGGTCGTACACAAAACAATAAATATTACCATTTTTTGTAGTATAAATAGAAGTTATTAATTCAAAATCAAAACCTCTGCTACTTAATTTATTTTTTGTGGTTTTGGTTTTTTCATCGGGATTTAATTCGGTTAAAATTCTATAATTTTTGCGCAATTTATTATTAATGTTACGCATCAAATTAGTTTGATCTTTATTCATTTTATTGTTGTAGGCGTTTCGGCATCCATCGCTGCAGAATTTTTTATCTTCTCTTCCTACAATTTTATCTTGACATTCTAAACAAGTTTTATTCATAACAATTTCTTTTGAGGACCAATAAAAGTAATAAAAAAATATAAATATTGAATGTTTTCAAATTTTTTATTTTTCGATTACAAACGACAACAAACATTTACAACCGATTTTAAATGAATATTAACCGAATAACCTTTTTTTCTTGCCACATCTTTGCACTGTCGAAATGAAACAACGAGTTCAATCGAAAGCAAATTTTAATTAACATAAACATTTAAATTTTAAACACCATGAAAAACAGAGTACAATTAATCGGACATGTAGGTCAAGAACCAGAAATTAAAAACTTAGAATCTGGAAAAGTAGCCAATTTTACCATCGCTACAAATGAAAATTACACCAACGCTAAAGGTGAAAAAGTAGAACAAACCGAGTGGCACCGAGTTACTGCTTGGGGGAAAACAGCAGAAATTGCGGAAAAATTAATTGCTAAAGGGTCTCACCTGGCCATAGAGGGAAAATTAACGCACAGAAGCTATGATGACAAAGAAGGAAACAAACGTTTTATCACAGAAGTGGTTGCTAACGAATTGGTATTGTTAAGCAAATAAAAATCACATTTCATTACTTAGATTTTTTAAATCATTTAAATTTCTTAAATCTGAGTTCCAAAAAAAAAATCAATTAACAAAAACAAATAAATTTTATACGCCATGAAAAATTCAGTACAATTAATCGGAAATGTTGGTCAAGAACCAGAAATCAAAAACCTTGAAGGAGGAAAAAAACTAGCAAATATTTCAATTGCTACAAATGAAGTGTATTATCGTGAAAACGGTGATAAAGTAGAACAAACGCAATGGCACCGAGTTACAGCTTGGGGCAAAACAGCAGAAATTATTGAAAGATTTGTAACCAAAGGCAAGGAAATTGCCATAGAAGGCAAACTAACACACAGAAGCTACGATGATAAAAATGGCGACAAACGTTATATTACTGAAGTAGTTGCTAATGAAATTTTATTAATAAGTAAATAATTTTCGTGATGCAAGTTAGTGTATTTTCAATCCGAATAGATCCTGCATTTTTGGAGTTGGATCAAAAAAAGTTAAATAAATTTTTAAAAACGGTAATATTCAAAAAATCCAGCACACAACTTATTGAAAGTGGGGAATTCCATTGGTCTGTTATTGTTCATTATGAAAACGAAGTTCAAAATAAACCAGAACAATTAGAACGAAAGTCTTACGATGATTTACTTCCAAAAGACAAACAAGTTTACAGTAACTTAAACCAATGGAGAAATGAAAAATCCGAACAACTAAATCAGAAGAAATTTATGATTTGCCACAATTCTGAGCTAATAGATTTGGCACAATATAAGCCAAGTAATTTAGACGAATTACAACAAATTAAAGGTTTTGGTAAACAAAAAGCAGATAAATTTGGTGAAGATATTTTAGCGATTTTAAATGCTGTTTAAATTTTGAAGGATAGGAAGAGTGCTTTTTAGTACTCTTCTTATTCATTCATTAAACGTTCAAATTCTTCAAAAAACAAACCTAAATGGTGTCCGTCTATTAATCCGTGATGCACGTGAACAGCCATTGGGATTTTTTTTACACCCTTTTCATCTGTCATTTTCCCAAAAGAAAATTTCGGACAACTATCAGGCATTGAAAAACTTCTAGAATGAGAAATAGAGGTGAAATTTATCCAAGGTAAAGCCGAAAAATGAATGATATTTTCATGGTATTCTTTTGTAAAAAGGCCGGGGGTGTTTTGAACTCTAGTCGCTTCATTATTAAAATTAGATTCAAAATTCCTCAGATTTTCATCGTATTCAATTTCTGAAAAACCAAACGTTTTATCGTCACGTAAAATAGTAGCTGACGCATTAATTGTTTCATACAGATACACTTTATCATCTTCTATTCGGTACCTAAAATTTTCAATTTTATTTACGGCAACTATAGTTTTATGTAAATAATATACAAAAAAACTAACACCAAGTTCTTTTGATTTATGATAGGCTTTTGTGCAATCAAATTGGATAGTGGTTCCAAAAAAAGGTTCCTCAAATTTGTTGAAAAACTTAAAATGTTCGGCTCGGTTCCAGGTGGCAATGTGAAGCTCTTTTTTCATTATAAAATATCAAAAAGTTCCGATAAATTTGTAATCGTATTGAAGTTTTTGTGTTCAATTTCAAAGTCAATTTTTTCGTATTCCCAAGTCGTATGATACGGAACATGAATAGCGTGACCACCCAAATTCAAAACAGGTAAGACATCTGATTTCAAGGAATTGCCAATCATTAAAAAATCTTCGGGATGGCAATCTAAGCGGCCTAACATTTTTTGGTAATCCACTTCGGTTTTATCGCTCATCACTTCAATATGGTGAAAAAAAGCACCAATTCCTGAATCATGTAATTTACGATGTTGGTCTTTTAAATCGCCTTTTGTGGCTACTACCAATTTATATTTTCCTTTTAATTGTTCTAAAACTTCGGTAATATTTGGAAGTAATTCTACTGGTTTTTGTAATAAATCCTTTCCAATAGTAATTATTTTTTCGATCCCGCTTCCAGAAATTGTATGGTTGGTTAATTCCAAAGCGGTTTCAATCATAGAAAGTGTAAATGCCTTAATTCCAAATCCATACAAAGATAAATTTGCAATTTGATGATTTAAAATCAACCCCAATATTTCATGCTTTGAGGCATAATCTTGAAACAACACACAAAAACGTTCTTGTGCCTCATCGAAATAAGGTTCGTTGTGCCAAAGGGTGTCGTCTGCGTCAAATGCGATTACTTTTGGGTTCATATTTTAAGATATCATCGCGCCATTAATCACCCCTTCTGCATCCGGATTTACAAAAACCAATTTGCCTTCTGCGTTATTAGTTAATAACAACATGCCTTCGCTTTCCACCCCACGTAAAGCTCTTGGGGCTAAGTTTACCAAAATAGTTACGCGTTTTCCAATGACTTCTTCAGGGGTAAAATGCTCTGCAATTCCAGAAACGATCGTTCTTACGTCTATTCCCGTATCTACTTTTAAGACTAACAGTTTGTTTGCTTTTGGCATTTTTTCAGCTTCGATGATGGTTCCGATTCGTAAATCTACTTTGGCAAAATCTTCAAATGTGATGATTTCTTTTTGCGATTCAGCTTTTGTATTTTCCACTTTATTTGCGGTTTTAGTTGCTTCTAATTTATCTAGTTGTTTTTGAATTTCGGCATCTTCAATTTGGGCAAACAAAATCTCAGCTTGACCAATTTGATGTCCGGGTTTTGTCAAATTCCAGTTTTCAAATTCTAAATTCCAATTATTGACTTCAATATCTAATATGTTGCACAATTTAGTAGAAGTGAATGGCAAAAATGGTTCAGAAAGTATCGCTAAAGCGGATGCGATTTGCAGCGCTACATACATTTGAGTTTGTACTCTTGCCGGATTTTCCTTAATCATTTTCCAAGGTTCTTCGTCGGCTAAATATTTATTTCCTAAACGGGCTACGTTCATTAATTCGCCTAACGCTTCTCTGAATCGGTAACGTTCAATCGAACTTGATATTACCGCTGGATAGGCTTTTAATTCCGCTAAAGTATGTAAATCAACTTCTGAATATTCATTTGGCGTTGGAACAATTCCGTTGTAATATTTATCGGTTAACACCACAACACGATTGATGAAATTCCCAAAAATTGCAGCCAATTCATTATTGTTTCTGGCTTGAAAATCTTTCCAAGTAAAGTCGTTGTCTTTTGTTTCGGGAGCGTTAGCTGTTAAAGCATAACGCAATGCATCTTGTTTTTCAGGAAAGTCTTGTAAATATTCGTGCAACCAAACCGCCCAATTTTTTGAAGTAGACAATTTATTCCCTTCTAAATTCAAGAATTCATTTGCAGGAACATTATCTGGTAAAATATAACTTCCATCCGCTTTTAACATCGCAGGAAAAATAATACAATGGAATACTATATTGTCTTTCCCAATGAAATGGACCAATTTTGTATCGGCATCTTTCCAATATGGCTCCCAATCTTTTCCTTCACGAGCCGCCCATTCTTTGGTTGCCGAAATGTAACCAATAGGTGCATCAAACCAAACGTATAATTTTTTTCCTTCGGCACCTGCAACAGGCACATCAATTCCCCAATCTAAATCACGTGTTACAGCTCTTGGCTCTAAACCGCCGTCAATCCATGATTTTACTTGTCCGTATACATTTGGTTTCCAGTCGTTTTTATGACCTTCTAAAATCCATTCTCTTAAAAAAGATTCGTACCGATTTAAAGGTAAAAACCAGTGTTTGGTTGATTTTAAAATCGGAGTATCACCTGTAATTGTCGATTTCGGATTGATTAAATCGGTAGCATTTAAAGTCGAACCACATTTTTCACATTGGTCGCCATAGGCTTCTGGGTTATCGCATTTTGGACAAGTTCCAGTCACAAAACGATCAGCCAAAAACTGGTCGGCTTTTGCATCGTATAATTGGTCGGTAATTTCTTCAATGAAATCGCCTTTATCGTATAATTTTTTAAAAAATTCAGATGCCGTTTTATGGTGAATTTCAGAGGAAGTTCTAGAATAATTGTCAAAAGAAATTCCAAAATCTAAAAAAGATTGACGAATGATTGCGTCATATTTATCAATTACTTGTTGCGGCGTGATGCCTTCTTTCTTCGCTTTCATTGAAATCGCAACACCATGCTCATCGCTTCCGCAGATAAAAGCCACATCTCTTCCTTGTAATCGTAAATATCTTGCATATATATCTGAAGGCACATATACACCCGCTAAATGCCCAATGTGAATGGGTCCATTTGTGTAGGGAAGCGCTGCTGTAATTGTATATCTTTTTGGATTTTTTAACATATTGTCATTAAATTTGATACAAAAATAATTCATTTAAGAGGAATAGACGAATTTTTCTGTTCAAATTCCTTATTTTTGAGTTCAAATTGAATTTTAAATGAATATACCACCATTTTTAAAGACGGGAGATACCGTAGCTCTTGTTTGTACAGCGAGGAAATTTTTTCCCGAAGACGCCAAACCAGCTATTGATTTACTAGAATCTTGGGGGCTAAATGTTAAATTAGGAGCTACAATTGGCTTAGACAATTTTCAATTAGGCGGCACAGATACCGAACGAACAGCTGATTTTCAAACTCAATTAGATGATGAAAACGTAAAGGCCATTTGGTGCGCTCGAGGTGGATATGGAACTGTTAGAATTATAGATTCGTTGGATTTTTCAAATTTCAAAAAACAGCCAAAATGGATTATGGGTTTTTCGGATGTGACTGTTTTACATAGTCAATTAAATTTGGAGCGGGTGGCGTCTTTGCATTCCATTATGCCATTTACAGTGCCAAATGCACCTGAAGAAGTAAAAGAAACCTTGCGAAAAGCGCTTTTTGGAGAAACGATTTCCTATTCAATTCCTTCCAAAAGTTATGATGTAAAAGGAACCGCTTCGGGCGAATTGGTTGGAGGAAACATTTCTATTTTGTACAGTTTATTAGGTTCAAAATCAGCAATTGATACGAAAGATAAAATTCTTTTTATTGAAGATTTAGACGAATATTTATATCATATTGATAGAATGCTGTACAATTTAAAACGCAACGGTTATTTTGAACATGTTAAAGGAATTATAGTAGGAAGTATGACCGACATGCATGACAATGAAATTCCATTTGGGCAAAATGAAGTGCAAATTATTACCGAAATAGCTAAAGAATATCAAATTCCAATTGCTTTTCAATTTCCTGCAGGTCATCAATCGGATAATCGCACCTTAATTTTAGGAAAACAAGTGGATTTTGAAGTAAATGAAAAAGAAATCAAATTAAAATTTATTAAATAACAATATAAAAATCCCAAATCCCAATCTTGAAACTTATTTTTGGAATTTTAATCTTGGAATTTTAACTATGGCACAACACAACGACTTAGGAAAAACTGGCGAAGATTTTGCAGTAAATTTTTTAGAAAAAAACGGCTATGAAATTTTAGAAACCAATTGGATGTTTCAAAAAGCAGAAGTAGATATTATTGCTTTGAAAGACGGAGTTTTGGCAGTGGTTGAAGTGAAAACCAGGAGCAGTATTGATTTAGGATTGCCTCAAGATTTCGTAAAACCAAAAAAAATTCAACTGCTGGTAAAAGCCATAAATGAATATGTAATTGTCAATGATTTGGATGTTGAAGTACGATTTGATATTATTGCTATTCATGCAAAAGGGACAATATTTGATATTGAACATTTAGAGGCAGCTTTTTATTATTTCAACAATTAGTTATAATAATAAAATTTGGATGTATATATTTGTGTTTAAAATTTGAAAAATTGATAAGTAAAAACAAAAATTTATCTTCTATCACTGTAAATTAACTCACGAAAATCAAATAGATTTACCGTAATAAAAGATTTTAAAAAAATAAGCTAGTCTCAATTGACTAGCCTATTTTTTATTCTTCTATTTTCGCATCCATTACCCAAGTGTCCATAAAGGCCGTGGTGTAGTTTCCAGAAACATAATCTGGATGATCCATTAATTGTCTGTGGAATGGAATGGTGGTTTTAATGCCTTCAATATGAAATTCGTCTAAAGCACGTTTCATTTTATTTATAGCTTCTTGTCTGGTTTGCGCCGTTGTAATTAACTTTGCAATCATCGAATCATAATTTGGTGGAATCGTATAACCAGCGTATACATGAGTATCTAAACGAACACCGTGTCCGCCTGGCGAATGTAATACTGTAATTTTTCCTGGTGAAGGACGGAAGTCGTTGTAGGGATCTTCTGCATTAATCCTGCATTCGATAGCGTGTAATTGAGGAAAATAGTTTTTACCAGAAATTGGAATTCCAGCAGCCACCATAATTTGTTCTCTAATTAAATCGTAATCTACAACTTGTTCTGTGATTGGATGTTCTACCTGAATACGGGTATTCATTTCCATGAAGTAGAAATTTCTATGTTTGTCAACTAAGAATTCCACCGTTCCAGCGCCTTCGTATTTTATATATTCTGCTGCTTTTACGGCCGCAGTTCCCATAGCTTCGCGTAATTCATCTGTCATAAACGGAGAAGGTGTTTCTTCCGTTAATTTTTGATGACGACGTTGCACAGAGCAATCTCTTTCCGATAAGTGACAGGCTTTACCATAAGCATCACCCACAACTTGAATTTCAATATGTCTTGGTTCTTCAATTAATTTTTCAAGGTACATGCCATCATTTCCAAAAGCGGCCGCAGATTCTTGTCTTGCGCTTTCCCATGCTTTTAATAAATCTTCTTGTTTCCATACGGCACGCATTCCTTTTCCACCACCACCAGCAGTTGCTTTTAACATGACTGGGTAGCCAAATTCTGCAGCTAATTTTTCAGCTTGTTCGTAAGATTCTAAAATACCAACTGAACCTGGGACACATGGTACACCAGCTTCAATCATTGTGGATTTAGCGGAAGCTTTATCACCCATTCTGTCAATCATTTCAGGCGAAGCGCCAATAAATTTGATGTTGTGTTCTTGGCAAATCTTCGAAAATTTAGCATTTTCTGAAAGGAAACCATAACCAGGATGAATAGCATCAGCATTAGTAATTTCAGCTGCAGCGATAATGTTAGACATTTTCAAGTAAGATAAATTACTTGGCGGCGGTCCGATACAAACGGCTTCGTCAGCAAATTTAACGTGTAAACTTTCGGCATCAGCAGTAGAATAAACAGCTACTGTTTTAATTCCCATTTCTCTACAAGTACGAATAACACGTAAAGCAATTTCACCTCTATTGGCAATTAATATTTTTTTAAACATATCTTTTTTTTAAAAATTCAATAAACAAATTCCAAATTCCAAAACCTAAAAATAAACTTTTTTTGGAATTTGGAATTTAAAATATTGGAATTTAAAATAACTATGATGGATCAACTAAAAATAAAGGTTGGTCAAATTCAACTGGTGAAGAATCGTCAACTAATATTTTTACAATTTTACCTGAAATTTCAGATTCAATTTCGTTGAACAATTTCATGGCTTCTACTACACAAACCACATCACCTTTACTAATAGTACTTCCCACTTCAACAAACATTGGTTTGTCTGGAGCAGACTTTCTGTATAATGTACCAATCATTGGAGATTTAATTGTAATGTATTTAGAATTGTCTTCTACATTAGCGTTCACTGGTGCAGCAACTGCAGGAGCAGCTGCAACTGGAGCAGCTTGCTGAACAGCTTGTTGTACGGGCGCTTGTTGCACATAGGTAATATCATGAGAATTACCTTCTAATGTAGTTCTAATTGTAATTTTTACATCGCCCGTTTCTAACTTTACTTCTGCTACTCCAGAATTAGATACAAATTTGATTAGGTTTTGAATTTCTTTTAAATCCATAATTAAGTTGTTTTAGTTATAGTTTGTTGTTCTTAATACGCCCATTTTAAATAGATAGATCCCCATGTGAATCCACCACCAAATGCAGCAAAAATTAAATTATCTCCTTTTTTAAATTTATCTTCAAAATCTGCTAAAAGTAAAGGTAGTGTAGCAGAAGTGGTATTTCCGTATCGGTGAATGTTGACTAACACTTTAGATTCATCTACATTCATTCTATTTGCTGTGGCGTCAATAATTCTTTTGTTGGCTTGATGCGCAATTAACCAATTAACGTCATCGTGTGTTAAGTTATTGCGTTGCATGATTTTTTCACTTACATCTGCCATACCTGAAACAGCATGTTTAAATACTGTTTTTCCATCTTGGAATACAAAATGTTGTTTGTTTTTTAACGTTTCTTCAGATGGAGGTAAAATAGAACCACCTGCTTCAATTTTTAAAAAATCTCTTCCAATTCCGTCTGATTTTAAAATTTCGTCTTGAATTCCTAATCCTTCAAAATTAGGCTCAAACAAGGCCGCACCGGCGCCATCACCAAAAATGATGCATGTAGCACGATCAGTATAATCAATTATAGACGACATTTTATCGGCGCCTATAAGTAATACTTTTTTATATTTTCCAGATTGAATGTAAGCTGAAGCGGTTGACATACCAAAAAGAAATCCTGAACAAGCAGCTTGTAAGTCGAATGCAAATGCATTTGTGGCTCCAATTTGTGTGGCTACATATACTCCAGTTGCCGCTACAGGCAAATCTGGTGTGGTAGTTGCCATAATTACCAAGTCAATATCTTTTGGATCTAGTTTTGCTTTTTCTATAAGGTTTTGAGCGGCTTTAATGGCAAGGTAAGAAGTTCCTTCACCGTCTAATTTTAAAAGTCTTCTCTCTTTTATTCCGGTTCTTGATGTTATCCATTCATCATTGGTATCAACCAAAGTTTCTAGAA
>NZ_JBIPMS010000153.1:0-3381 GCF_044368995.1 Flavobacterium sp. | reverse complement strand
CATGAAAAAGATTATGTTTTCGATTTTATTTCTGCGTATCCAGATTTTGATGTGAAAGGGATTCATGAATATGCTAAATCAAAAGGGATTAAAATGATTATGCATCACGAAACGTCTGGCGCTACAAGAAATTACGAACGCCATTTAGATGTAGCATATCAATTTATGAAAGACAACGGATATAACGCTGTAAAAAGTGGTTATGTAGGAAATATTTTGCCTTTAGGGGAACACCATTACAGTCAATCCATCTTAAATCATTACCAATATTGTATTGAAAAAGCAGTAGATTATGAAATTATGGTGAACGCACATGAAGCCGTACGACCAACAGGAATTTGCAGAACGTACCCAAATTTAATTGGAAACGAATCCGCTCGCGGAACAGAATTTCAAGCGTTTGGCGGATCAAAAGCAAATCACACTACTATTTTGCCATTCACAAGATTAATGGGCGGACCAATGGATTACACACCCGGAATTTTTGAAATGGATATTGCAAAATTAAATCCTGGAAATAATTCACACGTAAATACTACTATCGCTAATCAGTTGGGATTATATGTGGTCATGTATAGTCCACTACAAATGGCTGCCGATTTACCAGAAAATTATAACCGATTTTTAGATGCTTTTCAATTCATTAAAGATGTTCCAGTGGAATGGTTAACCTCAAAATATGTTGAAGCAGAACCAGGATATTATATCACAACGGCTCGTAAAGATAAAAATTCAAATAATTGGTTTGTTGGAAACGTGAACGGATTAAAAGCAAGAACGGCAACCATTTCTTTAGACTTTTTAGAAAAAGGAAAAAAATATGAGGCTATAATTTATGCAGATGCAAGCGATGCACATTACAAAACAAATCCGCAAGCGTATAAAATAACCAAACAAATAGTAACTCAAAAATCAAAAATCAAAATGACAACTGCTCCAGGTGGCGGATACGGAATTAGTATTGTTGAGGTAAAATAAATACAAAATAATAGTGTCAAGCTGAACTCGTTCCAGCTTTTCGTTTCAAATAAATTCAGAACAATAAAAACTAGATTATGAAAAAAATACTTTTCTTATTGCCTATTTTACTATTCAATTTTTCTTTTGCACAAATTGATAAGGTAGAACCACCATTTTGGTACGAGAACATGACAAACAATCAGGTTCAAATTATGTTTTATGGTAAAAATATCGCGCAAAATACCGTAACGGTTTCTAATGGTGTCGTAATTACTCAGGTTCAAAAAACGGAGAATCCAAATTACGTTTTCATATCTATCGATTTGAAAAATGTAGCATCTCAAGAGTTGGTTTTTACATTTAAAAACGGCAAAAAATCATTTAATCAATCGTATACTATCAAAAAAAGAAAAGAAAATTCACGATACAGAAAAAGTTTTGACGCATCAGATATGATGTACTTAATTATGCCAGACCGATTTGCAAATGGAAATGAAAAAAACGATTCGGATTCAAATTTACAAGAAACAGCCAACAGAAATAATCCCGGTGGTCGTCATGGTGGAGACATTCAAGGAATTATAACTAATTTAGATTATCTGCAATCGCTTGGTGTTACAGCACTTTGGAGTACACCATTGTGCGAAGATAACGACAAAGGCTATTCGTATCACACGTATGGTCAATCAGATGTGTATAAAATTGATGCACGTTATGGAACGAATGAAGACTATGTGCGCCTTTCTTCAGAAATGAAAAAGAAAAACATGAAGTTAGTTAAGGACTATGTAACCAATCATTGGGGCGCAGAACATTGGATGTTTAAAGATATGCCTACTTACGATTGGTTTCATCAATTTCCTGGTTACAAACAAAGTAACTACCGAATGACCACACAATATGATACAAATGCTTCTGTATCAGACGCAAAACTTTGTATGGATGGCTGGTTTGTACCAAGTATGCCCGATTTGAATCAATCGAATCCTTTGGTATTAAATTATTTGACTCAAAATGCGATTTGGTGGATTGAATATGCTGATTTGGATGGTTTCCGTGTTGATACGTATTCGTATAACGATAAAGCAGGCATTGCAAAATGGACCAAAGCCATTACCGATGAATATCCCTATTTTAATATCGTTGGCGAAGTTTGGATGCACGATCAAGCACAAATTTCTTATTGGCAAAAAGACAGTCCAATTGCGAAAATTCAACATTATAATTCGTACTTACCAAGTGTAATGGATTTTACATTGCACGATGTTTTTGGAAATGTTTTTAACGAAGACAATCCAAATTGGAATGATGGAATGATTAAATTTTACGAAAATTTCGTGAATGATTTTCTATACGACAACCCAAATAATTTATTAATTTTTGCAGAAAATCACGACACCAATCGTTTCAATCAAAATTATAAAAATAGCTTTGAAAAATATAAAATGGCCATGACTATTTTAGCTACCATGCGCGGTATTCCACAATTGTATTACGGTTCAGAAATTGGTATGGCAGGAGATAAAGGCAAAGGCGATGCAGATATTCGTCAGGATTTTCCTGGTGGTTGGGCTTCAGATAAAAACAATGCTTTTATGGCTTCTGGAAGAACAGCAGAACAAGCAAAATATTTCGATTTCACCGCTAAAGTTTTCAATTGGAGAAAATCTAAATCGGTAATTCACAATGGGAAATTAATGCATTATCTTCCAGATAATAACGTGTATGTTTATTTTCGTTATAACGACTCCGAAAGCGTAATGGTTGTTGTTAATAACAGTAAAGACAAACAAACGTTTAAATTAGATCGATATAAAGAAAGTTTGGCTTTGTATTCAAGTGGAAAAGACATTATTTCGGATACGAATTTCGATTTAAAATCAGAACTTTCTATTGACGGAAAATCAAGTTTAATTTTAGAATTAAAAAAATAAGATTCAAATGAGATTTTGGTTTTTAATAGCGTTTAGTTGTATGTGTTTTTCACAAGAAAATATAAAAATCAGTGATTTACAAAACCATAACGATTTTGTAGGACAAATAAAACGTATTGAAAATTTTCCATCAAAATATGTTGCTGCCAGAACGGTTGATATCTGGTTACCAAAAAACTATTCAGAAACTAAAAAGTACCAAGTACTATATATGCATGATGGACAAATGCTTTTTGATGCAAAAACCACTTGGAACAAACAAGAATGGGGTGTAGATGAAAAAATAGACTCATTAACCCAAAAAAAAGCCATTAAAGAAGTTATTGTGGTTGCTGTTTGGAACATTCCAGAAATAAGACGTCTAAATTATTTTCCACAGAAAGCATTTAATTTTTTAAATGATACAGACAAAAAATTCGTGATAGATGAAGCTAAAAAAATCAATTTAGACTTTACTCAAATTTCATCGGACAACTACTTAAAGTTT
>NZ_JBIPMS010000059.1:0-10275 GCF_044368995.1 Flavobacterium sp. | reverse complement strand
ATATCAAATAGAAATGCTTACGAATCTTCAACATGCGAATACAGAAATAGTTTCCAATCAAATTGAATTATTACAAAATGCGGCTATTAAAAACGAAAATATATTTGCCTTATTAATGGAAGCTACTAAAGTGTGTTCATTAGGACAAATTACTAGCGGATTATTTGAAGTGGGTGGACAATACAGACGCAATATGTAATTTTGACAGCTTTTTAAGATGTTTTTAATGTTACTCATTCGGTTCAATATGAATTAAGACGTGACCTAATTCTGAAATCTGACTTCTTAAAGTGTCTTTTAATTTGTGAGCCAAATCATGCCCATCTTTTACCGAAATAGTTGCATCTACAATAGCATGTAAGTCAACATGATATTTCATTCCTGCTTTTCTGATAAAGCATTTTTCTGTCCCTATAATTCCAGCAACTTTTAACGATTCTTTGCGGATGTTTTCTACTAAATCGTCATATCGATGTTCGTCCATAATTTCACCTAAAGCAGGTCTGAAAATTAGATAACTATTATAAATGATAAAAAAGGAAGCCAATAAAGCCGCCCAATCATCTGCAGATTCGTAGCCCTTTCCTAAAAGTAAAGCAATTGAAATTCCTATAAAAGCGGCAATTGAAGTAATGGCATCACTTCTATGGTGCCAAGCATCTGCTTTAAGCGAAGAACTATTTGTGATAATACTTTTTTTCATTACCATTTGAAATGAAAATTCTTTCCAACCTATAATTAATGCCAGAACAATTAGTGTCCAAGATTTTGGCAAGTCATGCGGTGTACCAATATTTAGTATGCTTTCGTAAGCAATAATTGTAGCGGAAGTAATTAAAAAACCTACGACTAGAAAAGTAATTAATGGTTCGGCTCTTCCGTGACCGTAAGGATGATTTTCATCTGCAGGTCTGTTGGAATATTTTATACCAAATAAAACTAAAAACGACGCAAAGATATCCGTTGTAGATTCAATAGCATCAGCAATTAACGCATAAGAATTTCCAAAAAAACCAGCTAATCCTTTTATAATCGCCAAGCTCGTATTGCTAATTATACTAAAATAGGTGGCTTTTATAGCGGTTTGCTCGTTTGTCATTTATTAGTTTTTGTTAAAACGTTACGTTTACTTTGTTTGTTTTTCCATCTCTTATAAAAACTACTTCTTTAGTTTCTCCAGAATTAATTTTAGACAAACATTCCATGTAACTATATACTTCTTTTACCTCGCAATCGCCAATTTTAGTAATAATATCACCTTCTTTAATTCCTGCTTTAATGGCTGGTCGGTCTTCAGTTACACCGTCTACGTGTAATCCATCTCCATGTTCTGCATAATCTGGCATAATACCAAGTGTTACTTTGTATTTTGCCATTTTCTTTTCGCTATTTATTTTAGTTTTGGTAAATGTTACGTTTTCTTTATTGGCTAATTCATTTGCAATTCTAAAAACATAATTTACAATATTGGTTACGCCATAATAATTAATTTTTTCTTCATCGTCACTTGGTTTGTGGTAATCTTCATGCGTTCCTGTAAATAAAAACAGTACTGGAATATCTTTTAAGTAAAATGAAGTATGATCAGATGGTCCAATTCCGCCAGTTTCTTCCGTAACTCCAAATCCAGCAGGTTTGTTTCGTTGAATTAATTCTGAGAAAATAGGAGAGGTGCCGGTTCCTCCAACTATAAGACTTTTCTTATCGTCTAATCTCCCAATCATATCCATATTTATCATTGTGATTACATTTGGATAAAGTGTTTTTATTGATTCAGCCATGTGCTTCGAACCAATTAAACCATCTTCTTCACCAGCAAATAATGCAAAAATGAAATTTACTTTTTCCTTGGTATTGTTTTTTGTATAAATACGAGCCAAATCTAAAACTCCAGCTACACCAGATGCGTTATCGTCTGCGCCATTATGTATCATGCCTTTCGAGAAAGGTTTGGTTGAATTATTATGTTCGTTTTTTCCTAAATGGTCGTAATGCGCACCTATAACAATGGTTTTGTTTGCACCATTATCCAAATAAGCAATTACATTATTCGAATTTAATAAATTTCCTACAACTGTTGAATCTGCATGTGGATTGGTTTTGTAGCGATATGAAAATGGTTGTAAAAATGTTTTGTTGTACGGTTCTAAACCTAATTTTTTAAATTCACTTTCTATGTATCTTGCTGCTGTTTTTTCAGCTTTACTCCCTGAAAGTCTTCCTTCTAAGGCATCAGAAGCTAAATAGGTAATGTGTTTTTTTAAATTTTTACTATCTGCATTTTCAACTTCATCTGTTTCTACCCAATCTGCAATAAATACATTTGTTTCACGCGCTTTGTCTTGTTGGCGATTACTTGAAAATACTAATTTTTTTCCGTCAGGAGAAAATTGTGGAAACGCATTAAATTCACTTTCATAGGTAATTTGTTTCAATCCAGTACCATCAATATTTATCATGTATAATTGAAAATCATATCCTTTCGTAGCGTGGTGATTGGATGAAAAAATAATTTTTTTATCTGATGGATGAAAAAACGGCGCCCAATTGGCTTTTCCTAATTTAGTAATTTGTTTTAAATCTGAGCCATCAATATTACAGGTGTAAATTTCCATATTAGTTGGCATCACTAAATTTTCTGCTAATAAATCTTTGTATTCTTTAATGTCTTTTTCTGAAGTAGGGCGAGAAGAACGAAAGACTAATTTTTTACTATCGTGTGAAAAGAAACATCCGCCATCATATCCTAAACCAAACGTAATTTGTTTTAAATTACTACCGTCTATATCCATAGTATAAATTTCTAAATCACCTGAACGTATACTGGTAAATGCTATCTTTTTTCCGTCAGGCGAAACCACTGCTTCTGCATCATATCCTGGAGAATTGGTTAGTTTTTTTACAATTTCACCCGCTTTAGTTGCCATATAAATTTCAAATTCCGGATAAATAGCCCAAAGATATTTTCCGTCTTTTGGTTTTGTTGGAGCAGGACAAGCCACATTCGCTTCATGTGTAGAGGCATAAATAATATGCTTTCCATCTGGCATAAAATAAGAGCATGTCGTTCTTCCTTTTCCTGTTGACACTAATTTTAGGTTATTGAAATCGCTTACTGGTTGAGTTAAATCTAACGAATAAATTTGATCGCAAGGCACACCGAATTGTGTGTTAGTAACTTGCATGGTTAAATTTTTACTATCTGGACTAAAATAAGCCTCAGCATTATCACCACCAAAAGTAAGTTTTTTAATGTTTTGTATGTTTCTTTCTTGACCTTGAACAGTTATGGAAAGAAGAATAAACGAAATAACTGCGAATTTTTTTATTGGCATTATGTATTGATTTTAATTCTTTTTTATTTTTACTTTTAACTATTTATTTGTTGCTTTCTAACCATGTACAGTAATACCTTCTCCATATTTTGCTATGATGCTAGCTTCATGATTTAGCCATGCTTTCCAACGTTTTTCTACATCGATATTTCCGGCATATTTTCTAGCTAAATTTATAAAAGTGGTATAGTGAGCCGCTTCGCTTTCCATTAAATCTCTATAAAACTGAGCTAACTCTTCGTCTTTTAAATTCTCAGAAAGTACTTTAAACCGTTCACAACTTCTGGCTTCAATCATGGCTGCAAAAAGCAAACGTTCTATTAGACCACATGCTCTGCTTCCGTCTGAAGATTGCTTCATGAATTTGGCTAATTCGTTTACATAATCGTCTTTTCGTTCTCTTAAAAATTCGTAACCACGTGCTTTAATAATGTCATGAACCATTTGAAAATGTTGCATTTCTTCAATAGAAATCGCGGTCATCTCTGATACCAAATCTTCTTTTTCTGCATTATTAATAATAAGCATTATGGCATTAGTTGCTGCTTTTTGTTCGCACCAAGCATGGTCGCTTAAAATATCTTCTAAGTTTTCTTCTACTATATTTGCCCAACGAGGATCGGTGGGTAATTGTAATCGTAAAATAGACATATTGTTGAAGTTTATGAGGTTTATAATGTTTAAAAAGTGTATTTGTTTAAAAAGGCATTATGATTATTACATAATACCTTTTTTATTTAGGTTACTTTTTATTTATGTCAATTAAAAAACAAACATAGCTCTTTCGCCCATAAGTTCGTTAACTTCTTCGGCTACTTCTTCTAAAATGGTTTCGTTAGTATAATTCATAAGTACTTTATCAATTAAGGCAACAACTGTTTCCATGTCTTCTTCAACTAATCCACGTGTTGTGATTGCTGGTGTTCCAACACGAATTCCTGATGTCACAAATGGCGATTTATCATCAAACGGTACCATGTTTTTATTTACAGTAATTTCCGCTTTAACCAATGCGTTTTCGGCATCTTTACCAGAAATATTTTTGTTACGTAAATCAATCAACATCATGTGATTGTCAGTCCCTCCAGAAATTAATTTATAACCTCTTTTATTAAAAGCCTCTGCCATAGCTTTTGCATTTTTTTGCATTTGTAAAGCATAACGGAAAAATTCATCTGTTAAAGCTTCACCAAACGCGACTGCTTTAGCAGCAATAATATGCATTAATGGACCTCCTTGATTTCCAGGAAAAACAGACATATCTAAAATATGACTCATCATTCTAATATCACCTTTAGGAGTAGTTAATCCCCATGGGTTTTCAAAATCTTTCCCCATCATAATTAAACCGCCACGAGGACCACGTAATGTTTTATGAGTTGTAGTAGTTACAATATGGCAATGTGGAATTGGATCGTTCAATAATCCTTTCGCAATTAATCCAGATGGATGAGAAATATCAGCTAATAAAAGTGCCCCAACAGAATCTGCAATTTCACGGAAACGTTTAAAATCCATATCACGAGAATAAGCGGATGCGCCTGCAATAATCATTTTAGGTTGTTCTTTTGTTGCAATTTTTTGAATTGTATCGTAATTTAACATTCCAGTCTCTTCTTCTACACCATAAAAACTAGCGGTATATAATTTCCCTGAAAAATTTACTGGCGATCCATGTGTTAAATGCCCTCCGTGAGCCAAATCGAAACCTAAAATTTTATCACCTGGTTGTAAGCAAGCTGCAAAAACAGCAGTATTTGCTTGCGAACCCGAATGAGGTTGCACGTTGGCATATTCGGCTCCAAATAATTCTTTTACTCGATCAATAGCAACTTGCTCTACAATATCTACTACTTCACAACCGCCATAATATCTTTTTCCAGGATATCCTTCCGCGTATTTATTGGTTAAACAAGAACCAGCTGCTTCCATTACCTGGTCGCTCACAAAGTTTTCTGAAGCAATTAATTCAATTCCATGAATTTGTCTGTCTTGCTCGTCTAAAATAAGGTCAAAAATAAGTTCGTCGCGTTGCATTTGAATGTATAAATTTAAATTTTGTCAAAAATACAAAAAATGTTTGGTAAATTAAATGTATAGTTTAAATTTGATTGCTCAATTATTAACAAAAATATACAAAATATAGATATGCCAAATTATGCTAACGATCCAAGTAAAAAATCTTGGTTAGAGATTAAAAATGAAAGTGATTTTCCTATTCAAAATATTCCATTTGGGGTTTTTATTACCAAAGAAGATGTAATTACTATCGGAACTAGAATTGGTGACTATGCTATTGATATGGGGGCTTTACAGCAATTAGGTTATTTTGAAGGCATCGACCTTACAGACGATATGTTTATGCAAGACACCTTAAACGACTTTATTTCTGATGGAAAAAAGACATGGCGATTGGTTAGAAACAGGTTGTCTGATATTTTTTTAGATTCCAATCCAAAATTAAGAGATAATGATTCCCATAAAAATGTTGTAATTTTTAAGATTGATGATGTAGAAATGTTATTGCCTGTACAAATCGGTGATTACACAGATTTTTATTCAAGTAAAGAACACGCTACTAATGTAGGAAAAATGTTCCGTGATCCAGAAAATGCATTATTACCAAACTGGTTGCATATTCCAGTAGGATATCACGGTAGGAGTTCGACTATTGTTCCTAGTGGAATACCAGTTCATAGACCTTACGGACAAACGTTACCAAATGGAGAAACACAACCCGTTTTTGGACCTTCAAGATTGGTAGATTTTGAATTAGAAATGGCTTTTATTACTACTGATGCGAATTTAATGGGTGAACCTGTTTCTGTAGCAGAAGCAGAAGCATCCATTTTCGGAATGGTTTTATTCAATGATTGGTCTGCAAGAGATATTCAGAAATGGGAATATGTGCCGCTTGGGCCGTTTTTAGCGAAAAATTTTGCATCGTCAATTTCGCCATGGATTGTTACTTTGGATGCTTTGGAACCCTTTCGTTGTGCTTCACCAGAGCAAAGCCCGAAACCTTTACCATATTTACAACAAACGGGTAGTCATGCTTACGACATCAATTTACAAGTAGCCATTCATCCAGAAAATTCAGTTGAAACTATTGTCTCCAACTCTAATTTTAAATATATGTATTGGACAATGAGTCAGCAATTGGCACATCATACAATCAATGGTTGTAGAGTAAATTCTGGAGATATGATGGGAAGTGGAACGATTTCTGGACCAACACCAGATTCTTTTGGTTCGATGCTAGAATTATCTTGGGGTGGACAAAATCCAATTAAAATGAACGACGGTTCTGAACGTAAATTTATTAACGATAATGATACGGTAATAATTAGAGGATATTGTAAAAATAATGAGGTAAGAATTGGTTTTGGAGAAGTATCAAGCAAATTACTTCCAGCAATTGAATTGAAATTTTAAATTTAAAAATTTTAAATTATATAAAATACTCCTAAATTTTTTTAGGAGTATTTTTTTTATGTAAACTGCTTTAAATCTTCCGCAGAAATACTATCGTGTGATTCATTAAAAACCGCTTTTCCATTTCTGATCACAACTATTTGTGGCGATTGATGAACAACATGATACCTGCTTGCAATTTCGTTAGATAAATCTCGGTGATTTAATAAATCTAATAAATACCAATCTATTTTTTCTTCAGGATAATTAAATTCTGCATCAAATTGTTTTAAAACCATTCTGCTGATACTACATCTTGTACTGTGTTTGAATAAGACAACCGGTTTTGTTTTAGAAATTTCATCAATCTCATCAAATTGTTCCATTTTATCTAATTCAAAATATTTCACATCTTCTTTTGAAGATTCTGATATGTTTGATGAGGTTTCCTTAAAGATATTTTTTAAAAAGTTCATTTTTGCTATTTTTTTAAGCCAATTTGCATTAGGAATTTAAATTAACTTATTTTTTACAAATATACTACAACTTATGCTGAATTAAAAAGTTATAAAATAATAGTATATTTGAAAATAATTTTTCACCACATTATGAATAAAATTAATGAATCTAGTTGAATTATTTGCTCAGCACGACTTTTCTATTTTAGTAATAATTGCCATTGCCTCACTTTTCGCTGGATTTATTGATGCTGTTGTAGGTGGCGGCGGATTAATTCAGTTTCCTGCTTTTATGATTATGTTTCCAAATTCAAGTATTCCAACTGCATTTGGGACTAACAAAATAGCGGGACTTTCAGGTACTTCAATCGCAGCTGTTCAATATGCAAAACTAGTAAAGTTTAATTGGAAATTATTGTTAATTACCGCTTTTAGCTCTTTTATTTTTTCTTTTATCGGTGCCAAATTAGTCAGTCGAATTGACGTGAATATTCTGAAACCTTTTATCTTTTTCATGTTAATTGCAATTGCCATTTATACTTTTAAAAAGAAAGATTTTGGTTCTTATTCTACAAAAATATTAACCGATAAAAAAAAATATTTATTTGGATTTTTATTGGGTATTTTTATTGGTTTTTATGATGGTTTTTTAGGTCCAGGAACTGGAAGTTTTCTGGTTTTAGGATTTGTAGCGTTATTGGGGTTTGAATTTTTAGAAGCATCCGCTTATGCGAAAATAATAAATTGTATCACCAATATTTCAGCACTTTACGTGTTTATTTCGCAAGGAAATTATATTTTAGAAATTGCAATTATTATGGCAATTTCCAATATATCAGGAAGTATAATTGGCACCAGAATGGCGATTTTAAAAGGCAACCAATTTATTCGGAAATTATTTTTACTTGTGGTAGGTATAATGATTATTCGTTATGGATATGATGTTTTTTTTAGTTAGATTTGTTTTTCATTATAAAATCCCAAATTTATGAAGAACTTTTTAATCATTTTCGGTACGCTATTTTTATTTTCTTGTCAATCTACCAAGAAATTTAATCAGCAATTGACAGAGCCTATTGAAGCAGATAAACTTCAAAAAGATGTAGATTATTCGTATAAAAAACTCAAACAATTACATCCAAAATTATATTGGTATATTTCTAAAGAAAAATTAGATTATAAGTTTGATAGCTTAAAAAAATCTATTCAACAACCTATGACCGGTTTGGCTTTCTATAAAGAATTGAGCCAAGTAGTTAAAAATATTGGGCAAGGGCATTTAGGTGTTTCACCAAGTTTACCAAAATTCACCAAAAAAGAAATACAAGCAATTAATAAAAAAGGGCAATCAGCTTTTTCACAATTTGATTTTGAATATATAGACAACAAATTAATTATTACAAAAAATCGCTCGCGTCATAAAATACAAGCTCACACTGAAGTTGTTTCTATAAACTCCGAAAACCCGTCAGATTTACTTTTAAAATTTTCAAAAAGAATGGCATCTGACGGTTTTAATAAAACTTTTTTTAAAAGATATTTGGGCAAATACTTTGGTACTTTTTTTACCTATGAAAAAGGTATGATACAAGAAAGTTTGCAATTGGTTGTTAAATTTGAAGGAAAAGATTCTCTTTTTGTAGTAAAACGAGATACATTCGGGTCGAATTCAAATCAAAAAAAGCTACAATTATCCAAAAAAGTAAAAAAAGATAAAGCAAAATTTAATAGTAAATATGGTTTTAATAAAGATACTAAAACATTTAATAGGGCATTGAATTTTGTAAATAACGATAGCATAACAGCGATTATGTCTATTAAAGGTTTTTCAAACGGAAGTTCTCATGAATTTTACGAAGATGCATTTAATATTTTATCTGTTGCTAACACTAAAAATTTAATTATTGATTTGCGTAATAATGGTGGCGGTAGATTGAATGAAATTGCTGATTTATATAGTTATTTAGTTTCTAAACCGTTTGTTTTTATTGATAATTATGAAGTAGTATCAAGAACCAGTTTTTTGCATATGAATTATTTTAAAGGAAGTGTTTATGTTACTAAATTTTTTAAGATTTTAGGCGCACCTATCTTTTATCCTTTATTTTATTTTAAAACAAGAAAAGAAGCAAGTGGTACCTATTTAAGTAATCGACATTCTAAGCAACGTAACCCAAAACCAACTAGCTTTAAAGGGAAAATTTATGTATTAATTAATGGTGGTAGTTTTTCAGCATCAAGTATTATTTCTTCAAATTTAAAGTCAAATCAACGTGCTTTTTTTGTAGGTGAAGAAACTGGAGGTGCTTATAATGGTACAGTTGCAGCTCAAATGCCTTTGGTGCAATTACCAAATAGTAAAGTAAATTTACGAATAGGTTTAGCTTTGGTGAGTGCCACTGGTAAAACCAATATTGAAGGAAGAGGCATTTTTCCAGATAAAGAAATTTTACCAACTTTAGAAGATAGAAAAAGCAACATCGATCCAGAATTGAATTGGATTTTAGAGGATATTAGAAGAGAAAAAGATGTAGAAATATTAATTAAACCCAAAAATAACTAGTTGTAAATCAGATTGATGAAATTATTAAAATTTTAGAAATTTATTTAATCTGTGTTTAAAAAAATATAAAATGATTATAACAATTTCCAATTCGCAACTTTCGGCAACCATAAATACTTTAGGAGCTGAATTAATTTCATTAGTAAAAAATAACAAAAACTACATTTGGCAAGTAGATGAAACTTATTGGAATAAGACCTCACCAATATTGTTTCCTATTGTTGGTCGTCTGAAAAATGATAATTATACCTTTAATGGAAAAACCTATCAGCTCCCACGACATGGATTTGCTAGAAATATGGAATTTACTTTCGATAAAAAAAGTGAATATCAAGTTATTTTTGAGGTAGAGGCAACCAAAGAAACAAAAGCAAATTACCCATTTGATTTTAAACTGTTAATCGCTTACACGTTTATGGAAAACGAATTAGTTATTGAGTATTTTGTTCGAAATCAATCAGATGAAGTATTGCCGTTTTCTATTGGTGCACATCCTGCTTTTGCA
>NZ_JBIPMS010000176.1:0-6131 GCF_044368995.1 Flavobacterium sp. | reverse complement strand
CCTATAGATTTGATCAACGCTAAAACGTTATCATCTGTAATTAATTCTTTTTTCGGAACCAACCAGTTATCTCAGTTTATGGATCAAACCAATCCATTAGCAGAAATAACTCACAAACGTCGTTTATCAGCACTAGGACCTGGAGGTTTATCTAGAGAAAGAGCAGGATTCGAGGTTCGTGACGTTCACTATACACATTACGGACGTTTATGTCCTATTGAAACGCCTGAGGGACCAAACATTGGTTTGATTTCTTCACTTGGTGTATATGCCAAAGTAAACGGAATGGGATTCATAGAAACACCTTACCGTAAGGTTACAGATGGTGTAGTAGACTTAGTTTCTACTCCAGTTTATTTAAGCGCAGAAGAAGAAGAAGGAAAAATGATTGCGCAAGCAAATATTGAAATGGATGCAAAAGGTAAAATACTTGCAGATAACGTAATTGCTCGTGAAGAGGGAGATTTCCCAGTGGTTTCTCCATCTGCAGTACATTATACTGATGTAGCACCAAATCAAATCGCTTCTATTTCAGCTTCATTAATTCCATTCTTAGAACATGATGATGCGAATAGAGCCCTTATGGGATCTAATATGATGCGTCAGGCAGTACCTTTATTAAGACCAGAAGCTCCTATTGTAGGAACTGGTTTAGAAAGACAAGTGGCGTCTGATTCTCGTGTACTTATCAATGCAGAAGGTGCTGGTATAGTTACTTATGTTGACGCGAATAAAGTGACAATTAAATACGACCGTACTGACGAACAAAGGATGGTGAGTTTTGATGATGATGAAAAAACGTATAACTTAATTAAATTTAGAAAAACCAATCAAAGTACAACTATCAACTTAAAACCTATCGTTAGAAAAGGATCTAGAGTGGAAAAAGGTCAAGTACTTTGTGAAGGATATGCTACTCAAAACGGAGAATTAGCTTTAGGTAGAAACCTACAAGTTGCCTTTATGCCTTGGAAAGGGTATAACTTTGAGGACGCAATTGTAATTTCTGAAAAAGTAGTAAGAGATGATATTTTTACTTCTATTCACGTAGATGATTATTCATTAGAAGTTAGAGATACAAAATTAGGTAACGAAGAGTTAACTAATGATATTCCTAATGTTTCGGAAGAGGCAACTAAAGATTTAGATGAAAACGGAATGATACGAATTGGAGCAGAGGTAAAACCTGGCGACATTCTTATCGGAAAAATTACACCTAAAGGGGAATCAGATCCAACTCCAGAAGAAAAATTATTACGTGCTATCTTTGGTGATAAAGCAGGTGATGTAAAAGATGCTTCATTAAAAGCGTCTCCATCATTACATGGTGTTGTTTTAGATAAAAAATTATTTGCTAAAGCAGTTAAAGATAAGCGCAAACGTTCTAAAGATAAAGAAGATTTAGACAAACTTGAAATGGAATTCGAAGTGAAATTCACCGAATTAAAAGACAGGTTAATTGAAAAATTATTCTTAATCGTAGACGGAAAAACATCTCAAGGTGTAATTAATGATTTAGGTGAAGAAGTACTACCAAAAGGTAAAAAATTCACGAAAAAAATGTTACAAGCTGTAGAAGATTTTGCCCACTTAACAAAAGGACAATGGACAACAGACGATCATACCAATTCATTAATAAACGATTTACTACACAACTATAAAATCAAATTAAATGATTTACAAGGGGTATTAAGAAGAGAGAAATTTACAATTTCTGTTGGAGATGAATTACCTGCTGGAATTTTAAAATTAGCTAAAGTATATATCGCTAAAAAACGTAAGTTAAAAGTAGGGGATAAAATGGCAGGACGTCACGGTAACAAAGGTATTGTTGCTAAAATCGTTCGTCAAGAAGATATGCCTTTCTTAGAAGACGGAACACCAGTAGATATCGTATTAAACCCATTAGGAGTACCTTCTCGTATGAATATTGGGCAGATTTATGAAACCGTATTAGGTTGGGCGGGTTTAAGAACTGGTAAAAAGTTTGCGACGCCTATCTTTGACGGTGCTTCATTAGATCAAATTAATGGATATACTGACGAAGCTGGCATTCCAAGATTCGGTCATACTTACTTGTACGACGGTGGAACAGGAGAGCGTTTCCATCAACCAGCAACTGTAGGTGTAATTTATATGCTTAAATTAGGGCATATGGTTGATGATAAAATGCACGCACGTTCTATCGGACCGTACTCATTAATTACGCAACAACCTTTAGGAGGTAAAGCGCAATTTGGAGGACAACGTTTCGGAGAGATGGAGGTTTGGGCACTTGAAGCATATGGTGCGTCAAGTACTTTAAGAGAAATCTTAACCGTTAAATCAGATGACGTAAACGGTAGAGCAAAAACCTACGAAGCAATCGTTAAAGGTGAAACTATGCCAGAACCAGGATTACCTGAATCATTCAATGTATTAATGCATGAATTAAAAGGTCTTGGTTTAGATATCAGATTAGAAGAATAATTTTAGTATTTAGTGGTCAGTTTTTAGTGGTCAGTCTGAACACTAAAAACTGAACACTGAACACTTTTTAATAAAGAGTTTTTAGGATTTATACCCGTAAACCGTTCCGATTTTTTATAGAAATATAACTAGCACTTCCAACACTAATGTTGAAGTTTAGAGAAGTAAGCCGAGGTAGTTTTTGAGTCCAAAGTCAAAAAAGTTATAAAGTCAGAAAGTCTAATGCGACTTTTGACTTTTGACTTTCAAACTTTCGACTTAAATAAGAATCAATTTTAAATTGCACATAAATCAATAGTAAAAACTATGATGAATAATAGAAATAACAAAGACAAAAGTACAGGAGTTAAAAGATTTAACAGAATAACAATTGGTTTGGCATCGCCAGAAGCCATGTTAGGTGAATCAAGAGGTGAGGTATTAAAACCAGAAACAATCAACTACCGTACACACAAACCAGAAAGAGATGGGCTTTTCTGTGAACGAATTTTCGGACCAGTAAAAGATTTCGAATGTGCTTGTGGAAAATATAAAAGAATTCGCTACAAAGGAATCGTTTGCGACCGATGTGGGGTGGAAGTTACTGAGAAAAAAGTACGTAGAGACAGAGTAGGGCACATTAATCTTGTAGTGCCAATTGCTCATATCTGGTATTTCCGTTCGCTTCCAAATAAAATTGGTTACGTTTTAGGATTACCGTCTAAGAAATTAGATATGATTATTTACTACGAGAGATATGTAGTAATCCAAGCTGGTATTGCTAAAGGTCCAGAAGGTGAAGATTTAAATAGATTGGACTTCTTAACGGAAGAAGAATATTTAAATATTGTAGACACCTTACCAATGGAAAACCAATATTTAGACGATAACGATCCAAATAAATTTATCGCCAAAATGGGTGCTGAATGTATCATGGATTTATTAGCGCGTACAGATTTAGACGCTTTGTCTTATGATTTACGCCATAAAGCTAATAATGAAACGTCTAAACAAAGAAAAACAGAAGCATTAAAAAGATTGAATGTTGTTGAATCTTTCCGTGAATCTAATAAAAACAGAGAAAACCGTCCAGAATGGATGATTTTAAAAGTAATTCCGGTTATTCCACCAGAATTACGTCCTTTGGTGCCTTTAGATGGTGGTCGTTTTGCAACTTCAGATTTAAATGATTTATACAGAAGAGTAATTATCCGTAACAATCGTTTAAAAAGATTAGTGGAAATTAAAGCGCCTGAAGTAATCTTACGTAATGAAAAACGTATGTTGCAAGAAGCGGTTGATTCACTTTTCGATAATACAAGAAAAGCTTCTGCAGTTAAAACAGAATCAAACAGACCATTAAAATCTTTATCCGATTCATTAAAAGGAAAACAGGGTCGTTTCCGTCAAAACTTATTAGGAAAACGTGTCGATTATTCTGCGCGTTCCGTAATTGTTGTTGGACCAGAAATGAAATTGTTCGAATGTGGATTGCCAAAAGATATGGCTGCTGAATTATACAAACCATTCGTTATTCGTAAATTAATCGAAAGAGGAATTGTTAAAACAGTAAAGTCGGCTAAGAAAATTATCGACAAAAAAGAACCAGTAGTATGGGATATCTTAGAAAATGTTATCAAAGGACATCCAGTATTACTTAACCGTGCGCCTACACTTCACCGTTTAGGTATCCAAGCGTTCCAACCCAAGTTAATTGAAGGAAAAGCTATCCAGTTACACCCATTAGTATGTACGGCATTCAACGCCGATTTCGATGGTGACCAGATGGCGGTTCACTTACCTTTAGGTCCAGAAGCTATTTTGGAAGCACAATTATTAATGTTAGCGTCTCATAATATCTTGAATCCTGCGAATGGTGCACCAATTACGGTTCCTTCTCAAGACATGGTATTGGGTCTGTATTACATGACCAAAGAGCGTTTATCAACTCCTGAACATACTATTTTAGGAGAAGGATTAACTTTCTATTCTGCGGAAGAAGTAAACATTGCTTTAAATGAAGGAAGATTAGAATTAAATGCTAGAGTGAAAATTAGAGCAAGAGATTTTAATGAAAATGGCGAGTTAGTAAATCAAATTATTCAAACTACAGCAGGTAGAGTATTATTTAATGAAGTAGTACCAGAAGCTGCAGGATATATCAATGAAGTTTTAACAAAAAAATCATTAAGAGATATTATTGGTAAAATTTTATCGGTTACTAATGTACCTACAACAGCTGCTTTCTTAGATGATATGAAAGACATGGGTTACAAATTCGCTTTCAAAGGTGGCTTGTCATTCAGTTTAGGTGATATTCGTATTCCAGAACAAAAAACGCAATTAATTGCTGATGCTCGTGTGCAAGTAGAAGGTATTTCTATGAACTATAACATGGGACTTATTACAAATAATGAGCGTTACAATCAGGTAATTGATATTTGGACTTCTGCCAATGCACAATTAACAGAATTAGCAATGAAAAATATTCGTGAAGACCAACAAGGTTTCAACTCGGTATATATGATGCTTGACTCTGGTGCAAGGGGTTCTAAAGAACAAATTCGTCAGTTAACTGGTATGCGTGGATTAATGGCTAAGCCGAAAAAATCAACTGCAGGTGGTGGTGAAATTATTGAAAACCCTATTCTTTCTAACTTTAAGGAAGGTTTATCGATTTTAGAATACTTCATTTCTACTCACGGTGCACGTAAAGGATTAGCGGATACAGCGCTTAAAACTGCCGATGCAGGATATTTAACTCGTAGACTACATGATGTATCTCAAGATGTTATTATCAATTCTGTTGATTGTGGTACCTTAAGAGGTGTAGAAGTTTCAGCATTAAAGAAAAATGAAGAAATTGTGGAAACATTAGGAGAAAGAATTTTAGGACGTGTTGCCTTACAAGACGTTATAAATCCATTCAACTCTGAAGTTTTAATTCAAGCCGGTGAACACATTACTGAAGCAATTGTTAAAGCTGTTGAAGCTTCGCCAATTGAAAAAGTAGAAGTGCGTTCTGCATTAACTTGTGAAGCTAAAAAAGGAATCTGTACAAAATGTTACGGCCGTAATTTAGCAACTGGTAAAATGGCACAAAGAGGTGAAGCTGTCGGAGTAATTGCTGCACAGTCAATTGGAGAGCCAGGAACACAGTTAACACTTCGTACTTTCCACGTTGGAGGGGTAGCAGGAGGTATTTCTGAAGAAGCTGGAATTTCAGCTCGTTTTACAGGAAAACTTGAAATTGAAGATTTAAAAACAGTAAAAGGAGAAGATGCTGATGGGAAACCTATCGATATTGTGATTTCTCGTTCTACCGAATTAAAATTACAAGATAATAATACAGGTATTTTATTAAGTACGCACAATATTCCTTACGGTTCTACCATTTTTGTAAAAGATGGAGATAAAGTAGAAAAAGGAGCGGCTATTTGTAAATGGGATCCTTATAATGGAGTAATTGTGTCTGAATTTACAGGTAAAATTGCTTATGAAGATTTAGAACAAGGACAATCATTCATGGTTGAAATTGATGAGCAAACAGGTTTCCAAGAAAAAGTAATTTCTGAAGGTCGTAACAAAAAATTAATTCCAACTTTACATATTTATGGTAAAGATGGTGAGTTAATTAGATCCTACAATTTACCAGTAGGAGCACACCTTATGGTAGACAATGG
>NZ_JBIPMS010000182.1:0-4167 GCF_044368995.1 Flavobacterium sp. | reverse complement strand
CGAGAAAATTAAAGCAGGAAAAATTCTTGTGAAAATTCCACGTCGTTCCTCTAAAGCAAGTGATATTACTGGAGGTTTACCAAGAATTACCGAGTTGTTAGAAGCTCGTAATCCTTCAAACCCTGCAGTAGTTACTGAAATTGATGGTGTAGTTACTTTCGGAAAAGTAAAAAGAGGGAATCGTGAGTTGTCTATTGAATCTAAATTTGGAGATGTTAAGAAATATTTAGTCAAACTTTCGGCGCAAATCTTAGTTCAAGAAAATGACTTCGTAAGAGCAGGAACACCATTATCAGACGGAGCAATTACTCCAGAAGATATCTTAAGAATTCAAGGTCCTTCTGCAGTTCAACAATACTTGGTAAATGAAATTCAAGAAGTATACCGTTTACAAGGAGTAAAAATCAATGACAAACACTTCGAAGTAGTAATTCGTCAAATGATGCGAAAAGTAAGAATCCAAGATCCAGGAGATACATTATTCTTAGAAGATCAATTGGCACATACTTCAGACTTTATTCTAGAAAACGACAAGTTATACGGAATGAAAGTTGTAGAAGAAGCAGGTGATTCTTCAAGCTTAAAACCAGGACAAATTATTTCTCCAAGAGATCTAAGAGATGAAAATTCATTATTAAAACGTGAAGATAAAAACTTAGTTACCGCTAGAGATGTAATTACAGCTACTGCAACACCAGTTTTACAAGGTATTACAAGAGCATCATTACAAACAAAATCATTCATTTCTGCGGCATCGTTCCAGGAAACTACTAAAGTATTAAACGAAGCAGCTGTTGCTGGTAAAATTGATACATTAGAAGGATTGAAAGAAAATGTAATCGTAGGTCACAGAATACCTGCTGGTACAGGTATGAGAGATTACGATAACATTATTGTAGGTTCTAAAGAAGAATACAGTGAATTAATGGCTGGAAAAGAAGAATTTAATTACTAATTCTTATTCTTATTATACTAAAAAGGCCTAATAGATTTTTTTCTGTTAGGCCTTTTTTTTTATCAAAAGGTTTTGTATTATTGTAATGCATTAGTCAAAAGTCAAAAGTCCAGATTTTCAATATCTTAACGCTCTTTGCGACAATCATTGCGCCCTTTGAGGTTAAGCAAAAAGATAACGTTCTAATCACAATTATCAATTATAAATTAAAACCATGGAAAACAACAACCAAGAAGGTCAAATCAATATCGAATTAGACGAAAAAATAGCAGAAGGAACCTATTCTAATCTCGCCATCATCAACCATTCTAATACCGAATTTGTATTAGATTTTATAGCTTTAATGCCAGGCGTGCCGAAAGCAAAAGTAAAATCCAGAATCATATTAACCCCACAACATGCCAAACGTTTGTTAAAAGCATTAAACGAAAACATTTATCGTTTTGAAAACGCACACGGACAAATAAAAGAGGAAGAGCATCCGCCCATACCTTTAAATTTCGGACCAACCGGTCAAGCATAATTTTAGAAACTTCTCAAAAAATTGGGAAGTTTTTATTTTTTTATTGATAATTTATATTATTTCCTTATAATTTAGTGATAATTTAATAAAAATGAGTTGAAATTACGATTTATATAAAAAAATAAATATATTTGTGAATTCCACTTATTAAACTAAATTACTTATTATGATAAACATTTACGATTCGGTTGTTGCCTGTACTTCTGCAGGAACACCACATTCTCAAAAACAAGGGACAACATCGTACACGGCTACAAAACGAAACTGGCTTTCTTTTGTAACGGTGTTTGTAACGTTGTTTTGTTTTACAATTGTTCAAGGGCAATCAACTCTTATATCTCCAACAGGTGATGGTGGATTTGAATTTGGAACAACACTTACTGATAATGGGTGGACAGCAGTTAATTCGGCTACCAACGCATGGAATGTTGGAACAGCTACTTCTAGTGGAGGAACAAAGAGTGCATACATCTCGAATACTTCAGGAAGTACATACGCATATTCTAATTCAACTACTGCAGTAAGTCATTTTTATCGTGACATAACCGTACCAGCAAGTGAATCAGTTATCAGTTTATCCTTTAAATTGAAAGGAGATGGTGATGTTTTTAGCGGCACATATTATGATAAGTTAATGGTATATACCGCACCAACAACTTTTACTCCAGCTACTTCAGCACCAGCAAGTCCTGGGACTGCTCTAACTGGTGCCACACTCGCCTATGTACAACCTGCTAATTATGGCGCTGCATATAATGTAGTTAATGTAGTTTTACCATCTAGTTTAGCTGGAACTACATTTCGACTTATTTTCACATGGCATAATGATAACTCTGCAGGAACTGTTCCATCGTCAGTTGATGAAATTTCATTAATTTCTAGATCACCTATCACTCCAGACGCTGCACCTATTAATTTTACTCCTACTGCGGTGACTCAAACAGGAATGACTGTTAATTGGTTAGATAACTCAACAAATGAAACTTCTTTTAGGGTATATCGTTCTACTGATAACGTTACGTTTTCTCAAGTTGGAACTGACATAGTTTCAACTTCTTCAGGTACTACTGGTACTGCATATAATTTACCTGTTGCTTCAGGCTTAATACCAGGTGTTACTTACTATTATAGAATAGTTGCTTTTGCAGATTTGGAAACTTCTTATTTAACAGGTTCTCAGGCAACTAATCCTCCTGGTACAATTACTTCTATAGCTTCTGGAAATTGGAGTCAAACTTCAACATGGTCTTCGGGAGCTATTCCTACGGCTACAGATAATGTAATTATTGCTGATGGTCATACCGTTAATATTGATCTTGTGGCTCCAACATGTTTGGACTTAACAGTAGGTCAAGGTGCTTCTGGTGTTTTAACTTTTACAAGTACTTCAGCAGCTACACTTTCAGTAAATGGAAGTATTACGGTTGGCGCAGGTGGTATTTTTAATGCTGGTTCAGCAACATCTATTGTACATAATATATTTTTAGGTGGAGTAACTGCAACTTCTCCTTATGCAAGTAATCTTATTGTTGATGGTTCTTTTGATATGTGGCTTAATGCTACAACAGGTAGAGCTACTCTTACTTTCTTTGGTATTCTAAATTCGACAATTTCTGGTTCTGGTACTATTGATTTAAATAATACTAACATTATTAACAAAGGTGCTACTACTGCAACAGCTTTAGTTACACCACCTGTATTAGATGTTCAAAAAGCCTTCACGGTTCAAGCAGCAAGTACTTTAGGTTTTGTTGCAACCCATACGGCTGGAACAATTAAAATTAGTGGAACATTTACTCAATCTAATCCAATCTTTACAATTGTAGGATATACTATTCCTGCTACTGGAGGTATTTGGTTGAGTAATCCAAATTTTACTATAGCTGGACTTACAGGTTCACCTTCAGTTAATGGACTTTTTAGAGTTACTGCTGGAACCTATAATATAGGTACCTCTTCTGGAAACTCTGTAGGTAGTGGAACCAATTCTGTTTACAAAATTGAAGGTGGTGCAATAAATGTTGCAGGAAGATTCAATCTTACAAGTACAGGTGTTTATTATAACCAATCTGACGGAACAATTTCTGTTGCAAACGTTGGAAATACTACAGTTGCTTCTGCAAGTTTTGGTATTACTTCTACATCGGCATCATTCATTATGAGCGGAGGTACAATTGTTTTGGTTCAAAGAAACGGTGGTACTTTAGGATCAACTACAAGGGATTATTACAATGTTGGAACACCTACAATAACTGGTGGTACATTACAGGTTGGAACTGCTGCAACAGCTACTAACTTTAATTTCAGGTTGTATGGGTATGCTCCAAATATTAATATAAACAACACGACAAATAATAAAATAGTACAAGTTCACCAATCGACTGGTGTGTTATATGTTTTCGGTACGCTTACTGTTAACCCAGGAACAACTTTTGATTGTTTAGGAATGACAGCTTTTGCTTTGGGGAATGTAGTTAATAACGGTATTATTCAAGGTTTAGTTTCAGGAAGTCGTTTTGATTTTTCAGGGACAACTCCACAAACCTATTCTGGAACTGGAACTTTCGGTACTTCTTCAGCACCATTTATTGGAACAGGTGTAGGTATTGCTAATTATACTAACGTAACTTTAAGCGCTCCAATTGTAACTACCAGAACAAATTTATTTGGAGGTTCTTTCATTAACAGT
>NZ_JBIPMS010000152.1:0-3411 GCF_044368995.1 Flavobacterium sp. | reverse complement strand
TTGAAATTATTAACGCTTTCTTTTCTAATTCAACTATTGATGCTTGGTTTAAAGAAGGAAGCCAAATATATGGAACAGGAGATTTTAGCGGAATAAATTTTACTAGTTCAATAATTGAAAATTCAACATTTGGCAAAACAAATCAAGTAAGTTTATTTAAAATGAAAAATTGCAATTTTACTAATGTGGAATTTAGAACTCCAGTTAAATTTATAAAATGTGACTTAACTGGTTCTACTTGGCCAACCAACATTTCCAACATTGAGTTTATTAATTGCGTTGGAAACCCATAAAAGCCAAACGTATAACAGGCGGTTTGGCAAGATTGCAAATTTTGTAGTAAATTCAAGTTTACATTTCCCCGCTGCATCGCTAATCCTTTCGCGTGCTAACTAATAAAGCAAATACACTATTAACAAATAAAAACATTATTGAAATGTTTTTTCAATAAATACTGTATTTACAAGCCAAGCCACGCGAAGGGATTAACGCTGTAGCGGGGAATTTTTTTAAGGTTTATTTTGAAAGCTGTACTATTTGGTGCAGCTTTTTTTACGCCTTTTAATAAAAAGGTAAAGAAGTTATAACTTTTTAGTCAATCGTTATTGTTATTTCAATGCTTATTTTATCTTTGTGAGTTGATGCTAATGATTATATATGTCTACAGATAATAATAAAAGAAGAGAAGCTTTACTATACCACGCCAAACCGACACCAGGAAAAATCCAGGTGGTACCTACAAAAAAATATGCTACACAACGTGATTTGTCTTTGGCCTATTCGCCAGGGGTGGCAGAGCCGTGTTTGGAAATTGCAAAAGATGTAAATAACGTTTATAAATATACAGCCAAAGGAAATTTAGTTGCTGTAATTACCAATGGAACCGCTGTTTTAGGCTTAGGTGATATTGGACCAGAAGCCTCTAAACCCGTAATGGAAGGCAAGGCTTTACTGTTTAAAATATTTTCTGATATAGATGTTTTTGATATTGAAGTAGATGCCACAGATATTGATAAATTCGTTGAAACCGTTAAAGCGATTGCGCCTACATTTGGAGGGATTAATTTAGAAGACATAAAAGCACCAGAATCATTTGAAATTGAACGAAGATTGGTGGAGGAATTAAATATTCCTGTCATGCATGACGACCAACATGGAACGGCAATCATTTCGTCAGCCGCACTTTTAAATGCGTTAGAAATTGCAGAAAAAGACATCGCTAAAATAAAAGTAGTAGTTTCTGGAGCAGGTTCAGCAGCATTGGCTTGTGCAAATTTATATGTATTGTTAGGTGTAAAACCCGAAAATTTATACATGTTTGACGTAAATGGTTTATTAACCACTTGCAGAGACGATGTTTCCGAATTACAAATGCGTTATGCAAAATCATGTGATCCAGCCCCTTTATCTGAAATTATTAAAGCTGCCGATATGTTTTTAGGATTATCGGTTGGAAATATATTAAAACCAGACATGTTATTGTCAATGGCAGCCAATCCTATTGTGTTTGCTATGGCGAATCCAGTTCCTGAAATTGATTATAATGTAGCCATAAATACTCGAGAAGATATCATTATGGCAACAGGTCGTTCGGATTATCCAAATCAAGTTAATAATGTTTTAGGATTTCCTTACATTTTTAGAGGAGCCTTAGATGTTAGAGCCAGAAAAATCAACGAAGCTATGAAAATGGCTGCCGTTAGAGCTTTGGCAGAATTAGCCAAATCACCAGTTCCAGAACAAGTGAACATTGCTTACGGCGAAAAGAAGTTGGTTTTCGGAAAAGATTACATCATTCCAAAACCTTTTGATCCTAGATTAATCTCTACAATTTCTCCTGCTGTTGCAAAAGCGGCTATGGAAAGTGGTGTGGCCGATATAGAAATTACAGATTGGGAAAAATACGCAAGTGACTTACAAGAACGCTTAGGTGGCGATAATAAAATTGTAAAATTACTAACAAATAGAGCCAAAACAGAACCTAAAACAATAGTTTTCGCTGAAGCCGATCAGTTAGATGTGTTAAAAGCAGCTCAAATTGTTCATGAAGAAGGCATTGGAATTCCAATTTTGTTAGGCAATGTAGAAATTATTCAAGAATTAAAAGAAGAAATTGGATTTGAAGCCGATTTAAAAATCATCGATCCAAAATCTAAAGACGAAAATAAAACCAGAGAGAAATACGCACAATATTTCTGGAAAACCAGACAGCGTAGAGGAACTTCTTTGTTAGATGCTCAAAAATGGATGCGTGAACGCAATTACTTTGCTTCAATGATGGTAAATGCCGGTGATGCTGATTGTATGGTTACGGGATATTCGAGAAGTTATCCAAATGTGGTAAAACCCGTGATGGAATTAATTGCCAAGCAACAAGGTGTGTCAAGAATTGCTACTACAAATATTATGAATACTAAGCGGGGGCCGTTATTTTTGTCAGATACTGCTATCAATCCAAATCCTTCTGCAGAAGAGTTAGCTAAAATTGCTTTAATGACAGCTAAAACGGTTCGATTATTTGGTATTGAACCTGTTATTGCTATGATTTCGTTTTCTAATTTTGGTTCTTCTTCACATGAAAGTGCAATTAAAGTAAGACAAGCAGTTAAAATTTTGCACGCAAATTACCCAGATTTAATTGTTGATGGAGAAATTCAAACCGATTTTGCTTTAAATCCAGACATGTTAAAAAGTAAATTCCCGTTTTCTAAATTAGCCAATAAAAAAGTAAATACGTTGATTTTTCCTAATTTAGATGCGGCAAATATTACCTACAAAATGCTAAAAGAATTAGATAAAGTAGTTTCTATTGGTCCGATTATGATGGGATTAGAAAAACCAGTGCATATTTTTCAATTAGGTGCCAGTGTAGAAGAAATGGTAAATATGGCAGCAGTTGCTGTTGTTGATGCGCAAGAAAAATTGAAAAATAAGCTGAAAGTAAAAAGTAAAAAGTAAAAATTATGATTTCACATATTCAAGGAAAACTAGTAGAGAAAACGCCAACTGAAGTGGTTATAGAATGCCATGGCGTGGGGTATGAAATTCATATTTCATTGCATACTTATTCTCAAATTCCGGATTCCGAAAACGTAAAATTGTATACATATTTACAAGTTAAAGAAGATGCACATTCTTTATTTGGCTTTGCAGATAAAAAAGAACGAGAATTATTTAAATTATTAATATCAGTTTCAGGAATTGGAGCTAGTACGGCAAGAACCATGCTTTCATCATTAAATCCAGAACAAATTATTCAAGCTATTGCTGCAAATGATGTAGGAACCGTTCAATCGATTAAAGGAATTGGTTTAAAAACGGCACAACGTGTAATTTTAGACATTAAAGATAAAGTATTAAAAATATATGCAATTGAAGAAATTTCGGGAAGTTTATACAATACAAACAAAG
>NZ_JBIPMS010000058.1:0-10375 GCF_044368995.1 Flavobacterium sp. | reverse complement strand
GAAGAAGCAATATTGTTTGCAATCATCCATTTTTTCATTTGTGCCACGCAGTCAAATTCTGCTTCCCAAGTCAAACGTTCTGCATTTTTGTATCGCTCGTGTGATCCAGAAGTAGAGTGCCCTTGTGGTTGTGTTAATTCGTTTACGTGAATTAAAACAGGCACATGTTCTGTTCTAGCAACTTCCGCTGCTTTTTGATAGGTGTCAACTAAAGCTGGATAATCCCAACCTCTAACCCGGAAAATTTCGTATCCATTACTTTCTTCGTCACGTTGTAAACCTTTTAATATTTCGGATATGTTTTCTTTTGTAGTTTGGTATTTGGCGTGAACTGAAATTCCGTATTCGTCATCCCAAACACTCATTACCATTGGCACTTGTAATACACCTGCAGCATTTATGGTTTCAAAAAACAAACCTTCTGAAGTAGAAGCGTTTCCAATTGTTCCCCAAGCCACTTCATTTCCTTGTACCGAAAAATTATTTTTAGTAGGAATTTCGGCTACATTTCTGTATATTTTTGATGCCTGTGCCAAACCTAATAATCGAGGCATTTGCCCAGCAGTAGGAGAGATATCGGCACTTGAATTTTTTTGTTGCGTTAAGTTTTTCCAATTTCCGTTTTCGTCTAAGGAATGCGTAGCAAAATGCCCACCCATTTGACGACCGGCACTCATTGGGTCAAAATTAACATCTGCATGCCCATATAATCCTGCAAAAAACTGAACGATTGATAATTCGCCAATAGCCATCATAAACGTTTGGTCACGGTAATATCCTGAACGAAAATCACCGTTTTGAAATGCTTTTGCTAAGGCCAATTGTGGCACTTCTTTTCCATCTCCAAAAATACCAAACTTAGCTTTTCCAGTTAGTACTTCTTTTCGTCCCAAAAGACTGCATTCACGACTAACGGAAGCGATTTTGAAATCATATAAAACTTCTTTTTTGAAATCTTTGAAAGATAATACTTCTGCAGTTTTAGTTTTGCTCATAATATTGTATTGCTATGTTACAAATTTAAACAAAAAAACGAAACATATAAGCGTAGTAGATATTTTTATGAATAATGAATAAAAATATTCATGTTTGGTTGTAAAAAACGTATTTTTATTTCGAAATAATAACTATTGCTTACGAATAATGCATATAAATTACAAAGTAAGAAACTAGATTTTGTATAAAAATTAAATAAATTAAAACCATCTTCTTGTAAACAAAGAGGTTAATGTTTTTGGACTTAAAGTAACAATAAATCGAATGCGTTCTCCATAATTTTTATCGTTAAGTTCAAAGCCGTTTGAGGAATAAATAGGTAAATATAATTCAAAATAGTCTTGAACTAAATTCAGACGCAACCCACTATCGTAAATATATTGGGGTTTGTATCCTTCGTTTTTAAATGTTCCGACGTCACCGTACATTTCAATCCAATCGTAAATTGTAAAACCTGCATTTATTGCAAAAATGTATTGGTTGGCATAACGAGTAGTGAATTTAGATTTAAAAGCGCCTTCTGCATTTACAAATTGCCGACTAAATAAGCCCGTGCTTTCACTACGTCCAATTAAGGCATAATCAAATAAATAATCAGAAGGCCTATCAATTCCAAAGCTAAAAAAATCGTTAGAGGTATCATTGTGTGTAAAAACACCAGCGAACGCTCTTAAATTAAGAAAACGGTTGTTCTCAAAAAGTTTTCGGTATTGCATTTGCCCAGATATTTTTCCAAAACGATTTGAAAGTTGAAAATCAGTTCCGTAGGAAAATTGTTCTATTAATTCGCTATTGGCATAACCGTAACGCAAGTTAAAAACCGAGTAATTTTCTGAATTTTTAGTAATAACTACGTTCGATTTTTCTCTGTTTACATAAACATTTCGTATCAAAAAGCCTTCTCCTTCATTTTTTCTGAAATTTGGATTTCTGAATCTGAAATTTACACTTGGTGTAATTTTAGTATAAAAGGCATCTGGTGCATAATGCAACCGGGTTCCAGAAATAGCATATCTGGTACTGAAATGATTGCTGTTTCGTTCTAGATTGTTAAAAATAAACCCAGCACTTCCTGCAAGTGTTGCTGTTTTTGTAGAATAATTTGGCGTAATATCGTAAATAAATGGTCTATCAATAATTGATTTATTATTGAATTTCATGCCCAGTAACAAACCATCATATAGGTTAAATTCCGTTGTTGGAACAAAAAACACTTGGTTGTATTTTGGGTTTTCAATGTCTTTAAAAAATGTAAATCTAATTTTCCGATTTCCAAAAAACCTATTTTGTAATTTGTAGGAATTGTTATTGTTATTTAATTCCGGAATTTCATAAGTATCGTTTAAAATTAATTTGGTGATACTGTCGTTTTTAATTGAAAATTTAAATGTTTCTGAATGATTTTCTATCCAATTTTTACTAACTAATTTATTTTTATGATATCCTGAAATAGAAATAGGCACTTTGGCATCACCTACATTTTTTATCATTACTTCTATCGAATCTTTCACCTTTTTGGCGTGAATAATTTTGTAATCAATTTTATTTCTGGAATAAATTAATTCATTAAAAAACCAATTTAAATCTTTTTTTGAATTTACTTCTAATATCGACTTAAAATCTTGATTATTAGTATGTTTGAATTTATTTAATTCTATATATTGTTTAATTGAATTTTCTACATAATTTTCTCCTAAATAAGCATTCAAATAATGAAGCGAAAGTCCGGATTTGAATTTTCCTGCTATTTTTTCATTGAATTTTATTTGTGTGTTTTTATCTGTTCCAACGGCTTGATCAATATTTTTTCTGGCCATTAATAGATAATTATATATGAACTGTTCGGTAAAATTCATAGAAATTATCTTGTAATTTTTTAGAATTTTAAATCGAGAAAGTTTTCCAAAAGCTTTAATTTCTGGATAATAATCATCTATATATTTTTTTAAATAATAATGCTGAATTCCTTCTAAAATCCAATGGTCTTTTCTGAAATTAATTTTCAAATTAGCCATTAAATAATTGTTTATATAGGTTTTTAAAAATTTTAATTCAAACACAAAATCGTCATTAAATGGAGAAATAAACGAGGGCAATTCATTTAATCCATAAAACGCTTCTCTGTCATAATCTTCTTGCGAAACCATGATTTTATTTTGTTGCGATATGCCTAAATTTTCACCAACATAATTAGCGATTTTATTAACGATTAGCTTTTTTTGAACAGTATTCAAATCTACAGATTTTAGATTGCTGATAATAGTAGTTTCTTTATTTTCAAATGTTTCGTAACTGTTTATATTTTCTAAAACAATTACAAAATTGGTTCTCCAATTACCAGTTAATTTCGATGAATTTTGAGTAGTATTTTCAACCTCTAAATCAGAATTTAGTAAAAAGTTATCATGCTGCATTTGAATGGTATAACTCGCTATTTCTGAAGTTAAATCATCACTATTTTCTTCGCTTTGATGTTCGGTATGAAAACTAGATAGCGTTAAAAAACAATTTCTCAAATACAGTTTGCTTTTAGAATAACCAAATTTTGTGAATTTAGAATTGGGTAATGTTATTTCATAATTTATTTTAATAATTGTTAATTCTCCAATAGCTAATGGTTTTTCCAGAGAAATGATAACAATATCGATTTGATTTGGTTTTCTGAAATATAATAAAGACTTTTTATTAGCATCTGTAGCCGCAATTATATTTGTTTCACCACGTTCTGTATTGCTTGAAAGGTGATAGCTTCTATTGAATTCATCTGAAAACTTTTTAGCTAATGCTGAGTTTTTACTAGAAAATGCATGATTCCAATCGTTTAAGGCAATTTCTGTAAGCACAGTATTTGACGTATTTTTAACTGTAATTTCTTCGAAAACAGCAATTTTCTTTCCGTTTTCAAGGAGTTTTGCATTTATATTAATCTCATTTTGGGAGAAGGATTGTAGCGCAAATAAAATAAATAATACGATTCTTATTTTTGTCATCTTTTATATAAAGTAGTCAATATTACTAAAAAAAAGGAAATAAACATAAGAAAATACCTTAATTATGACTAATTTTGTTTAACTTTTCAAATGAAAATAAAATGAAAATAAAACTATTTTTATTATTTCTGATTTCCAATGTTACTTTTTCACAGGTCGTAATTAATGAAATAGATCCTGATACTCCTTCCACAGATCAAAAAGAATTTATTGAATTAAAATCTACTACCGCTAATTTTTCATTAAATGGTTATGTATTGGTATTTTTTAATGCTACTAGTACTAGTCCGTTTCCCGGAACATTAAGTTATAATGCGATAGATTTAGATGGTTATTCAACAGATGTTAATGGTATTTTTTTAATAGGTAATGTTTTACTTTCTCCTACGCCAGCATTATCAATGTTGGATACAACATTGCAAAATGGTCCTGATGCTATTGCACTTTATCAAGCAAATGACACCAATTTTCCTTTAAATACCCCTGCAACAACAACTGGTTTGGTGCATGCCATTGCCTATTCTAATAATGGCAATACACAACCAACCGCATTAATGAATATTTTAGATCTAACGGTTTGTGTAAATGAAAATGCGACTTCAAATGCCGCCAATCATTCGATTCAAAGAAAAGTTGATGGTACTTATGAAGTAAAAGCCCCAACTCCAGGAATGAATAACGACGGTTCTGGGATTCTTTTAAATTACATGACTACTACTTTTAATGCAAATTCCTATACGGAAGGTCAAACTGTTACTGTGACATTTACAACTGCTTCGCCTGTTACTTCAACTACTACTTTTTATATTTCTTTAAACAATGGAAATTTTAATACAGCTGATTACACTTTTGACACAAATAATTCTGTAACCATTCCATCGGGTGCTACTACAGTTATAAAAACAATTACTTTACTCGACGACACTTTAGAAGAAGGTGACGAAGAATTGGTTCTTTTTATTTCTGGTATACCAATAAATGTAGTTTCAAGTAATAATTCGATTGTTAGACGCGTTGCAGATACAGATTTTCAAATATTAAATTTTGGTACGCCTTTGGCGCCTACATACAACATGGTTTCGAGTACAGCGCCAGTGGGATATTACGTTTCGTTAGAAGGACTTTCTGGAGCAGCATTAAAACAAGCAGTTCAAAATATAATTGCCAATCCTTCCGAAGTCAGATTACATAGTTATGCAGATATTTGGGAAATACTAAAAACTTCCGATCAAAATCCGTTAAATAGTGGGCAAATTTGGGAAATTTATTTAGAACAACCTATGTCTAAAATCGACCAACAATTGGGATCAAGTAGTTTAGGGAAATGGAACAGAGAACATATTTTTTGCCAATCGAGAGGCGGTTTTGTGGTTGCCGATATTGATTTGGCAGATGGAATAGGGATGTGGACAACTACGAGTGCTGCTGCTACTGTAGATGGTGTTTCAGACGCGCATCATATTAGAGCGGTCAATGGGCAAGAAAATTCATCAAGAAATAATAAAAATTATGGAAATGTAAATACGGCTACAGTATATGCTGGAGCTACTGGTTCTCAGGGTTCCTGGCGTGGTGATGTAGCAAGAGCTTGTTTTTACATGGCCGTTCGATTTATCGGTTTAAATGTAGTAAATGGCGACCCAAGTGAAAACAATGGTACAAACCCTTCAGGAAATATAGGTGATTTAGCTACTTTATTAAGTTGGACTGCCTCGGATCCTAGAGACGATTTTGAAATGAATAGAAACAATTATATTCAAACGTGGCAACATAACAGAAATCCATTTATTGATCATCCATTATTGGCGAATTATATTTTTGGTTCGCAATTCGGAAGCCCGTGGTTTGCGGCTTTGGCTTCTAATAGTTTTGAAACAATAGATGTAAAAGTATATCCCAATCCTGCTACTGATCATATTTTTGTTTCCGGTATTTCGAGTCTTTCTAAGGTGGAAATTTTCTCTTTATTAGGAGCGAAAGTTTTTGAAAAAACAACTAATGAAGACCAAATTATTCCAATCCATTTTGAAAAGGGCATGTATTTTGTTAAAATTACTTCTGATGAAAAACAAATCGTAAAAAAAATAATAGTGAAATAACGTAAAATTGTTTCATTATCAATATTTTTGTAAAAATAACAACTCAATATAATTTATAAAATGAAAGTAACAATAGTAGGAGCAGGAAATGTAGGTGCATCATGTGCAGACGTAATTTCGTACAGAGGAATTGCAAGTGAAGTTGTATTATTAGACATTAAAGAAGGATTTGCAGAAGGAAAAGCAATGGACATCATGCAGTGTGCTACAACTACAGGATTCAATACACAAGTTTCCGGAGTAACAAATGATTATTCTAAAACAGCTAATTCAGATGTAGTCGTAATTACTTCTGGAATACCAAGAAAACCAGGCATGACTCGTGAAGAATTAATTGGTATCAACGCTGGAATTGTAAAATCTGTAGCAGAAAACATTTTAAAATTTTCTCCAAATACCATTATCGTGGTAGTATCTAATCCTATGGATACTATGACGTATTTAACTTTAAAAGCTACAGGTTTACCAAAAAACAGAATTATTGGTATGGGTGGCGCTTTAGATAGCTCTCGTTTCAAATATTATTTATCAAAAGCATTAAACAAACCGGCTAACGACGTACAAGGAATGGTTATTGGTGGTCATGGTGATACAACAATGATTCCTTTAACGCGTTTGGCTTCTTATAATGGAGCGCCTGTTGCTAATTATTTGTCTCAAGAAGCATTGGATAAAGTAGCGGCTGATACTATGATTGGTGGTGCCACTTTAACAGGTTTATTAGGTACTTCTGCTTGGTATGCGCCAGGAGCTTCTGTAGCGTATTTAGTAGATTCTATCTTAAATAATCAAAATAAAATGATTGCTTGTTCTGTTTTATTAGAAGGTGAATACGGACAAACCGATATTTGTTTAGGTGTACCGTGTATTATTGGTAAAAACGGAATTGAAGAAATTGTTGATGTACAATTAAACGACGCGGAAAAAGCAACTTTTGCAAAATCGGCAGAAGCGGTAAGAGCTATGAATGGCGACTTAAAAGCGGTTTTATCATAAACACTTTTTAACTATATATAAAGCCTGTAGGAATTTCTTACAGGCTTTTTTTGTTTTGAATGCGTACGCAGAATTGCCGGATTTTCATTGCCTTCTTTGCGAAAAACTTTGCGTACTTTGCGGTTAAATATTTGAAACTCTTTTCTCTTTATAATACGCTTTTGTAGCAATACAAAGTCTCGTACAGATTAAACCGTTAGTTTCTTTACAATTTCTGCAACTGGTAAAATAGCGTTAGTGTCTTCAATACTAGGTCCTGCCACCCAAACGGTTTTATAGGTTACTTCTGTAGCGGCTTTTTCGGTGGCTTTCATTCCAATATAAAAACGAATCATTTTCACCCATTTTTTCAAGCTTTTGTTTTTGTTTAAAACTTGTTCTAACCAAGTGGTTTTGGTACCTACTTTTTGAACATATGGCGTGTTTATTACGGAACAAGGTGTACCTGAAATGCGTTCGGTCATTACAATGTCTTTTGCACCATAGTCTATACAAGCTTGTTTGTATTCTTGCGAAACGCCAGCTTCTATAGAGGCAATAAATGGACTTCCAACAGAAACCCCAATCGCTCCATAAGATAGCATTTTGTCTATATCCGATTTTTTACTTACACCACCAGCAGAAATTACGGGTAGGGAAGTGTGTTCATTTAATTGTTTGATTAATTCTTCAGGGGAAATGTCACCTCTGTGTCCGCCTGCTTCATTATTTACAGCTACTAATGCATCTGCTCCTAAACTTTCCACTTTTTTTGCAAAACTTAAATCGGTTACATCGCAAAAAACTTTAATACCTTCTTTATGAGCTGCTTTTATGGTTTCTTCTGGTGAACCTAAAGACGTTAATATAAAGTCGACTTTCTCTTCACATAAAATGCGTAATTGTTCTTTATATTTAATGTTGGATTTATTCACAATTAAATTGAAACCAAAGCTCCCACCTTCCACTTTTGCATTTCTCAATTCGATGATGGCACTTCGTAATTCTTCTAACGTTCTGTAGTTTAATGCTGGAATACAACCTGCCACACCACTTTTCATGCCTTCAATAACCATTTTTGTATTGGATACCAAAAACATAGGTGCCATAATGATGGGATATTTTATATTTAAAATTTTGGTTAATTGAGGTTTTGACATGATTGTAAAGTTTATTCAAATTTACTAATTGGCGTGTATATAAAAAAGTTAGGTACTGAGAAACATTTTAATTTATATAAAGTATTATTTCTTCGGATCGTATCGGCGCGTAGTAGTGTTAAATTTATACTTGTTAGTTTGTGTTTTAGTAGATAAATGTACTTCAAAATCTTTCGTTAAGGTGAATTCAAATCCTTCTTTTCTTGTTTTGTCTACCGTTTGAGAGGCGGTTTTATTTTTATCTAAAAATCGGATTTCATTAATTTGACTTATTGTTTGAATATTTCCTAAAATTTTTAATTTGGTGGTGGATAGTTCCCAGATTTCGTTAGAAGTAATCACGGCATTTTCCTTTTTTAGTTTGGTTTCGGTTATGATGTTTTCAGTATAACTAAAGTGATATAGTTTAATATCAGCAATGGTAAACACTTTAATTTTAAAATTTGTGGGCTGTTGTGCTTTGTCTTTTGTGGTAATCTCTTTTAAAATAATGGTTTCTTTTTTTCCATTATTTTCAAGTACTATGGCTAATTTTTGTTTGCCACCATCGGTAACAATTTCTGCTTTTAAATTTTCAAAAGTGGCCAAAGTATTTGAAGTAGCTGCAACAGGTGTTTTTGCTTTTTGAGCCAAACTAACAGTAGTAATTAGTAGTATTAAGGTAAAAAGTATCTTTTTCATTTAGAAAATTTTAAGATTTTGGTGTTACCAAAGTACAAAATAAATTTCATAAAAAAAACCGCCAAGAAATTTCTTGGCGGTTTTAATTTATATTTTAAAAAGAATTAGTCTTTTTGAGATTGAACAGCTAAATTATAAATAACTAAACCAAATCCAATTTTGTTGATAGCATCTGCAATGTTGTATGCAATATCAATATTTCCTGAAGGAATCATTGAATTGTACCATCCTGTTGTTCCCATCATGTATCCTAAAGGATAGATAGCCCAACCTACTAATACGAACCAGCATAAGATTTTGTGAGCAGCTAAAACGTTTCCGCCAGCAGCTTTTGCTAATTTAGAAGCAGATCCTAACCAAATTTCGTAAACAATTACAAAATAAGCTAATCCTGAAATACCACCCCATAAAGCAGCTTGATCTTTGTAAACTGTTTCACCTAAGTATCCAGTTACTAACATAACTACAGATAAAGTGATCATTTTCCATAACAAATCTGTTTTTGCACCAGCAACTTTTAAGATTAGGAAAAACTCAACACACATTAACGGCACTGTTAAAACCCAGTCAACGTATCTGAAAAATGTTGGAGATTGTCCAACTTCAGCCCAATATTCTTTCATGTAGAAATAGTGAACTGCTGCAATAAATGTTATTAATCCAGAAACCAGTACAGATGTACGCCATTTTTTATCAAATTGATTTAATGATAAAAAGAAAAAAGCAGAAGCTGCCATCATTGCCATACATCCAACAAAGAATGTAAAGCCTACGTAATCATTTGGTAACATTTCTTTCATTAATAATAAATTTTTCATAATTTTTTGTTTTTAGTTAATAATAAATGTTAATTTGTTTTATCAAAGTTAAAATAATAATTTTAAATAAACAAATATCTTGTTTATTAATTTTAAATAAAGAGTGAACAAAATGAATTTATTAAGTAAATTTTCTATAATTATTAGTTTTTTTAGCCTGTGGTTATGTTCGTTTGTTTCAGCCGAAAATCAATTATTTATTGGGTTTGCTTTCATTTTAAGTTTTGGAATTTTGCATGGATCGAATGATATTTTTGTTTTAAAAAAAATTTTGTTAAAAAATGAAAATTTTTCTTTTTTAAAGATTTTATTACTTTATGTGTTATTTATTTTGTGTTGTATTTTATTATTTTATTATTTACCAATTATAATATTGGTATTATTTATACTATTTAGTGGTTATCATTTTGGAGAACAGCAACTTATATATTTAAATAATAAAACGGAAGCATCAAGTAGCTTGTTTTTACAATCATTTCAAACATTATACGGGCTGTTAATTTTATTCTTATTATTTGAATTTCATAATAATGAAGTGATTTTGGTAATTTCAGATATTTCAAAATTTAAACTTAATCCACTAGTGATAACTTGCGGTTTATTAATAATAGTAATTTTGTTCCTTGTTTTTTCTGTACAAATTTTAAAGACAAATA
>NZ_JBIPMS010000151.1:0-3456 GCF_044368995.1 Flavobacterium sp. | reverse complement strand
GCCTTGAACAATTCCGTTAGGCAATAATGTTGGCACATCTTTCATTGAATGCACTGCAATGTCAATTTTGCCTTGAATCATGGCAACATCTATCGTTTTTGTAAAAATTCCGGTAATTCCTAATTCGTACAATGGCTTGTCTAAAACAATATCTCCATCCGATTTTACTGCGATAATCTCTGTTTTGTAGCCCAAATCGTTCAACTGTTTTTCAACTGTTTTGGCTTGCCAAAGTGCTAATTCGCTATCGCGGGTTCCTATTCGTATGGTTTTACTCATGTATGTTATTTTACAACTGGTTCTATTTGAAAAACTTTGTTAATCCAGGCTACACTTTCGTCCACAACTGTGTCGTCATCTTTTAAATGATTGGCAAAATGACTGGTTATTTTTTGAATTAATTTTGCGGCAACAATTTCGGTATACTCTTCATTGAAATCGGTATTCTTCTTTTTTAAATGATTAATTTCAGATACTTTAATGGCGTTTAATTTGGCTTTTAATGCATGAATGGTTGGTGCGTATTTTCTGCCTTTGGACCAAGTTAGAAATTCGGTTAAAATTTCAGTAATGATGTCTTCGGCTGCTGGAATATATTGTTTTCTATTTTCTAAAGTTTCATCTGTAATTTGCGACAAGTTATCTAAGTGAACTAAGGTAACCAACGGATTTAGTTTTACGTTTTCGTTTACATTTTTAGGTATTGATAAATCTAAAATAAGCAAAGGCTTTTTCAGATTTAAAATATCTAAATCGACAGTAGGGTTCTGCGCGCCAGTTGCTACAACAACCACATCTGCTTTTTGTAATTCTATTTGTAAATCTGAATAATCTTTAACAATTAGGTTCAGTTTTTTGGCTAATTTTTCTGCCTTATCTTTTGTTCTATTGATAAGCGTAATTTGGTCGTGTTTTGTATGTTTAACCAAGTTTTCGCATGTATTCCTTCCGATTTTTCCTGTGCCGAAAAGTAAAATATTTTTATTAGAAATAGCTGCTACATTCTTAAAAATATATTGCACAGCAGCAAAAGAAACGGAAGTAGCACCGCTAGAAATTTCTGTTTCGTTTTTAACTTTCTTACTCGCTTGAATGACTGAATTTACCAACCGTTCTATATAAGGATTGGCTAAATTGTGTTTTTTACTTTCCACGAAAGCATTTTTCAATTGGGCAATTATTTCAAAATCGCCTAAAATTTGACTGTCTAAACCTGTTCCTACTCTAAATATATGGTTTAAAGCTTCTTTTTGCTTGTATACGTAAGCATATTTTTGAAATTCTTCAACGGTTCCTACACTATTTTCGCATAGCAAATGTATCAATTGAAAAGGATGTTGGGCAAAACCGTAAATTTCAGTTCTGTTGCAAGTGGAAGTAATAATCAAACTTTCAATCCCGTTAGATTTAGCCTGTTCCAAAAGGTTGGTTTTAGCAGTATCGTCTAAACTAAATTTACCCCTAATTTCGGCATCTGCTTTTTTGTAGCTTAAGCCGATGGCATAAAAAGTAGTTTGTTTTGCAGGTGAATGATTGTCCATAAATTGCTTTATCTCTTAAAGATGCACAAAATTATTGTTTCCATGTGAACAAAAACAACGCTGAAAGTACTTTTTATACCGAAAATAGTTTTTTTTAAATAAATTGCACTTATTTTGATATAAACTAGTAACTTTGTAACAAATTCAGCACCATCCAAGCTACTTGTTTAGAATAATTATAAATAACAAACTTGTTTTTGTTTAGACAATTCATATAAAAATAACGCTATGAGTTCATTTGAAGAAATTAAAATTGACACCGATTTTACTTTACTACGTTTTGAAAACGATTCTGAAACCACCGAAACGTTAGAAAAACAGGTAGGTTCTGGATTAATTCAGTTTCATTTTAACGTGAAAGGAAAAGGAAAATTTATTTTTAACAATAATTCCTACACTTTAGATTTGAATGAGGAAAAAGCACTTTTACTTTACAATCCTCAAAAAGAATTGCCACTTCATTTAGAAATAGCTCCTAAAAGTTGGATTATTTCTATATTAATTTCGATAAAAAAATTCCATACTTTATTTTCTTCTGATTCAGAAATGATTCCGTTTTTGAGTAAAGATAATTTAGAAAAAAAATATTATACCGAAGAAAGTATAAGTCCATCAATGGCAATTGTGTTGAATCAAATTTTTCATTACAACCAAAATTCGTCTATTAAAACGCTCTATTTAAAAGGTAAAAGTTACGAATTGTTAAGTTTGTTTTTTAATACCAACGAAGATCCAAATGCGGAACATTGTCCGTTTTTATCTGACGAAGAAAATGTATTAAAAATTAAAAAAGCCAAAGAAATTATCATAAAAAACATGGCAGAACCGCCAAGTTTAATAGTATTAGCTGATGAAGTAGGTATTTCATTAAAGAAATTGAAAGCTGGCTTTAAAGAAATTTATGGTGATACTGTTTTTAATTTTTTATTCGATTATAAAATGGAATTTGCTAGAAAACTTTTGGAAACCGGGTCGTATAATGTAAACGAAGTGGGATCACAAATTGGTTACAGCACTTCCAGTCATTTTATAGCTGCTTTTAAAAAGAAATTCGGCACTACGCCAAAAAAATATCTGTTAAACTTAAACGTTAATTTATAAAATTAAAATACAATGAAAGGAGTATTATTAGTCAATCTGGGTTCGCCTGAAAGTCCAACTGCAAAAGATGTAAAACCGTACTTAGACGAATTTTTAATGGATAAATACGTAATTGACGTTCCGTTTTTATTGCGTGCTTTATTAGTAAGAGGAATTATTTTACAAACTAGACCCAAAAAATCGGCAGAAGCCTATGCTAGAATATGGACTGATGAAGGATCACCACTAATTGTAATTTCAAAAAAAATGCACGAAAAAGTAAATGGGTTGGTTGACATTCCGGTTGCTTTAGCGATGCGTTATGGGACCATTACTATTTTAAAAGGCTTACAAGATTTACACGATAAAGGTGTGACCAATGTGATGCTTTTCCCTTTATACCCGCAACATGCTATGGCCTCTACCACTACTATTTTAGTGTTAGCAGAAGAACTTCGCGCCAAGCATTTCCCAAATATGAAATTTACTACGGTTCCCGCTTTTTACAATAAACCAGGTTATATTGAAGCATTATCCAATTCTATAAAAAAGCATTTAGAAGGATTTGAATACGATCATTTGTTGTTTTCTTATCATGGTGTCCCAAAACGTCATATTCGCAAAACTGATATAACCAAATCGCATTGTAAAATGGACAGAACTTGTTGCAACACGCCTTCGCCAGCACATGAATTTTGTTATAGCCATCAATGTTATGAAACGACCAAACAAGTAGTAAAAGCATTAGGAATTCCGGAAGGAAAATACAGTCAAACTTTTCAATCACGATTGGCCGGTGACAAATGGCTTACACCTTACACAGACGTTGAAGTGA
>NZ_JBIPMS010000057.1:0-10515 GCF_044368995.1 Flavobacterium sp. | reverse complement strand
ATAAAAATAATAGCTGGCGCTTTTTCTTTGGCTTGTTTGAATAAATCTCTAACTCGAGAGGCACCAACACCTACAAACATTTCTACAAAATCTGAACCCGATAAAGAGAAAAAAGGCACGTTAGCTTCTCCAGCAACTGCTTTCGCTAGTAAGGTTTTTCCTGTTCCAGGAGGGCCTACTAGTAAAGCACCTTTTGGAATTTTTCCACCAATACTTGTGTATTTTTCTGGTGTTTTTAAAAATTCAACAATTTCTTGTATTTCTTCTTTGGCACCTTCTAATCCGGCTACATTTTCAAAAGTAACTTTTACATCATTTTTTTCGTCAAATAATTTGGCTTTAGACTTTCCTATGCTAAATATTTGTCCTCCACCGCCAGGACCACCAGCCATTCTTTTTGAAATAAAATAGAAAAATCCGATGAAAATTAAGGTTGGCAATAATAAACCTATCCAGTCACCCCAATTACCTGTTGGTTGTATATCGTATGCAGAAATTAACTTGTTTTTTTTAGCTTCTTTTAATTCGTTTTGAAAAAGTTCTAAACTCCCAACGTCCTTTACTAAATAATGAGGTCCTTTTTCTTTAGTAACTTTTTTTAAATCTTCGTCTTTAGATGAAATATAAGCCCCTTTTTTTAAGGTAACTTCAGCTGTGTTGCCGGACGTGCTTGTTAAAATATCTACTTTTTCAATTTGATTTTTGTTTAATAAATCATAAAAAGAAGAAATAGAAGTCGATTTCGGATAATTCATATCGAAACCACCATTAAAAAAATTGATTAGTAATATTACAGAAATGGCTAAAATTGGAAAAAACCAAGGGCCAAGTTTCACTACCTTAATAATAGGCTTATTTTTGTTTTCGTTTTCTGACATAATGGGTTAAAATTTATTTTCTATTGACGTAATTTTAGCATCACCCCATAGACTTTCAATATTATAATATTCTCTAATGTGTTTTTGAAATACATGAACAACAATACTTACATAGTCCATCAATACCCATTCGCCAACATCTGTTCCCTCAATATGCCAAGGTTTGTCTTTTAATTCTTTTGACACGCCTTTTTGTACAGAACTAACAACTGCATTTACCTGTGTGTTTGAATTTCCATTACAAATTACAAAATAATCACAAACGCTATTTTCAATCTCTCTTAAATCTAGAATATCAATATCTAATCCTTTTACATCTTCAATTCCTTTGATGATACTTGCTAGTAAATCATCTGTGCTAATATTTTTCGTCATCTAATATTTGTTCGTTTTGTGCAAAGGTATCATTTTTTGTCTTTATTTTTGTAACTTAAATTAAGTAATCATTAAATTTCTTATATGCATATTATCAAACTCAATGCCATTGATTCTACAAATACTTATTTAAAAGAAATGTCAGCCAAACAAACGGTTGCTAATTTCACAGTCGTAGTAGCTGAAAACCAAACAAATGGACGAGGACAACGTGGCGCAAATTGGGAAGTACAAGATGGTAAAAACCTAACATTCAGCGTTTTGATTAAAGAGGTGTTGTTAAATGTGGAGGAAGTTTTTAATTTAAATGTAATTGTAGCTGTAAGTCTTTTTCAAACATTTTTACAGCTTAAAATTTCAAATTTAGCTATAAAATGGCCAAACGACATTTTGGCAGATAAAAAGAAAATTTGTGGGATTTTAATAGAAAATCAATTTAAAAGTACTTCTGAAATACTTTCTATTGTTGGGATTGGCATAAATGTGAATCAAGAAAATTTTTCAAATTTACCACAAGCCAGTTCTTTAAAAAACCTTGCGGGTCAAGAATTTAATAAAGATGAGATTTTGTTGCACTTTTTAAACCAATTTCAAAGTAACCTTAATTTATATAAAAATGAAGGGGGCACCTATTTTTGGAATTTCTATCACGAAAATTTATTTAAAAAAAACACACCCATGGCTTTTGAAAATGCTGATAAAGTTAAATTTATGGGAATTATCAAACAAGTTATGCCAAATGGTAAGGTGGAATTAGAATTGGAAGATAATACATTGCAGTTGTTTGATATAAAAGAACTAAATATGTTATATTAGGTATTTCCAAACAGGTATTAAATTTTGTTAAAATCCCAACACTTAATTTCTTATTCTGTACATTTGCACGACTTTTAAAAAGACTATATTTTATGTTACAAAAATTACTTTCCACGCTATATTCTACACGCCTAATGGCACTTTTATTTATTGGTTTTGCAGCAGCAATGGCAGCAGGAACTTTCATAGAAGACGCCTATAACACAGAAACTGCTAGAATTTGGATTTATAACGCTTGGTGGTTTGAGGCCATTATGGTGTTTTTTGTAATCAATTTTTTCGGTAATATTAAACGCTACCAATTGTATAAAAAAGAAAAATGGGCTACCTTATTGTTGCACTTGTCTTGGATTTTTATAATTGTGGGTGCTTTTGTTACCCGATATATTAGTTATGAAGGTTTAATGCCTATTCGCGAAGGTGCGATTTCAAATACGGTTTATTCAGATATGCCACATATTTCGGCTTTTGTAGATGGTGAGTATCAAGGCGAAATGAAACGTAAAACTATTGAAAAGCAGTTATTATTATCTCAAGCTACCACAAATTCATTTACATTTTCAGATCAGTTTTCAGATATTTCTTACAAAATTGAATTACAACAGTTCATTATGAATGCTTCTGAAACGTTTAAACCAAATGCAAATGGTAAGTTATATATAAAATTAGTTGAAGCTATTGCCGGAAGTAGAAAAGAGCATTTTCTTGTTGAAGGCGAAGTGAAAAATATTAGTAATGTACTTTTTGCTTTCAATAAGTTTACACAAGGTGCCATTAATATTACAAAAGCTGCTGAAAATTATACGATTCAAACACCTTTTGATGGCAATTTTATGCGAATGGCAGACAAAATGCAAGGTACAATTGCAAAAGATAAGACAAGCGAGTTAATGTTCCGTTCTTTATATAATGCGGGTGGAAGTCAATTTGTTTTTCCTGAATTGGCTCAAAAAGGTGAAGTTGTTTTAGCGTCTAATAACGATTATAAGGACAAAAAAACAGACGACGCCATTATTGTTAAAGTCACTTCTCAAAACAAAGAAGAAGTTATTACACTAATGGGTTCAAAAGGAAAACAAGGCGAACCAAAAAGTTTTAAAATTGGAAAATTAGATTTCACATTAATGTATGGAAGTAAAGTACATACACTTCCTTTTTCAATTAAATTGAATGATTTCGTAGCCGAAAAATATCCAGGAACTGAAAAAAGTTACTCGGCTTTTAAAAGTAAAATCGAAATTCAAGATAAAGAAAAATCAAAAACATTTACGGATAGCGTTTTTATGAATCATATTTTAGATTACAGAGAATTTCGTTTCTTTCAGGCTAGTTTTGATGAAGACGAAAAAGGAACCGTACTTTCTGTAAACCACGATTTCTGGGGAACTTGGATTACTTACATCGGATATTTTTTATTATACTTTGCTATGATGGTCATTTTGTTTGATAAAAACACCCGATTTAATGATTTGAGAATAAAGTTAGAAAAAATTCGTGCTAAAAAAGCAACTTTAGTGGCTATTTTATTCTTTTTTGGAATGTTTGGTTTTGCTCAAGATAATCATACCAATCACGATGGACATAATCACGGAACCGACCCACACCAAAATGAAACTTCAGCAAAAAAACCAAAAATGCCAACGGCGGCAGAATCTTTAACAGAGGTTAAAAAATATATGGTTACTGCGGAACATGCTGAAAAATTTGGGCGACTGGTTATCCAAGATATCAGCGGAAGAATGAAACCGGTAAATACATTTTCATCTGAATTGCTTCGAAAAGTTTCTAAAAACGACACGTTTGAAGGTTTTACTTCTGATCAGATTTTGATTTCTATGAACCAATTTCCTGAGTTTTGGTACCAAATTCCAATAGTTTACTTGAAAAAAGGAAACGACAGCATTCGTAAAATTATTGGTGTTGACGCAGAAGCAAAATACGCACCGTTAATTAATTTTTTCGATGATTTCGGAAATTATAAATTGCAAAAACAAACGGATGAAGCATATAAAGAAGCAGTTCCCAATCAATTTCAAAAAGATTTTTTAGAGGCAGATAAAAAAGTAAATTTATTGTATTCTGCAATTAGTGGACAAATTTTACGTTTTTTCCCACTTCCAAAAGACGCCAATAATAAATGGGCTTCGTATTTAGAATTGCAACATCCTACAAAAACCAATTTGGATGTAGTTAAAAATATTATTCCTTTTTATTTTAGTGAAGCAGCAAAAGCATCTCAATCTAATGACTATAAAAGTGCAGAAAGTTTATTAAAAGGCTTATCTGATTACCAAAAGAAATTTGGTGGAAAAATCATGCTTTCAGACGATAAATTAGAAGCAGAAATTCAATATAACAAATACGATATTTTCAAGAAATTATTCTCGTGGTATATGTATGCTGGCGTTTTAATGTTCGTATTTGTAATTGTTCAAATTTTTAATAAAAAGAAATGGGTAAATTATACAGTAAAATTTTTCCACGTAACTATAATTTTACTATTTTTTCTACATTTAGCTGGATTAATTGTTCGTTGGTATATTTCTGGGCACGCGCCTTGGTCTGACGCTTATGAAAGTATGATTTATGTAGCTTGGGCAACCATGTTTTTTGGTGTAGCTTTCGGAAGAAAATCAGAACTTACTATTGCATCAACTGCCTTTGTAACCGCTATGATATTAATGGTGGCGCATTGGAATTGGATGGATCCAAGTATTGCCAATTTACAGCCGGTTTTAAATTCGTATTGGTTAATGATTCACGTAGCGGTTATTGTAGCAAGTTACGGCCCGTTTACTTTAGCTATGATTTTGGGATTGGTTGCCTTGTTTTTAATACTTTTTACCAACAAGAACAACAAAGCCAAAATGGAATTGAACATCAAAGAAATCACTTATATTAATGAATTGGCTTTAACAGTTGGTTTAATCATGTTAACTATTGGTAATTTCCTTGGGGGTCAATGGGCAAACGAAAGTTGGGGACGCTATTGGGGTTGGGATCCAAAAGAAACTTGGGCTTTAATTAGTATTATGGTTTATGCATTTGTAATTCATGCCAGATTTGTACCTGCTTTACGCGGTTTATTTGCTTATAATTTTATGTCGGTTTTGGCTTTTGCAAGTATTTTAATGACGTATTTTGGTGTTAATTTTCATTTAAGCGGTAAGCATTCGTATGCTTCTGGAGAATCTCAAAATGTGGTGTATTATTTATATGCTTTAGCTATTGTTTTGATAATTTCTGTCTTAGCTTTTATTAAGTATAAGAAATTGTACAAGAAAAAATAAGGTACCCATTTTGGTTTTTTTATTTAACCCAACATTAACTTTTGTTTGCTATATTTTTTTATATTTTTGAATTTAAATAAATTGATTATGAAATTATTTCACACGTTTACAGGCGCAGTATTGATATTATTGGCATGTAATACCAAATCGGAAGAAAAAAAATCAGAAAATTGGGAATATTTCGTTGGGAATACAAACGTAAATGTTTCAGTAGAAACTCCAAAAACAAATATTATGGAACAAGGTTCAATTTATGCTTTTAAAGTAAAAGATTTATCAGGAAACGAATTTGATTTTGCTTCTCTAAAAGGTAAAAAAATCTTAATTGTAAACACCGCTTCCGAATGTGGCTTAACTCCCCAGTATGAGCAATTACAAGCCGTTTATGAAAAGTATAAAAATAGTAATTTTGTAATTGTAGGTTTTCCAGCAAATAATTTTGGTTCTCAAGAACCTGGTACAAATGCCGAAATTGGTGCCTTTTGTAAAAAAAATTATGGCGTAACTTTTCCAATGATGGAAAAAATATCTGTAAAAGGTAGCGACATGCATGTTTTATACCAGTTTTTAACTCAGAAAAGTAAAAATGGTTTAAAAGACAGCGATGTAGAATGGAATTTTCAAAAATATTTAATTGACGAAAAAGGACATTTAGCAGAAGTGATGTCTCCAAGAGTTGTACCAAACGATACTTCAATTATTAATTGGATTGAGGGAAAATAAATTTAGTATTCAGTGTTCAGTTTTTAGTAGTCAGTAACTGAATACTAAAAACTGAACACTGAATACTTTTTTTTAAAGCATTTTCTGCATAAAAACCGAATGCAACCAACGGTCAAATTTATAACCAGCTTCTTTTATAAACCCCGCTTTTTCAAAGCCAAATTTTTCGTGAAAAGCAATGCTACTCTCATTTTCCGAATCTATAACGCCAATCATTGTATGCAGATTTTGCTTTTTTGCTAATTCGATTAATTCGGTAAGTAACAAATTGCCAATTCCTTTTCCGATATAGTTTTTCTTAGCATACACCGAATGTTCCACTGTAAATTTATAAGCTTCTCTAAATCGAAATTCACTGTAATAGCCAAATCCTACAATTTCATCGGCTATTTTTGCGACTATAATTGGAAACCCTTTTTGCAATTTTTCATCAAAAATAGCCAGTTGTTGTGCTAATGTTCTCGGTTTATAATCGTATAAAGCTGTGCCAGTTAAAATTTGCTCGTTAATAATTTCAAGTATAGCTGAGCAATCTTCCGTTTGATACTTATAAATTGTTGGGTTCATTTTAGAATTTATTTATGACATAAAAGTATAAAAAAATCTGTATTTATTAGTAAATTTGTAACTAAGAATATTTTAAAAACACATAGGTACATAGTTTTATTTATATTGCCACGAATTAACGAATTTAAAAAATAGTTGACATAGTTTGTATTATTCGTCTTTGACGAAAAATTCGAATTAAATCTAATCCCTTTTACATTAGTGAATTCGTGGCAAGATAATGATAAATTTGATTTGAAACATTCTTTTTGCTTTGTGTCCTATTTTGAGCGAAGCGACTTTTTCATCATAAATACCTATGTTTCTATGTGTTTATTAATTTTTTAACTATTAAAATTGAAAGTCAACTTATATCCAAAAATACCATTAGCGCAAGCGGTTATTCAAATTTTTCGTCAAAAAGAAATTCAGCATATTGTAATATCTCCTGGTTCGAGAAACGCCCCTTTGACTATGGGATTTACCAATCAGGAAGGTTTTACTTGTTATAGCATTGCTGATGAACGTTGTGCTGCTTTTTTTGCCTTAGGTTTGGCACAACAATTACTAAAACCTGTGGCAGTGGTTTGTACATCAGGTTCAGCAGTATTAAATTATTATCCCGCTGTTGCTGAAGCATTTTATAGTCAAATTCCTTTACTAATAGTTTCGGCTGACAGGCCAAAAAATAAAATTGACATTGGTGACGGACAAACCATTCGTCAAGAAAATGTGTTTGCTAATCATATTGTTTTTTCTGCGAATTTAACTGAAAATGCTTCTGAGCATAATGATAGTCTTATTGTTTCAGCAATCGAAACAGCCATTTCTCAAAAAGGTCCAGCTCACATAAATGTTCCGTTTGAAGAACCTTTATATGAAACACTTTTGGAACCAACTTATGTTCCAAAAGTCACTACTTCTGCTATTGAAGAAGCTGAGTTTACTTTAGATACCAAGTTCATTTCAGAATGGCAGTTGGCTAAAAAGAAATTAATTTTAGTAGGCGAGTTGTTACCAAATGCTATCGAACAAAAATATATTGATTCCTTAGCGGTAGACAAAAGTGTATTAGTGCTTTTGGAAAAAACATCTAATTTGCATCATCCTTCATTTATTGATAGAATTGATACTTTAGTTTCCACGTTTTCTGAAGAAGAAAAGCTTAATTTTCAACCCGATATTTTGCTTACTTTTGGTGGTATGGTAGTTTCTAAACGAATAAAATCGTTGTTACGAAATTATCAACCAACCCAACATTGGCATATTGATGAAATTAGGGCTTATGATACATTTGGTTGTTTGTCGCAACATTTTAAAATAAATAGTACAAGTTTTTTAAGTCAATTATTGGCTGAAAATAATGTTGTAGAATCAAAGTACCAACACGATTTTCAATCCATTTGGCAAGACAGATTAGTAAAGCACCAGAAGTATATGTCTGAAATTCCATTTTCAGATTTTAAAGTTTTCGATTTCTTAAGTCGAAATTTACCTAAAAATATTCAGTTGCAAGTTAGTAATAGCTCGCCAATACGTTATTTACAGTTGGTGCCTTGCAATAAAACAATTGAGGTATTTTGTAATCGTGGTACAAGTGGTATTGATGGAAGTACATCAACGGCAATTGGTGCGGCAGTAGCAAATAAAAAGCCTACAATCTTAATTACTGGCGATATAAGTTTTCTATACGACAGTAATGCATTATGGAACAATTATATTCCAAAGAATTTCAAAATTATTTTGATAAATAATAGTGGAGGAGGGATTTTTAGAATTTTACCAGGGCATCAAGAAACGGAAACGTTCAATACTTTTTTTGAAACGTCTCATCATTTAACAGCAGAACATTTAGCTAAAATGTATGATTTTGAGTATACTTCAGTCCAAAACGAAAACGAATTACATTCTGTTTGGAATTCTTTTATATCAAATCAAAACACGCCTTCAATTTTAGAGATTTTTACTCCTGAAAAAATAAATGATATTGTTTTATTAGATTACTTTAAGAATTTGTAGTTACAGAATTTATTTATTTAATTCTGTTTCCATTAACTTTAAGTATTTAGTAAACTGATTTTCAGTTTTCGACCATTTTTCAGCTTCCATTTTCCATTTCTTAAAATTAACTTTATCCTTTGTTTCATAATATTTAAAAGCAAGATTATAGGCAGTTTCTTGAATGTAGTTCTCTTCTTTACACGTTTTTACCATTGTAAAGTATGTTTTTATAACGTCATCTGTTTTTCCTTGATGATTATATGAATACGCTAATTCTTTATAAGTATAGCAATCATTTGGATTGTTTTTAATGGCTTTTAATAAACAAATTTCTGCACTTTCATATTTTTTTAATGCATTATAAGAAAACGCTAATTCTGTTTGTAATCCTTTAAAATTCGGATCTATTTTTTCTGCTTTTTCTAAATAAGTTAATGCTTTTTCACATTCATTCCACCCATTATATAGGTATCCCCAACGATAAAGATGGTCAATAGAATTTTCATCCGATTTGTAAATCGCTAACCATTTAGGTGTTTTCTCAATTTCAAGTTCTTTAAATTTAGATTCGGGTATTTCTGCTATAGCAACACGATTTGGCTCAAGTCTTACTTTCATAAAACCAACTTCTCTTATTGAATCTTGTTTTATTCTATTAAATTTCCCTGTTTTATCAATTTTAAAATCTCCTTCATAGTTTAAAGTTAAACCTGCTGTAGCGTCAATATAAATAAAACCAAAACTATAGAGACTATCTTTATCCATTTGATAGGCTACCCATTTGTCTTCACATTGCACATTTCTTTTATCGAATTTCAATTCGTTTTGAGCGTGTAGCGAGCTTATTGAAGCAAAAAATAATAAAGTAAATAGATTTTTCATAGTTAGAAATTTAGGGTTGAATCAAATATAAAAATAAATCCTCAATACTATTGAGGATTTAATGTTATTTTTTTCCGTCTTTAAATTTAAATTTTTCAACTGGATTTTGTTTGGCAGGTTTTTTATCGTTGCCAAATTTATTTTTTCCAAACGCTGGTTTTTTATCTGAATTTTCACCGGTTTTGGGCTTAAATTCTTTCTTTTCACCAGTTCTTGGTTTATACTGTGTTTTACTATCCGTTTTATTATAAGGTTTTTTAGGTTCGTAAATGGTTTTATCCGTTTTCTCGGTTTGTGTTTCGTAATCTTTGTGAGTCTTAATTACTTCTCGAGGGTTTTTTGGGTTTTCCTTCGTACCACGTAAATGAATAATTAATCCGTTTAAGAAATTACGTAGAACTTGATCACCACATTCCATAAAATTAGCGTGGTCTTCCGCACGGAAAATATCACCTAATTCGCCTTTCGACATTTTAAAATCGACTAAATTTAAGATTTCTACTATTTGGTCGTCACGCAATTGTAAAGCCACACGTAGTTTTTTGAAGATATCGTTGTTGTTCATTTTATTGTTTGTTGTTTATTGTTTATTGTTTGTTGTTCGTAAATAGTAAATCGTAAATCGTAAATCAATTTTGTCAGAAAAGCCAAAGATACGCTTTTGCGAAAGCATTTCTCCATAATTTTTCGTTATGTTTGCCCTCTTTTACAATTACAGATTTATTTAGCTTTTTGCATTCGCAACGTTTTGAATTTATTAGCGTTTCCATTTCTTTCATGTCGGAAACCATTGTTCCGTCATCTTCTTTATCGCCACACAGCATATAAATTTTGGTAGTAAATTTTGGTGTGTCCTCCATTTTCTGAAAAATTTCTTTCTTATTTATCCAAAAAGCAGGTGAGAAGCAACCTACTTTTCCAAATACTTCTGGATATTGCAAAGCTGCGTAAAAAGAAACCAATCCGCCAAGCGAGCTTCCAAAAATACCAGTATTTTTTGTATT
>NZ_JBIPMS010000056.1:0-10558 GCF_044368995.1 Flavobacterium sp. | reverse complement strand
ACTCCAAAATAATTGGGTGTTTTTCATCACACAATGTATCTCCAGTTTTGATATCTTTAAAACCAACTGCCGCTCCAATATCTCCAGCTTCGATATATTCGATTGGATTTTGTTTGTTTGCGTGCATTTGATAGATACGAGAAATTCTTTCTTTGCTTCCAGAACGTGTATTTAACACATAAGAACCAGCATCTAAACGACCTGAGTAAGCACGGAAGAATGCTAAACGACCTACGAATGGGTCAGTAGCAATTTTAAATGCTAAAGCTGCGAATGGCTCTTTAACATCTGGCTTACGTAATATTTTAGTTTGATCTTCTTCTAATAATTCAGCATCATCAGGATGAATTCCTTCAATACCTTCTTTATCCATTGGAGATGGTAAGTATTTACATACTGCATCTAACATGAATTGAACCCCTTTGTTTTTGAAAGACGAACCTGCAATCATAGGAATAATAGCCATATCCATAACCGCGGCTCTTAATGCAATGTTGATTTCTTCTTCAGTAATTGAATCCGGATCTTCCATGTATTTATCAAGCAAGTTCTCATCGTAATCAGCTACTGCTTCAATAAGGATATCTCTGTATTCTTTTACTTCATCAAGCATATCAGTTGGAATATCAACAACTTCATAAGTTGCTCCCATTCCCGCATCATCCCAAACAATTGCTTGGTTTTTTACTAAATCAACAACACCTTTGAAGTCATTTTCTTCACCAATAGGTAAAGTAATTGCAACTGCGTTAGACTTTAACATATCTCTTACTTGTTGACATACCATCAAAAAGTTAGATCCTTGTCTGTCCATTTTGTTAACGAAACCGATACGTGGTACTTTGTATTGATCTGCTAATCTCCAGTTAGTTTCAGATTGTGGCTCAACACCATCAACTGCACTAAATAAAAAAACCAAACCATCTAATACACGTAAAGATCTGTTTACTTCTACAGTAAAATCAACGTGTCCAGGAGTATCAATAATATTAAAGTGATAAGGCAATGATTCCGGCAACAATTTACCTTGTGTAGTTGGAAAATTCCACTCACAAGTTGTAGCTGCTGAAGTAATTGTAATACCTCTTTCTTGCTCTTGAGCCATCCAGTCCATTGTTGCAGCACCATCATGTACCTCACCAATTTTGTGTGATTTACCAGTGTAGAATAATATACGCTCAGTTGTTGTGGTTTTACCAGCATCAATGTGAGCAGCAATACCAATATTTCTTGTATATTTAAGTTCTCTAGCCATCTCTATTCAAATTAAAATCTAAAGTGAGAGAATGCTTTATTAGCATCTGCCATTTTGTGAGTATCCATTCTTTTCTTAACGGCTGCACCTTCTTCTTTGGCCGCTGCTAAAATTTCTGCAGCTAATTTACCAGCCATAGATTTTTCATTTCTTCTTCTAGTGTAAAGAATTAACCATTTAATTGCCATAGATACTTTTCTATCTGGGCGAATTTGCATTGGAATTTGAAATGTAGCACCACCCACTCTACGTGAACGAACTTCTACGTGAGGCATAACGTTTGTTAATGCATCTTTCCATACTTCTAATGCTGATTTCTCTGCATCTTGTTTTTTTGTTTCAACTATCTCTAAAGCATCATAAAATACTTTAAAAGCAACTGATTTTTTACCATCCCACATTAAGTTGTTTACGAAACGTGTTACCAACTGATCGTTGAATTTTGGATCTGGCAAAAGAGGTCTTTTTTTGGCCTGTCTTTTTCTCATGTCTTTTCTTTAAAAGTGTTAAATAATTACTTTTTAGCTGCTTCTTTAGGGCGTTTTGTACCGTATTTAGATCTACGTTGTGTTCTGTCTTTAACACCTGCTGTGTCTAAAGCACCACGCACAATGTGGTATCTAACTCCTGGTAAATCTTTTACCCTTCCACCTCTAACTAATACTATCGAGTGCTCTTGTAAATTATGCCCCTCTCCAGGAATGTATGCATTTACTTCGTTTCCGTTTGTTAAACGAACCCTAGCTACCTTTCTCATTGCTGAATTTGGTTTTTTTGGAGTCGTTGTGTAAACACGAGTACATACACCTCTTCTTTGAGGACATGAATCTAAAGCCGCCGATTTACTCTTCTTAGTTATTTTGGTTCTTCCTGTTCTAACTAACTGCTGAATTGTTGGCATAATTAAATTTTAATTAAACTTTGTTTATTGTTACCTTATTTTAAGGGATGCAAAGGTAGAAATTATTTTTAATTATCCAAACTCTAAATTATTTATTTTTAATTTTCTACCTTTTTGATAACCAGATTTAGTCGAATGTCTTAAAGTTAAAATGTCCAAAATCTTAAATTTGTGTTCCTTTTAAAATTAAACAACAAAATAATTTCAAAAAAAATTACGTTATATTTGGGCTATGAAATATTTGTTTTTTCTTTTTTTTATTACACCCTATATATATGGTCAGCAATTTTATTTGAAAATTGAAGGAAGTTCTCCCATTGAAAATAAAATAATTGATAGTATTGGCTACACTAAAAAACATAACGAAATAAAAACCATTTTAGAAACTCAAAAAACATTCAATCAAAGTTTGCTAAAAATTGGTTTTTTAGAAAACGAATTGCTTCAAACCAAAAAAAATAACGATAGTAGTTTTACCTTTATATATAAGTTAGGAAATCTGACTAAGAATATCGAAATTAAAATAGATAGTTTAGAAAATGAAGTAAAAGAAATTTTAAACTTAACCACTTCTGAAATTATTTTGCTGTCGAACACAGAAAATTACATTAATGAAAAATTAAATGTCTTAGAAAAAAAAGGTTTTGCCCAATCCAAAATACAATTAAAAAATTTTACTAAAACCAATACCCTTTTACAAGCTAATTTAGTAATTGAATTAAACAAAATCAGAAAGATTAACCAATTGGTTTTTCAAGGATATAGCCAATTTCCTGAAGGTATTAAAAAAGTTTTTTTAAGAAAATACAATGCTAAACCTTTTAATAAAGAGATAATTAAAAAAATTAATTCTGATTTTAATACGTTGCCTTTTGTGTCTCAGATTAAATATCCAGAAGTTTTACTCACCACAGATTCCACAAAAGTATATTTGTATTTAGAAAAAAGAAAAAATAACACTTTTGATGGTTTTTTAGGATTTGGAAACAAAGAAGTCACTCAGAAATTACAATTTAATGGTTATTTGGATTTGAACTTATTCAACAATTTAAATTCTGGGGAACGCTTTAATTTGTATTGGAAAAATGACGGAAACAAACAAAGCACATTTAATGTTAATTTAGATTTGGCTTATATTTTTAAGAGTCCGATGGCATTAAAAACAAATTTAAAAATCTTCAAACAAGATACCATTTTTCAAAATAGTAGTTTTGATTTCGATTTGGGTTATATGATCAATTACAACACCAAAGTTTTTGTGGGTTATAAAGACAACGTTTCGGAAGCCATTCAAAAAATTACAGCTTCTACCATTAAAGATTTACAATCAACATTTATCACTTCCGTTTTTGAACATAAGAAATCAGATTTTGACACTTCTTTGTTTCCAGATAAATTTAGCGTTTTTACAAAATTTGGAATGGGGAAACGAACTACAAGCGCTGTAAAAACCAATCAGTTTTTTGCTCAAATTCAACTGCAAAAATTACTCGAGCTCAATAAAAATAACTTTATTCATATAAAAACAGACACGTATTATCTGCAAAGTAATAATTATTTTACAAACGAATTGTACCGATTTGGAGGCATTCAATCCATAAGAGGATTTAACGAAAACAGCTTACAGGGAAATATTTTTACTGGTCTTTTTGCCGAATACAGATATGTTGCGGCACCAAATTTATATTTTTATAGCATTACCGATTTTGGCTATTACCAAGACAAAGCCAACGACACAAAAGACCAACTTTTCGGACTGGGTTTTGGTTTCGGATTACTAAGCAACGGGGGCTTATTTAATTTAGTGTACGCCAATGGAAATACCGGAAACCAAACCATAAAACTTTCTAATTCTATCGTGCAAATTAGTTTTAAAACGTATTTTTAAAATAAATTGGAATAAACTTGCCTATATTTGCACTATGAAAAACGACAATCAGATTTTTGGAATTAGAGCCATTATTGAAGCCATACATTCGGGCGCAGTTATAGACAAAGTATTTATTCAGAAAGAAGCTCAGGGCGACTTAATGAAAGATTTGATGAAAGCTATAAAAGCAAATAATGTAAATTTTAGCTATGTGCCAGTAGAAAAACTGAATCGTTTTACTTCTTTAAATCATCAAGGAGCGGTGGCAACAATTTCGCCAATCGCTTTTCATGATTTAGATACTTTAATTGAACAAACTTTAGAAAGTGGCAAAACGCCTTTATTCTTAGTTTTAGATCAATTATCAGATGCGAGAAACTTTGGAGCAATTATTAGAACGGCAGAATGTGTTGGCGTTAATGGCATTATTGTTCAAAAACAAGGTTCGGCTCCAGTAAATGGCGATACTGTAAAAACAAGTGCTGGTGCCGTTTTTAATATTCCTATTTGTAAAGTAGATCATATTAAAGATGCCGTTTTTCATTTACAAAGTTGTGACATCAAAACCGTAGCAGCAACTGAAAAAACAGAAAACACCATTTATGATATCGATTTTAAAGTTCCTGTAGCAATTATTATGGGCAACGAAGAACGCGGTGTAAACCCTTCTGTTTTAAAAGTGGTGGATGAAAAAGCAAAATTACCTATGTACGGAACTATTGAATCTTTAAATGTTTCTGTAGCTTGTGGTGCTTTTTTGTATGAAGTAGTGAGACAACGAATTTCTAATTAGATAATTAGTCAATGTGCCAATAGTCAATGTGCCAATTAGATAATTATCTGAACAATTATCTAATTATCTAATTATCTAATTATCTAATTGACTAATTTCCTCAACAATTTCAGGTTTTGGTGGATTAATAAAATTGCCGTTTTCGTCAAATTGTTTAAAGAAAGGTTTATCAGTTGGATCGAAATCTGGATGTTCCCAATCATAGAAAATAGGTTTGTCAAACTGAGGTGTTTTTATAAAAATTGCCATAATCAAACCCGTTACAAAACCAGCAAAATGACCTTCCCAGGAAACATTTCCCTTTAACGTTTCTGCATTGGGAAACATATACCAAATAATTCCTCCATATAACAAAACGATGGTTAAAGACAAAGCGACTAATCGGTAATATTTGGTTAAAATGCCTTTAAAAAAGATAAAACTCACCAAACAGTACACCAATCCGCTAGCGCCAATGTGATAGGAATTTCTACCCAAAAGCCATGTGCCTAACCCAGTAAATAAAATACCTAAAAATAATACTTTAAAAAACTGTTGGCGGTAAAAATACTTCAAAGCCATTACCAAAAAGAAAATCGGAATAGAATTATTTAGCAAATGTTTGAAATTTCCGTGAATAAAAATATGTAATGGAATGCCTCGCAAACCTTTAACCGTCTTAGGCAAAATCCCATATTGATACAGTTCTGGAAAATAATGCAAATTCAAATAATACGTCATCCATAACAACAATACAAAGAGTAACGGAAATAGCATCACGGAAAGTGAAAAATAAAAATTTTTATCTATTGATGATTTAAGCATTGGTTAGTCAAAAGTTTAAATGTCGTAAAGTCAAAAGGATTGAGCTTGAAAAAATATTTTTGAATATAAAAACAAAAGTCAAAAATGAAGCCAAAGTACAAGATATGAAATTTTGGCATATCATATTAAAATTAAAAAAAATTGTTTGGGAAGTATGCATTGTTTAAATTTGCTTTATGACAACACCTTTAGCAGAACGAATTCGTCCGAAAACTTTATCAGAATACATTAGCCAATCTCATTTGATTGGCGAAAACGGCTCTTTGACCCAACAAATTGCAAAAGGATTTATTCCAAGTTTAATTTTATGGGGGCCTCCAGGAACAGGAAAAACTACCTTGGCACAAATTATGGCACAGGAAAGTAAACGACCGTTTTACGAGTTGAGCGCGATAAATTCGGGGGTAAAAGACATTCGAGATGTTATTGAAAAAGCCAAACAAAGCGGTGGTTTATTCACAGCAAAAAATCCTATTTTATTTATTGATGAGATTCACCGTTTTAGCAAATCGCAACAAGATTCGCTTTTAGCAGCAGTAGAAAAAGGTTGGATCACTTTAATTGGCGCCACTACTGAAAATCCGAGTTTTGAAGTCATACCTGCACTTTTGTCACGATGTCAGGTTTATATATTAAATGCGTTTACAAAAGAAGATTTAGAGACTATTTTACACCGAGCCATTGCGACAGATGACTATCTAAAAACCAAAAAAATTAGTTTAATTGAAACCGAAGCTTTATTGAGATTATCAGGTGGTGATGGTAGAAAATTATTAAACGTTTTTGAGTTGGTTATTAACGCAACTGAAGGCGACACCATTGACATTACAAATGAAAAAGTAATGCAATTGGTACAAAAAAATACGGTATTGTACGATAAAACAGGCGAACAACATTACGATATTGTTTCAGCATTTATAAAATCAATTCGTGGAAGCGACCCGAATGGCGCGGTTTATTGGCTAGCCAGAATGATTGAAGGTGGCGAAGACGTAAAATTTATAGCCCGTAGAATGTTGATTTTATCAAGTGAAGATATTGGAAACGCCAATCCGACAGCATTTATTATGGCGAATAATGCCTTTCAAGCTGTGAGTACAATTGGCCATCCAGAAAGCAGAATTATTTTAAGTCAATGTGCCATTTACTTAGCCACTTCTGCAAAAAGCAATGCCGGTTATATGGCCATTGGAAAAGCGCAACAAGTAGTAAAACAAACCGGAGATTTATCTGTTCCGATACATTTAAGAAATGCGCCAACCAAATTAATGAAAGAATTAGGTTATGGCGAGGAATACAAATATTCGCACGATTTTGAGAATAATTTTGCAGAACAAGAATTTTTACCAACCGAAATTTCGGAAACTACTTTCTTTGAACCAGGCGAAAACGCCAGGGAAAAAGAAATTCGTCAATTTTTAAAAAACCGATGGAAAAATAAATATGGGTATTAGTTGGGTTTTGGTTGTTGGGTGTTGGGTATTGGGTATAAGGTATTGGGTGTTGGGTTTAAAACTTAAGATAGTTATTAATTGTACTCTTTTTGCCACGAATTCTCGAATATCTACTTAACAAACGAAAAAATTAGATCATCTTTGATGATAATTCGAAAATTCGTGGCTAAACTATTTTTAAGTTTAATTATACCAAATAGGTAAAAGAAAATTAACCTATTAACTAAAACAAATACTCTTCAACCATATATTTACCTTCAAAATAATATTCGAAAATACCTTTTTTATCTGTTTTCGTATAAACACCATTTACACCATACTTAAATGCAATAAATATATTGGGACTAGAAGTTATATTCATTTCTAAAACCTGTATCTGATTAACATCAAAAATTGAAAAACCATCACCTACTTTTACAAAACTACAATTTAAAAACGTTTTAAATTCTGAAATTTTAAGTCTTTCATCTAGTTCTGGTGTTGCAACAACATCTTTCTCTTGAATTACAGTTGCATTATATTTTTTTAATTCCGGGCTTAACATTCTAACTGTTTCAATATAAGCATTTTGATAGTCTTTTTCTCTTGTTTTTACTTCTGCCGTTTCAAATAGTAAATTGTTTTTACAATCTCTAATTTGAAATTTTAGTTTCGTTACTAACAAATTACTGTTATCTAATAAAACGCCGGTTAAAGCATTACATCTGTTTTGAGCAATCGATACAGGCAAAACTTCATCATCAAAAAACACTTGATAATTATTTGAAACTAAAATTGCTTTTAGCATATTATTAATGTTGTAGGTGTTTTTTTCTTTTTGAAATTCGTATTTATTAGAAATAATAATTACTTTGTTTTCCTGAGCAAATGAGGTAAATGACAAGAAAAGTAGTGCTAAAATAGAGAGATTTTTCATCATAATAAATTTTTTAATTGTGTTAAACTTTGTATTTGAAGAACTTGTTTGTGCGAAATTATTTCGGCCTTAGGATTAAAATAAACGGCATTTATTCCGAAATTTAGCGCACCTAAAACATCTGCTTCAAAACTATCACCAATCATTATACTTTCTTTTTTAGTTGCGTTTGCTACAGATAACGCATGTTTGAAAATATTTTCATGAGGTTTTTTATGTCCCGCAGCTTCCGAATTGGTAATTGTAACGAAATATTTATCCAAATTGCTTTTTTGTAATTTTACATCTTGTACAAATGAAAATCCGTTTGTAATTATATGTAATATATATTTATCTTTTAAATAGTCTAACGTTTCAATTGTACCTTCTATCAAATGATTATTTGATGTTAAATACTCAATAAATAGATGTGAAATGGTCTTAATTTGATCTAATGAAATCTCAAAATTAAGTACCTCAAAAGCGTCTTTAACTCGATTTACACGAAGTGTTTCTTGATCAATCTCGTTTTTCTCATATAATTTCCAATACGCAACATTAATAGGATTATAAATATCCATAAATACTTCAGAATCGATATTAAAATTTAGTTCTCGAAATATTTTTTCAAACGCTAAACCTGAATTTTTCTCAAAATCCCAAAGCGTATGATCTAAATCGAAAAAAAGGTGTTTTATATCTTCCAAATTTATTTTCCCTTTACAATTTCGGCATTATCACAATTATAAATCCAATCTTCTACGTCATCTTCATTCGGGCGAAACGTACCTTTTATAGTTAGATAAGTATCTGTTTTTAATTTTGGTGTCGCGCCTTTAAATTTAATACCCATAATGGTTTCTGGACCTGATTTTCCGCAGAAAAAACAAGATGCAAAAACGTTTTTGCTTAAAGCATAATTTTTGTTATCAATAGGCACAATAAACCCACTCATTACAATTGTTTTTTTGGCTAATTTTTTTAATTTGGTATTGATAATTGGAAAATCAACTTCGCCGTACGACGCATGCTTTTTCTTCATGTATTTAATTTCACCTAACAATTTCCAAGTCAAAGTATCTGTTGCAGCAAATGCTTTTTTTGAATTGGAAAAAGTAACTTCTTCACTTTGATTTTGAAAACTGAATAAGAAAACGCCAATTAATAAGGCCGTCATCATTTTTATCGAATTACGCATTTGCTAATGTTTTTGATATATTAATTGTATATGCTTTTATGGCCGGAATTAAAGCGGCTAATAATCCTATTAAAAGGGTTAACCCAAATAAAAGTACTTCTTTTTCCCAGATAATTTCCATAGGATCAAATCCTAATTTAAAATCTGATTCTGATGCTTTTGATAATAGCACTATTCCTAATCTGCCTAAAACAGTTCCGAAAAAATAGCCAACTATACAAAGTAAAATACTTTCGAGTAACACCACTAAAAGCAGTTGGTGTTTTTTGGCTCCGTTTACGCGCATTAAGGCAAATTCCGCTTTTCTTTCTTTTAAGGTATTGAATAAAGCAATGAAAATTGATATTCCAGAAATTAACATAATTCCGAATGCCAAATATTTCAAGGCATTTAATCCAACACCGAACATATCGAACAATCTGTTCATTTGATAAGTTGGCAAAGCGGCTTGCATTTTAGTATTCTGTGCAATAATATTTGGCCACATAAAAACACCCATTTTGTTTTTAAACTCAATTAAAACGGAAGTTATTTCCATGTTTGGCTCATCGATAGTCATATCCGATTCATGAGAATCATGATGGCATGCCTCAGAATGAACATGCTCTTCTTCTTCATGCACATGTCCAGGTTCTCCGTGAGCAGGGTTTTCAGCAACTTCTTCGTGACCTTCATCTTGGTGCATTTGCCAAACGGTTGGAATATTTGACAAAATTAAATTATCAATTACTTTTCCTGTTTTAGAAGCAATTCCTACAATACTATATTCTCCGTGGTCATGAACTTCACCTTCAGTGGCGCTTCCGTGGGTACCTTTGAAAGTATCACCTAATTTTAAATTCAGTTTTTCGGCAACTTCTGCTCCAATTACGACTTCAAAATTGTGATCAAATACTTTTCCTTCCGCTATTTTGGCCTGATATTTTTCTATGTAATCTGGTGTTGTTCCTACTATTTTGAATCCCACGTAATTGTCGCCATACGCTAACGGAATGGCTTTTTTTACGTACGGATGTTGCATCCAAACTTTTACCGAATCATAACTTATATTTCCTGTTGGATCATCCACCTGATAGACTGATGATAACACGAGTTGTAAAGGACTTCCTTGAGCGCCTAATACCAAATCGACACCGTCTAAATTACTTTGGTACTTTTCCTCGAATTGTTTTTCAACTAAAATTAAAACTGTTATAATGGCTACTGAAGCCGTTAATAACAAAATGCTCAAAATGGTATTCAATGGTTTTAACCAAATATTTTTCCATGCTAATTTTCCGATCATACCATTGTAATTTGATTGGTGAATTTGGCTTTAATACGATTATCGTGTGTGACAATAATTAAAGCCGTTTTATATTCTTTAGATAATGTTTCTAAAATCTCAA
>NZ_JBIPMS010000150.1:0-3474 GCF_044368995.1 Flavobacterium sp. | reverse complement strand
CTTCCGCCACCTAAAATAAAGAGTTTTTTCTGCTGGTTTTCTTTTAAAACATCTGCTAAATCGGTAACCGAATTTACTTCGCAAAATTCCGAAGCAAAAGCTTCAATGCCAAAGGTGTTGTATTTTTTTAACGATTGTTGTTGTATGATATTCATATATTTGAGTGAATAGTAAATAGTGAATAGTGATAAGTTTTTATTTAGTTCTTTTTACTTTTTACTGAGTTCTTATAAAGCTTTTCTCAACTCTTCTTCGCTAACAAATTCGTTTTTAAAGAAGCTTTGTTTTCCGTTTTGGATTACAATTATTACCGGTAAACCTTCGTAACCTAATGCATTAAATAACGATTTGTTTTTATCAGCATCAATTCGGTGAATGATTACATTATCCGCCATTTCTTTACTAATTTTATCTAAATAAGGCCCCATTTTTTTGCAAGGACCACACCATTCTGCGTAAAAATCAATTACAACCGTTTTGTCTGAAATCAGTATTTTGTTATAATCTTCTCGCGTCATACCAGACCAAACTGCATTGTTTTTTGGATTGGCTTTTCCCCAAGCCATATATCCGCCATCTAATTCGATAATATTTTTAAAACCTAATTCTACTAAATGATTGGCTGCTTTTTTACTTCTTCCGCCGCTTAAGCAATACACAAAAACGGGTTTTAATTTATCTAAATTAGCAACTTGAGTATCAAAAGAATCTCCGTTCCAATCCACGTTTTTGGCATCTGCAATTTTACCGTTTGCATATTCTCCAGGTGTTCTAACATCTAAAATTTGTGCGTCATCCGTTTTTATAATCGTGGCTTTAAATACCGAAGCATCAACGCTTTTAAAGTTTTGACTATTTGTGCAACTAATTGATAATGTTATAATTGCTGTTACGATAATTGATTTAAAGTTTATCATTTTATAAAAAATTATAATGTTTATATGTTTTTTGTTGATTCGTTTATGGTCTAATAATCTAACCATCTAAATAAATCTAAATAGTAAATATTTTATAACTTTTATGTGTTTGTTTTATTATGTTTTCGGTTCTTTCAGGATGCGTGTCGGAAATAAAAATTTGTCCAAAAACATCATCGTTTACCATATTCACAATTTGTTGCACTCTAAAAGCATCTAACTTGTCAAAGATATCATCAAAAAGTAGAATTGGCAACGTTTTTGTTTGTTTTTTAATGAAATCAAACTGCGCTAATTTCAAGGCAATCAAAAATGATTTCTGTTGTCCTTGCGATCCAAATTTTTTAACAGGAAAATCATTTATATTGAATAAAACATCGTCTTTATGAATCCCGCAAGTAGTATATTGCGTAATTCTGTCTTTTTGAAGATTTTGAATTAGTAATGTGTCTAAACTTTCCTCATATAGTTGACTTTCATATACAATAGTTACTTTTTCTGCATTTTCTGATATAACTTCATATAATTCTTGAAAAACGGGAATGAATTTTTCTAAAAAATCTTTTCTTTTTGTGAAAATTATGTGTCCAAACACAGATAATTGTTCATTGTAAATATTCAAATTATCTGCATCAAAAACCTGATTTAATGCAAAATACTTCAATAATGCATTACGTTGTTGTAACGTTTTCTGGTAATTTATTAATGTATTTAAATAAGTAATATCAAAAGTAGAAATTACATTATCAATAAATTTTCTTCGGGTTTCGCTTCCTTCAATAATCAAATCTGTATCGCTGGGTGAAATAATCACAATTGGAATTAATCCAATATGTTCTGAAAATTTTTCGTAAATTTTTCCGTTGCGTTTTAAAATCTTTTTTTGCGCTTTTTTGAAACTACATATAATTTGTTCCGTACGATTTTCTTTTTCAAACACGCCATCAATTACAAAAAACTCTTCACCGTGTTTGATATTTTGTGTAGAAAGGGGGTTAAAATAACTTTTTCCAACTGCTAAATGATAAATTGCATCTAAAATTGTGGTTTTTCCAATGCCGTTTTTTCCTACAATAGCATTTATTTTGCTTTCAAATTCAAAAGAATTCTCTGCAATGTTCTTATAATTAAGTAAAGATAGTTTTTTTAAAATCACGTTTTTTCGGTGAAAAGCATCAAAAATTATACTTTCGAGTACAAATGTAAGTTCAATTTTTAAAAATATAAATAAAAGCACTTTTAAATTTAAATAAAAAGTATATTTTTGCACTTCTAATAAAATTTTAGTTCAATGGCAACATATAATAAAAGAGGTTATAAATCATCAAAACCTGAAGTAGAAAAAGACCCTGCATTTGATACAAGTGTTGATGACATAAATGTAAACGAAAAAGATAGCACCACTGCTGGCGTTTTTAATACTTTAGATGAAACCGCAAATAAAACAGAAGAATGGGTTATAAAAAACCAAAAAGCGATTTTAGGAGTAATTGCAGCAGTTGCAATTGCAACTTTAGCATATATTTTATACGATAAATATATTGCTACTCCTAGCCAAGAAGAAGCATTTAAAGAAATGAATCAAGCACAAATGTATTTTCAAAAAGCAGTTGACGCTACAGAAAAACAAGATTCGTTATTTAAATTGTCTTTAAAAGGCGGCGAAGGTAAATTAGGTTTTGAAGGAATTATTTCTGAATATTCAGGAACAAAAGCAGCTAATTTAGCAGAATATTCTGCTGGTATGGCCTGTTTACATTTGAAAGACTTCAAAAAAGCAATTGAACATTTAGATAATTTTTCAACAAAAGAATTAAATTTACATGCTTTGGCTATCGGTGCAAAAGGTGATGCTAACGCAGAATTAAATAATAATGAAGAAGCTTTAAAATTATATGTTGAAGCTGCTAATGTTGATGAAAATGATTTTATCACTCCAAGATTTTTGTTGAAAGCTGCAAATATGGCAATTGTTTTAAAGAAAAATGACGAAGCTTTAGGTTATTTAAAAACTATAAAAGAAAAATACGAAACTTCTCAAGAAGGAAGTACAGTAGACATTTTAATTGCTTCATTGGAAAAATAATGGCCACCGAAAATAAAAATTTATCTCAATACGATAAAAACAAAATCCCAAATGCGAAAGATTTTCGGTTTGGGATTGTTGTTTCAGAATGGAATAATAATGTAACCGAAGGATTATATAATGGTGTCATTACAGCTTTATCAGATTGTGGTGCATTACCTGAAAATATAAATCGTTGGAATGTTCCAGGAAGTTTTGAATTAATTTTTGGCGCCCGACAAATGCATGAAAAATTAGAGTTAGATGCTGTAATTGTTATAGGTTGTGTGATTAAAGGCGAAACCATGCATTTTGAATTTGTTTGCGATGGCGTAACCCAAGGCATGAAAGATTTAAATTTATTTTACGATGTGCCTACTATTTTTTGTGTCTTAACAGATAATACGATGCAACAATCTATCGATAGAAGTGGAGGAAAGCACGGAAACAAAGGAATTGAAGCAGCAATTGCCGCTATTAAAATGATAGAAT
>NZ_JBIPMS010000055.1:0-10592 GCF_044368995.1 Flavobacterium sp. | reverse complement strand
AATGAAGTGATTTTGGTAATTTCAGATATTTCAAAATTTAAACTTAATCCACTAGTGATAACTTGCGGTTTATTAATAATAGTAATTTTGTTCCTTGTTTTTTCTGTACAAATTTTAAAGACAAATAATAATAATAGAAAATTGTTACTTAAAGAATTATTTTACTTAATAGTTTTTTCTATTATATTTAAGGTGTCTTCATTAATTTGGGGATTTACTATTTATTTTGTAGTTTGGCATAGTTTACCATCAATTATTAATCAGGTGAGTTTTTTATATGGTGAATTTACTTACATCAATTTTTTAAAATATTTTAAGTCAGCTCTTCCTTATTGGCTAATTTCGTTGTTTGGTTTGGGTATGTTTTATTTTTTTTCTAGTGAATTGAAGTTGTTTAATTCATTGTTTTTTAGTTTTTTAGCAGCAATTACATTTCCGCATGTGCTTGTTATTTATAATATGATTAGAAAGTTTAAATATGCCAAGTAATTTTTTTTCTTGTTAATGTTTATCTTTTTAGTTTTTTAAATTTATTGTTTCATTTAATAAAATTAAGTTTATGAAAAAAATACAAACGTTACTCAACTTTTTTTTAAATGAAAAGTTCAAAGATAAGAGCGAGAATGTGATCATCTACATTTCAATTATTGCTTTTATTGGTCACTTACTTTTTATTTTCTTAAATAAAATTAATTTCATTCAACTTGAGCTAGTTACAAGTTTATATAATAATCCCATAGCAGCTATATATACACCGTTTTCTTTTATACTTATTTACGAGGTGTATTTATTAGTTTATTATCTTCCAAAATCTACAACCATATATATTGGTAAACAATATGAGATTATTTTGTTAATTATAATTAGAAGGATTTTTAAAGATATTTCAAATCTAGAATTAACAAGTAATTGGTTTGCAGTTAAGTACGATTTAATTTTTTTATATGATATTGTTGCTGTTGTAGTGTTGTTTTTTCTGATTTTTATTTTTTACAGATTGAGTGATTTACAAAAAAAGGAGGCGGTAATAAATGATAAAATTGAGCGATTTATAGCTATAAAGAAAGGGATTGCCTCTTTTTTGGTTCCTGTTTTATTGATTTTGTCCTTTTATAGTTTTTACGATTGGATTGTAAAAAGTTTCTTTTCTGTCAATGAATTAGTATATAATTTTGATGATATTAATAAGATATTTTTTGAAGATTTCTTCACTGTATTAATTTTAGTTGATGTGTTAATTTTGCTATTTTCATTTTTACATTCAGACAAATTCAGTACTGTAATTAGAAATTCTGGTTTCATTATATCTACTATAATGATAAAGTTATCTTTTAATACCGAAGGGATATTGAATGATATTTTGTTAGTCTTTTCTGTAGTATTTGGAATATTAATTTTATTAATTCATAACAAATACGAAAAACTTAAAAAGAATATTTAGATTTATTGAAAATAAAAAAACCGAGTAATTTCTTACTCGGTTTTTAATTATTTACTCATTAATCTTACATCGTAAATCTTACATCGTAAATCGTAAATTATTTCACTTCTTCAAATTCTACATCTTGTGTAGTGTTATCAGAAGCTTGTGGTTCTGCTTGTGCAGCTCCTTGAGCTTCACCAGTATTATACATTTCTGCAGATGCATTTGTCCAAGCAGTATTGATTTTTTCTAAAGCAGGCGTAATTGCAGCAACATCTTTTGCTTCGTAAGCCATTTTTAATTCAATTAAAGCTAAGTTAATGGCTGTTTTATTATCTTCAGATAATTTTTCACCAAATTCAGCTAATTGTTTTTCTGTTTGGAAAATCATTGAATCTGCTTCATTTACTTTATCTGCAGTTTCTTTAGCAATTTTATCTGACTCAGCGTTTAATTCCGCATCTTTTTTCATTCTTTCGATTTCTTCAGCTGTTAAACCAGAAGACGCTTCGATACGAATATCGTGAGATTTTCCAGTTCCTTTATCAGTTGCAGAAACTTTAATGATACCATTTGCATCAATATCAAAAGTTACTTCAATTTGAGGAATTCCTCTTGCTGCTGGTGGAATACCATCTAAATGGAAACGACCAATAGTTTTGTTATCTGCCGCCATTGTTCTTTCACCTTGAATAACGTGAATTTCAACACTTGGTTGGTTGTCTGCTGCAGTTGAGAAAACTTGCGATTTTTTTGTAGGGATAGTGGTGTTAGACTCAATTAATTTTGTCATTACGTTACCCATGGTTTCAATTCCTAATGATAAAGGTGTTACGTCTAATAACAATACATCTTTTACATCACCAGTTAAAACACCACCTTGAATTGCAGCTCCAATAGCTACAACTTCATCAGGATTTACTCCTTTTGATGGTTTTTTACCGAAGAATTTTTCAACTTTTTCTTGTATAACTGGTATACGAGTAGAACCTCCAACTAAGATAACTTCATCAATATCAGAAACTGATAAACCAGCATCTTTTAAAGCTTTAACTACTGGTTCCATTGAACGCTTGATTAAAGAATCAGCCAATTGTTCAAATTTAGCACGTGTTAATGTTTGTACTAAGTGTTTTGGTCCAGAAGCCGTAGCGGTAACGTATGGTAAGTTAATTTCTGTTTGAGCAGAAGCAGATAATTCAATTTTCGCTTTTTCAGCAGCTTCTTTTAAACGTTGTAACGCAGTTGGGTCTTTTCTTAAATCTAAACCTTCAGCAGCTTTAAAGTCGTTCGCTAACCAGTCGATAATTACTTGGTCAAAATCGTCTCCACCTAAGTGCGTGTCTCCGTTAGTAGATAATACTTCAAAAACGCCATCTCCTAATTCAAGGATAGAAATATCGAAAGTTCCACCACCTAAATCGAATACTGCAATTTTTTGATCAGTACCTTGTTTGTCTAATCCGTAAGCTAATGCCGCAGCAGTTGGCTCATTGATAATTCTCATTACTTTTAAACCTGCAATTTCACCAGCTTCTTTAGTTGCTTGACGTTGTGCATCGTTAAAATATGCAGGAACAGTAATAACTGCTTCTGTAACTGAATGACCTAAATAGTCTTCAGCAGTTTTTTTCATTTTTTGCAAAGTCATTGCAGATAATTCTTGTGGCGTGTATAAACGACCATCAATATCAACACGTGGTGTGTCGTTATCACCTTTAACTACTTTGTAAGCAACAGTAGAAGCTTCTTTAGCACTTTCCGAGTACTTGTTACCCATAAATCTTTTGATAGAAGCAATAGTTTTTGTTGGGTTAGTTACCGCTTGTCTTTTTGCTGCATCACCAATTTTAATTTCTCCACCTTCTACAAATGCAATTACAGATGGTGTTGTTCTTTTTCCTTCTGCATTAGCAATTACAACTGGTTCTCCACCTTCCATTACAGAAACACAAGAATTGGTTGTACCTAAATCGATTCCAATAATCTTACTCATTTTATTTAATTTTAAATTTTATTCGGTTTATTTTTTAAACTCATTTTGGATAAGTCAAGTTTTGTGCCAAGTTACTATACCAATATAAATTGTCAGTATTTCTTTTTACAAGGCTATAATATCTGACATTATGTCATTTAATTTATTCCTAACTTGTTGGTAATCTGTCAAAATTCATTGGTAATTCATAAATAAAGCAAATCAAAATTCTCTATTACACATTCAAAGTTGTATCTTTGCCATTCAAAATACAAATATGACATTTCAAGATTTAAATTTACATAGAAATATACTTCAGGTTTTAGAAGAAGAAAAATATATTACGCCAACACCCATACAGCAGCAAGCCATTCCTGTTATTTTAGAAGAACATGATTTAGTGGGTTGTGCACAAACAGGAACAGGAAAAACAGGTGCATTCGCCATTCCAATTTTAAATTATTTACATCCAATAGTAGGTTCTAAGACGAAACGAAAAGTAATTAGAACTCTAGTTTTAGCGCCAACGCGTGAATTGGCCCATCAAATTCAAGATAGTTTTGCCACTTACGGAAAATATATGAATACCAAATCGATGGTTATTTATGGTGGTGTAAGTCAAGTCCCTCAAGTACAACAATTAAAAGACGGTGTTGATATATTAATTGCCACTCCAGGTCGCTTTTTGGATTTAAATAAACAAGGTTATTTGGATATGGATAACTTACATCATTTGGTTATTGATGAAGCGGATCAAATGTTAGATATGGGTTTTATTAATGATGTGAAGAAAATCATCAAATTAATTCCTGAAAACCGTCAAACATTATTGTTTTCTGCTACGATGCCAGTTGCTATTAGAGAATTAGCCGACCAGTTTTTGAAAAAACCTAAATACGTTTCGGTAGCGCCTATTTCTAGTACAGCAGAACGCGTGAACCAAAAAGTATACATGGTTCAGAAAGAAGACAAACGAAAATTACTGATTCATTTAATTGAAGAAGAAAATATAAATAATGTGTTGGTTTTTGTAAGAACGAAACACAGTGCCGATAATGTGGTAAAAGCATTAAAAGTAAAAAATATTTCTGCTGAAGCGATTCACGGAAATAAATCTCAAAACAACAGAATTAAAACCTTAGACGGATTTAAAAGTCAAGAAATCTCCGTTTTAGTGGCAACAGATATTGCCGCTCGAGGAATTGATATCGATTTGTTACCTTATGTGATTAATTTCGATTTGCCAAACATACCAGAAACCTATGTTCATAGAATTGGTAGAACAGGTAGAGCTGGAAATGAAGGTTTAGCGATTTCTTTTTGTGGTAAAGATGAATTACCATTTTGGAAAGACATTGAAAAACTTACGCGTCAGCAAATTAAAGTCGTAAAAGAAAATCCGTATCCATACAGAGAATTTACGGAAGACGAATTAAAGAATAAAGAAACGGATACCCGAGGCGACAGAAGAAATCCTAGGCCAAAACAAAATAACACACCAAAAACACCAAAAGCAGCTAAATCTGAAAATTCAGACAATTCAAATTCAAGAAAGTCTGATGCTTCTAAACAGAATAAGAAGCGTTGGTATTAGGAGGGTTTGGGTTTAAGGCATAAAAAAAAAGGGATAAGTTCTATAGAATTTGTTCCTTTTTTTATTATACAACATACAATTTTCAAATATTTTCACTTCGTATTTCTAACTTCCAACTTCAAATGCTATCTTTGCTACTATAACGATTTAGTTTATGGAATGTATTTCAGTTTTTGATATGTTAAAAATAGGCGTAGGGCCTTCAAGTTCACACACTTTAGGACCCTGGCGTGCTGCAGAACAGTTTTTAGCAGAATTACGAAATCAGAATATAATTAATGACGTACATCGCGTAAAAGTCGATTTATATGGGTCACTTTCTTTAACAGGAAAAGGCCACGCTACAGATTTAGCTGTGATGTTGGGTTTAAGCGGCGCCGATCCAGAATTAGTACCTATTGATGACATTGCATCTATTATTGAAGGTATCAAAACAAGTAATGAATTGATTTTAGATAACGAATTCAAAATTCATTTTAATGTAGTCTCAGATATCTTTTTCAATAAGAATTTTTTACCTTTTCATGCTAATGGTATGCTGTTTACTGCCTATACAAATGACGGTGAATACAGTTCAACTTTTTATTCCATTGGAGGTGGCTTTGTAGTTAAGGAAGAAGCAGATACAACTTCAAAAATAGAAATAAAAGGTACTTTTCCTTTTCCAATTGATAAGGGAGTAGAATTATTAGCATTTTGTCATTCAGAAAGCAAATTGGTTTCTGAAATTGTGTATGAAAACGAAAAATCATTGCGTTCCGAAGAAGTAATTCATACCGAATTAATGCGAATTTGGCATACCATGTTAGAATGTATGTACATTGGCGCGCATACCGATGGTATTTTACCTGGTGGATTAAACGTGAAACGAAGAGCGTACGACATGCATACCAATTTAATCGGAATTGCCAATTATAATTCGCCACAAGAATGGTTGACTTGTATTCGTCAAACGGAGGTGAAGTTCCGTCAAATATTAAAATGGGTTTCCTGTTTTGCATTGGCAGTAAATGAAGTAAATGCTTCTTTAGGTCGAGTAGTTACAGCACCTACCAACGGAAGTGCAGGCGTAATTCCGGCAGTTTTGATGTATTATTTGGTGATTGAAAATCATCATGCTGGCGAAAAAGAAATCAAACAATTTTTGATGGTAGCAGGACAAATTGGTAGTATCTTCAAAAAAGGTGCTACAATTTCAGCAGCTATGGGAGGTTGTCAAGCAGAAATTGGCGTTTCTTCGGCTATGGCCGCTGCGGCTTTGTGCGAATTAATGGGCGGTACGCCAGACCAAGTCTTAGTTGCTGCTGAAATAGCCATGGAACATCATTTAGGCATGACTTGCGACCCTATTGGTGGTTTGGTGCAAGTGCCCTGCATAGAACGCAATACCATGGGGGCGATAAAAGCCATACACGCTGCAGAATTGGCTTTAGAAACCGATGCTAAAAATGTGTTGGTGCCTTTAGATAAAGTAGTGGCCACCATGTGGGAAACCGCTAAAGATATGAATTCAAAATACAAAGAAACTTCTGAAGGCGGCTTAGCTATTGGAGTAGGATTGGCGGATTGTTAATTTTGATAGGTACGACTATTTAGCAGATTTATTTGATTTCTATTTTCTTCAGGTATCAATTATATGAACAATTTTCCAACTGTTGTTTTCAAAAACCAAAAAATAGTAAAATAAATAATTGTTTCATTGTGGTTACATTTATTTATTGGTATTAAATGTATAAAAATTGCTACAATCCATATCTTTATATTAATTTTACAAAATATTTCGTTCGGTACATAACTGAACACTTAAAACTGATAACTGAACACTAAAGCGTATGTCTGTAGCAAAAAAAGATTATAAAAAAATTACTACGAAGTCGTTAATTGACATGAAAGCCAATGGTGAAAAAATTTCTATGCTAACAGCATACGATTTCACAATGGCAAAAATTGTAGACACAGCAGGTATTGATGTGATTTTAGTAGGCGATTCCGCAAGTAATGTAATGGCAGGAAACGAAACCACGTTACCAATAACTTTAGATCAAATGATTTATCACGCAAGTAGTGTGGTGAAAGCGGTTGATAGAGCGTTAGTTGTGGTTGATTTGCCTTTTGGAAGTTATCAATCCGATCCTAAAGAGGCGTTGCGTTCTTCTATTCGTATTATGAAAGAAAGCGGGGGACACGCTGTAAAATTAGAAGGTGGTAAAGAAATTGAATCATCTATTAAGAAAATATTAAATGCTGGTATTCCTGTTATGGGACATTTGGGATTAACACCACAATCGATATATAAATTCGGAACGTACACCGTTCGTGCTAAAGAAGAGGAAGAAGCAGATCAATTGTTAGAAGATGCTAAAATGTTAGAACGTATTGGTTGTTTCGCTCTAGTTTTAGAAAAAATACCAGCTAAATTAGCTCAAAAAGTTGCAGAAAGTATTTCTATTCCAGTAATTGGAATTGGAGCGGGGAGTGGAGTAGACGGTCAGGTATTGGTATTGCATGATATGATTGGTATGACACACGAATTTAGCCCAAGATTTTTACGCAGGTACATGAATTTATTTGAAGACATGACTAAAGCCATTGGACAATATGTGTCTGATGTAAAATCAGTTGATTTTCCTAATGCGAATGAACAATATTAAGTTAGACTAGTTAGACTTCTTAGATTTTTAGACAGGTTAGACTTTTTAACTTTATGACAATTAAAACACAATAACATATATGCATAAATTTAAGGAATTGGGAATTTGGCAAAAAAGCAGGTTGTTCTGTTCTAAAATTTATAATGAAACAGCATCATTTCCACCAGAAGAAAAGTTTGGGTTAACCAATCAATTAAGGCGCGCCTCTGTTTCTATTCCTTCAAATATAGCAGAAGGATCTTCAAGAAGTTCTAATAAAGAATTTGCAAGATTTTTAGAAATCGCTATCGGTTCTGCATATGAAGTAGAAACGCAGCTATTAATTTCTGTAGATTTGGGTTTTTTAACCCCAGAAAAAGCAAAAGAATTATGCCAACAATTAGAAGAAATCATCAAAATGACTTCTAAATTTCGTTCCACACTAATAATCTAATAATCTAACCTTCTAAGAAATCTAATAATCTAATCCTCTAACAATCTAAAAGGTCTAACAATCTAACCTTCTAAGAAGTCTAAAATCTAACCTTCTAAGATGTCTAAAATCTAACCTTCTAAGAAGTCTAAAATCTAACCTTCTAAGATGTCTAACCTTCTAACAATCTAAAATACAAATGAAAATAGTTTCCGATTCTAAAAACCTTCAAATTCTTCATGAAGACAATCATATAATAGTAGTGAATAAGCGCGTTGGAGATATCGTACAAGGAGATAAAACAGGTGATGAACCCTTATCGGATATTGTAAAATCGTATTTAAAAGTAGCTTACGACAAACCTGGAGAGGTTTTTCTTGGTGTGGTGCATCGTTTGGATAGACCAACAACTGGAATTGTGGTTTTTGCTAAAACATCAAAAGCCCTAACGCGTTTGAACGAAACGTTTAAAAACAGAGAAACGCAAAAAACTTATTGGGCTATCGTTAAAAATGCACCACCAAAAACGGAAGATACTTTGGTGCATTTTTTAAGAAGAAACACTAAAAACAATACTTCTAAAGCGCATTTAAAGGAGGTTCCGGAAGCTAAAGAAGCCAAATTATCCTATAAAATTATTCAGAAATTAGATAATTATTATGCGTTAGAAATCGATTTGTACACCGGACGTCATCATCAAATTAGAGCGCAACTCACAGCTGTAGGCTGCCCAATTAAAGGCGACTTGAAATATGGTTTTGATAGAAGCAATCCTAACGGTGGTATTCATTTACATGCTAGAAAATTGGTGTTAACGCATCCTGTTACTAAAGATCCATTAGAAATTATCGCTCCAGTACCGGAAGATGTATTGTGGAAGTTGGTTTGAGTTAGTCGTAAAGTCGTAAAGTCGTAAAGTCGAAAGTCGAAAGTCGAAAGTCGAAAGTCGAAAGTCGAAAGTCGAAAAGTCGTAAAGTCTAAAGTGTAGATTTAAGACAAGACTTTAAAAACTTTTTGACATTTGACATTTGACTTACATATTTTTTGTATTTTTGAACCTTAAAATTTAAAACTATGTCAACAGTAACTTTAGGAGGAAATCCTGTAAACACAAATAACGCTTTACCAGCAATTGGTTCTGCTGCGCCACAATTTCAATTAGTAGGAAACGATTTGTCTGAAATTTCTTTACAAGATTTTAAAGGACAACGTGTCATCTTAAATATTTTTCCAAGTATTGATACGCCTACTTGTGCTACTTCAGTTCGAACGTTTAATAAAATGGCTAACGATATTGCAAACACTAAAGTTTTGTGTATTTCTAAAGATTTGCCTTTTGCACAAAAGCGTTTTTGCAGTTCGGAAGGATTAGACAATGTAGTTAACTTATCCGATTTTAGAGATGGAAGCTTTGGAAATGATTATGGGGTAACACTAATTGATTCTGTTTTAAAAGGATTACATGCCAGAGCAATTATAGTAATTGATGCAGATGGAAAAGTTACGTATTCTGAGTTGGTAAGCGAAATTGCTAACGAACCAAATTACGAAGCTGCTTTAAACGCATAAAAAGAATATGATACAAGATAAAAGATTTGTTTTTGGTAGAATTAAAAGTGTAGGTTTCGCTGTAAAAGGCGCCTTTAAATTAGTTTCTACTGAACACAGCATAATGGTGCAATTTTCTATTATGTTGTTAATGATTTTTGCAGGTTTTTATTTTCATATTAGTCGTATCGAGTGGATGTTGCAAGTTCTAGCTTTCGGACTGGTTTTGGGTATTGAAGGTGTGAATACTGCCGTAGAGAAAATAGCAGATTTTATTCATCCTGAATTTCATGACAGAATAGGTTTTATTAAAGATATTGCTGCTGGTGCTGTTTTATTTGCGGCAGGTAGTGCATTAACAGTAGGCGCATTAATTTATGTGCCTAAACTATTTAATTTATAAAAATTAATGGCTAAAAAAGAAACAACAAGCGCATCGGATAAGAAACTGCGTACTTCTATATTTAAAACCACACGAGGACAAAAGTTTGTTGTTGGTTTTTTCTTTGTTATAATTGCATTGTTTTTATTATTATCGTTTATATCGTATTATATTTCAGGTAGTAACGACCAAAGTCAAATTGATCAATTGGCTAACAGAAACGTTGTCGTTGAAAATTGGTTGGGTAAAATAGGTGCTTGGTTGGCTGATTTCTTCTTGTATCAAGGTTTTGGTATAGCTTCTTTCTTGTTTGTTAAGATTTTCTTTTTAATTGGTGCTTATTTAGTTATCGATTTGCCATTAAGTAAAATTAGAAAATCCACTTTTTGGGATTTATATGCTATTGTTACTATTTCTTTATTTTTTGGACTTATTTGGGATTATGTTCCCCATTTATCTGGAGTAATTGGTTTTGAAATACATGATTTAATTCAAGATTATGCTGGGGATATTGGAACGATTATGATTTTAGTTTTCAGTGTAATTGTATTTTTAATCTTTAAAGTTAAAGTTTCTCCAGATAAATTAAAAGACTTTTTAGATGCAA
>NZ_JBIPMS010000007.1:0-35638 GCF_044368995.1 Flavobacterium sp. | reverse complement strand
AAGAAATCTATGGTAATGACATTCCTGTAACGAAACACCCAGAAATTAGAAGTGTAGCCGCTTGTTACGAATCTACAGTTAAGGTTATTGAATTGGCTAAAAAAACCGGAGCTAGGTTGCATGTTTTTCATATTTCAACAGCTAAAGAATTAGACTTATTTACAAATAAAATGCCGCTTGAAAAAAAGCAAATTACTGCTGAAGTTTGCATCCATCACTTATGGTTTACAGATGCAGATTATGAAACCAAAGGTTCATTAATTAAATGGAACCCAGCCGTTAAAACGCAAGAAGATAAGGACGCACTTTGGAAAGCGTTATTAGATGATAGAATAGACGTTATTGCCACAGATCATGCCCCGCATACTTTAGAAGAAAAATCAAATCCATATACCACTTGCCCATCAGGTGGCCCCTTAGTGCAGCATGCTTTAGTCGCCATGATGGAATATTACTTTAAAGGGAAGATTTCTATTGAGAAGATTGTTGAAAAAATGTGTCATAATCCAGCAAAAATATTCAAAATAGAAAATCGTGGTTTTATTAAAGAAGGTTATTTTGCCGATTTAGTTTTAGTTAATCCACACATGCCATGGAATGTGAAAAAAGAAAATATTATTGCAAAATGTGGTTGGTCGCCATTTGAAGGTGTCAGCTTTAAATCGAGAGTGACGCATACATTTGTGAATGGAAAATTGGCTTATGCCAATGGAAAAGTAAAAGATATTATTGCAGGAGAAAGACTAACTTTTGATAGATAATAACAATGAAAAAAATAATTTATGCAACTATTTTTTTTGGGTTTTTTGCGTGTAACGAAAATCCTGTAAAACTGCCAAAAAAACTTTTGGATGAAGCCACTATGGAAAATATTTTATACGATGTAGCTATTTTACAAGCTGCTAAAATAAATGCACCAGAAATTTTACAAGCTAACAAAATAGATGCTAAAAACTACATTTATAAAAAATACAAAATAGATAGTACTACTTATCATCAAAATAACAGATATTATGCTGCAGAAGTTGACAATTACAAACACCTGCACAAACGCATTTTAGCACGACTTGAAGAACACCAAAATACTAAAAAATAAAAAAACGCCAAATTCACTTGAGTTTGGCGTTTTTATTTAATTACATTTTTGTTAACCAATTCCTTACAGAAACTTCCTGTTCAATGAGGCTTTTCAAATCTGTAATTGCTATGCGTTCTTGAAGCATGGTATCTCTGTAACGGATAGTAACCGTTTTGTCTTCCACCGTTTGATGGTCAACAGTAATACAAAATGGCGTTCCCAAAGCATCTTGGCGTCTGTAACGACGGCCAACAGCATCCTTTTCATCGTAAGCCATATTGAAATCCCATTTTAATTCTTCCATAATTTCTTTGGCAATTTCTGGCAATCCATCTTTTTTAACCAAAGGTAACACAGCCGCTTTAGTAGGTGCTAAAACAGAAGGCAAACGCAACACTGTTCTAGTAGAGCCATCTTCTAATGTTTCTTCTTGTAATGCTTTTGAAAATACGGCTAAAAACATTCTGTCTAAACCAACAGATGTTTCTACTACATAAGGCACATAATTTTTATTTTCTTCGGTATCAAAATATTGTAATTTTTTACCAGAAAATTGTTCGTGCGCTTTTAGATCAAAATCAGTACGAGAATGAATGCCTTCTAATTCTTTAAATCCAAAAGGGAAATTAAATTCAATATCTGCGGCAGCATTTGCGTAGTGTGCTAATTTTTCGTGGTCGTGAAAACGGTAATTTTCAGCACCTAATCCTAATGATTTGTGCCAATTTAATCGCGTCGTTTTCCAGTATTCGTACCATTTCATTTCTTCACCTGGTTTTACAAAAAACTGCATTTCCATTTGTTCAAATTCGCGCATGCGGAAAATAAATTGTCTGGCAACAATTTCATTTCTAAATGCTTTACCGGTTTGTGCTATTCCAAAAGGAATTTTCATTCGGCCTGTTTTTTGAACATTTAAAAAATTCACAAAAATTCCTTGAGCCGTTTCTGGACGCAAGTACAAATCCATCGCTGTGTCAGCCGAAGCCCCTAATTTTGTACCAAACATTAAGTTGAACTGACGTACTTCTGTCCAATTACGAGATCCTGAATCTGGACAAGCGATTTCTAATTCTTCAATTAAAAGTTTTACATCATCTAAATCTCCGGTAGCTAAACTTTTCGCCATTCTGGCTAAAATTTCGTTCTTTTTGGATAAATAGTCTACAACTCTTGGATTGGTTGTAATAAATTCCTGTTCGTTAAAAGCGGCGCCAAAACGTTCTTTTGCTTTTTCAATTTCTTTTTGTGCTTTGATGTTTAATTTTTCGGCATAATCTTCAATTAACACATCCGCACGATATCTTTTTTTAGAGTCTTTGTTGTCAATTAATGGATCGTTAAATGCATCAACATGTCCGGAAGCTTTCCAAGTAGTAGGATGCATTAATATTGCAGCGTCTAAACCTACAATATTTTCATGCATTTGCACCATGGATTTCCACCAATATTCTCTAATATTTTTCTTTAGTTCTACACCGTTTTGTGCGTAATCATATACCGCACTTAAACCATCGTATATTTCGCTTGAAGGGAAAATAAATCCGTATTCTTTTGCATGCGAAACTACATTCTTAAATAAGTCTTCTTGTTTTGCCATGTTGCAAAAGTAAAAATAGGAAAGGAATTAAAAAAGGAATTTTTAATTATAATTGAAAATGGTTGAACTAATTTTTGTAGTTCCAGAATATAAGTTCACAATATATCTTCCTTTTACAGTTTTATTCTTTTCTAAATCAACGTAACTGCAAACATCTGTTATTTGTTGCTGGTATTCAAAGTTTACTAATTTACTATATTTTAAAGTTACATTATCGTATTCAAAAGTTAGTTGATCCACTGAAACAATATCGTTTTTTGGATTAATAATTTGAACAAAAATTTCTTTTTCACCAGGAGCAATGGATTTATTTTTATCAACTGTAAAGCATACTCTAATTTGTTCAATTGGTTTTACTTTATTTGGTGTTTTATTATCTGTAAGAAACTTAACCCCTTTTACTTGTAAATTAGTTACTTCAAATTTAGCGTCTTTTAAAATTGTTTTTTCAGTAATTTTTGGAGCTATGATTTCAGGTTTAATTAAAGTTCTAAGCTTTTCAATTTGTTTTAATTTTTCTTTCAACAATTTTATTGAATCTTTTATTTGGTCAATTTCTTTATTTAATTCTGCTAAATTCTTGAATTTAATATTCTTTTTTGGGTCTTTTATATCGGATACTTTTAAAGATAAATCTTGAAAATTTTCATCAAAATTATTATATAAATTTGAAACGGAATCATACTTATATAGAATTTCAGATAATTGATTTTGAGTAATCAAAGTTTCTTGTTTCAGGGTATCTTGTAGTTCTTTGGCAGATTTATTATCTTTATAACTTTTAAATAATACTATCAGTAAAAAAAATGATAATAGAAGTATTGCAATCTTATAATTATTGTTTCTTTTTGAAGACATTTTTAATATTTTTACTAAAGTAAAACTAATGTTTTAATATGATAAAATTTTTCGACAAAATACATAAAAATCTGTTAAATGTGGTCTTTCCTGCAATTTGTAATGGCTGTTCGAAATTACTTTTAAAAAATGAAAAAATAATTTGTTCCCATTGTATTCATAATTTGCCCCTTACCCATCATCATCATCTTTTAAAAGAGACAGAAATTCATAAAGTTTTTTATGGTTTAGTACCTTTTGAATTTGGTGCCTCATTATTATATTTTAGAAAAAAAGGAATTGCGCAACATTTAATGCACAATTTGAAATACAGAAATCAGCAAGAAATTGGCACCTATCTAGGCAATTATTTTTCAAAAGACCTAATGAAATTGCCAATTTTTAAAGATATTGATGGAATAATTCCAGTGCCCCTTCACAAAAAACGTCTTCATGAGAGAGGATATAATCAAGTTACTACTTTTTGCGAATCGCTTGAAAAAAACTTAGTTATCCCTATAATTGATGATGTTTTAATTAAATCCAAAAACTTAAAATCTCAAATTCAAAAATCAAAAGGAAATCGGTTAGAAGCTAATAAAAATGTGTTTTTAATTGAAAACGCTCACAAAATTGAAGGGAAACACCTATTACTAGTAGATGATATTTTTACAACTGGCGCCACTATTGAAGCGTGTGCAAAAGAAATATTAAAAATAAAAAACACCAAAATTAGCATCTTAACTATGGCCTATACACAATCATAAAATTTAATTAAAGATTATGATGCAAGTGAATATAGTTGTTACTTTGCAGTATTAAATAGCAACATAATTAATGAAAAAAATCATATTTATTTTTACCGTAATTCCTGTACTATGTATCAGTTGTGCCAAAAGAGGCATGATTTCTGGCGGACCAAAAGACAGCATTGCTCCAGTTATTGTTAAAAGTAGTCCGAAAAATTATGAAACCAATTTTTCTGGAAAAACTATTAAAATTGATTTTAGCGAATACATAAAAGTAAAAGACATTAACAAACAATTGATAGTTTCGCCGCCCATGGCTAAAACCCCTACAATTGTGCCGCAAGGAAGTGCCAGTAAATTCATTTCAATCACTTTAAATGAAGATTTAAAACCAAATACTACCTATAGTTTTAATTTTGGACAAAGCATAACGGATTATAACGAAGGCATTCCGTATTCGCAATTTAAATATGTATTTTCAACGGGTGCATTTGTTGATTCTTTAAAAGTTTCAGGTGAAATTCAAGATGCATTTGAAAAAGAAACGGATGAATTTGTAACGGTGATGTTATATGAAGCCGCTACTTATAATGATTCATTAGTATATAAAAATAAACCCGTTTATATTTCGAATACTTTAGAAAAAAATACGAAGTTTACCATTGAAAACATAAAAGAAGGCAATTATTATTTAGTGGCTTTAAAAGACAAAAATAACAATTACAATTATCAAGCAAAATCGGAAAAAATTGCCTTTAGAAAGGAAAAAATAACAATTCCTTCTGACAGTAGTTTTACCTTAAAATTATTTGCAGAGAAAAACGAAATCAAAACCTATACGCCTACAATAGAAAGCAATAACAAATTATTCTTAGGTTATGAAGGTGATGCAAGTAATATGAAACTATTTTATAAAAAAAATAACATTGAAACGCCTTTGCGCTTTGCAAAATCAGCGAATAAAAAATCAGACACTTTACAGGTTTTTATGCCTAAAGAAGCCAAAGATTCCATACAAATAATTGTGAAATCTGAAAACTATTTGAAAAATTATATGGTGAAATTGAAAAAGCTTAAAGAAGCAGATTCCTTAAAAATAACCCTTTTTGCTAGTAAAAAATTCCAATTTAATGAAAAATTAAGTTTAGAAACCACCACACCAATTAAAAAAATAAATTCAGAGAAAATATTTTTAAGAAAAAAAGACAGCGCTTTAGTTTCTTTTACAACCGAAATTAATGATTTTGAGCAGCAAATTTCTTTTGATTTTAAGCAAGAAGAAAACGAAAAATACGAGCTTCAATTATTGCCCGGAGCAATAGAAGATGAATATAATACCCTATCTGATAGTTTAAAATTTGCCTTTGATAAAGGCGCCATAAGTGACTTTGGAAATTTAAAATTACGTTTGAAAAATATCAACAGATTTCCTTATGTAGTTCAAATTTTAAATACTTCTGGAGATATTGTTAGCGAAAAATATTGCTCAAAAGAAACAGAATTATATTTTGAGGCCATTCAGCCAAGCAACTACCAAGTGCGTTTATTTTATGATGATAACCAAAATAAAATTTGGGATTCTGGAAACTTTAAAGCCAAATTGCAACCTGAAGAAATGATATATTTTCCAGTACTAATTGACGTAAGAGCCAATTGGGATGTGGACCAGGAATTGGAGTTGAAACTTTAAAAACAAAAAAAAACGCATCCAATTACTGAATGCGTTTTTTTATTTGTATTATAATTGTATCTAATTAAAGCACACTTGCTTTTAAATATTCTCTGTTCATACGAGCGATGTTTTCTAGAGAAATTCCTTTTGGACATTCTACTTCACAAGCGCCTGTATTGGTACAATTTCCAAAACCTTCTTCGTCCATTTGACGTACCATGTTTAACACTCTTTCTGTAGCTTCTACTTTTCCTTGTGGCAACAAAGCATATTGAGATACTTTTGCGCCAACAAATAACATAGCCGAACCATTTTTACAAGTCGCCACACAAGCACCACAACCAATACATGCAGCTGCCATAAACGCTTTATCTGCATCTTGTTTGTTAATTGGAGTGGCATTGGCGTCAATAGTTCTACCAGAAGTATTTACAGATACGAATCCACCTGCTTGTTGGATTCTGTCAAAAGCACTTCTATCTACCATTAAGTCTTTTACAACTGGAAAAGCTTTGCTTCTCCATGGTTCAATAAAAATTGTTTCTCCATCTTTAAATTTACGCATGTGTAATTGACACGTTGTAGTTCCGGTATCTGGACCGTGTGCGCGACCATTAATATACAAGGAACACATTCCGCAAATACCTTCACGACAGTCATGATCAAAAGCAACTGGTTCGTTTTTAGTATTGATTAATTGCTCGTTTAATTGGTCTAACATTTCTAAGAAAGAACTGTCTGTAGAAACATTATCTAATTTATAAGTTTCCATTTTACCTTTTGCACTAGCATTTTTTTGACGCCAGATTTTAAGGTTGATATTTATATTTTTTTTAGCACTCATAATTTTATTTTTAAAGTGATTATAGTGACAAGTAATAAGTGATTAGTGTAAAATTCTAATTGCTATTCACTATTAACTAATTACTTATTCTATTTATAGTTTCTAGCTGCAATTTTGATAAACTCATATTTCAATTCTTCTTTGTGAAGTACCGATTTACTTGCATCGCTTCCGTTATATTCCCAAGCGGCAACATACCCAAATTTTTCATCATCACGAAGCGTTTCGCCTTCAGCGTCTTGGTATTCTTCGCGGAAATGCCCACCACATGATTCTTCACGATCTAAAGCATCTTTAGCCATTAATTGTCCCAATTCAATAAAATCTGCTACACGAAGTGCTTTTTCTAATTCTTGATTCAATTCGTTTGCCGCACCTGGAACATTTACCTCTGCATAGAACCCTTCTCTTAATTGTCCAATTTCTTCGATAGCTTCTTTTAATCCTTTTTCATTTCTTGACATTCCAACTTTATTCCACATAATTAACCCTAATTTTTTGTGGAAATAGTCAACAGATTTTGTGCCGTTATTATTAATTAATTGCTCGATAGATTGACGAACTGCATTCTCAGCTTCCATAAATTCTGGAGTATCTGTTGCAATTTTACCTGTTCTAATTTCCTCAGCTAAATAGTTAGAAACTGTATAAGGTAAAACGAAATAACCATCTGCCAAACCTTGCATTAAAGCAGAAGCGCCTAATCGGTTGGCTCCGTGGTCTGAGAAATTGGCTTCTCCAGCAACAAAACATCCAGGAATAGATGACATTAAGTTATAATCAACCCAAACGCCACCCATTGTATAATGCACCGCTGGATAAATTTTCATTGGCGTTTCATATGGATTTTCATCGGTAATTTTTTCATACATTGTAAAAAGATTTCCATATTTAGATTCTACCCATTTTTTTCCAAAATCTTGAATTGTAGCATCGGATGGATTATGATCGCCTTGCATAAACGCAGCTTGTTTTCCTTTGGTGATAATTTCTGAAGCAAAATCTAAATATACGCCTTCATTTGTATCGTTTGATTCAATTCCGTGTCCTGCATCACAAACATCTTTTGCTGCACGAGACGCTACATCACGAGGTACTAAGTTTCCAAATGCAGGATATTTTCTTTCTAAGAAATAATCTCTATCTGATTCTGCAATTTGAGTTGGTTTTAAGTTACCCGATCTAATGGCTTCGGCGTCTTCTTTTTTTGCTGGAACCCAAATACGTCCAGAATTACGTAATGATTCGGACATTAACGTTAACTTAGCTTGATTGGTGCCATGAACTGGAATACAAGTTGGGTGAATTTGTACAAAACAAGGATTGGCAAAATGCGCCCCTTTTTTGTGTACTTTCCAAGAAGCAGTAACGTTACTTCCCATTGCGTTAGTAGATAAGAAATATACATTTCCATAACCACCAGAAGCAATAATTACCGCATGAGCGGAATGACGTTCTAATTCACCAGTAATTAAATTACGAGCTATAATTCCACGGGCTTTTCCCTCAACTTTAACAATGTCAAGCATTTCGTGACGGTTATACATTTTTACATTACCTAAACCAATTTGTCTAGACAAGGCAGAATACGCTCCTAATAATAATTGTTGTCCGGTTTGTCCAGCAGCATAAAAAGTTCGTTGTACTTGTGTACCACCAAACGAACGGTTGTCTAATAATCCACCATAATCTCTAGCGAAAGGTACACCTTGCGCCACACATTGGTCGATAATATTTGAAGATACTTCTGCTAAACGGTGCACATTTGCTTCACGCGCACGGTAGTCACCACCTTTAATCGTATCATAAAATAATCTGTACGTACTGTCGCCATCATTTTGATAGTTTTTTGCAGCGTTAATACCGCCTTGAGCAGCAATTGAGTGTGCTCTACGTGGTGAATCTTGAAAACAAAATGCTTTTACGTTGTACCCCATTTCTCCAAATGAAGCGGCAGCCGAAGCACCTGCTAAACCAGTTCCCACAACGATTACATCGATTTTTGGTCTATTGTTTGGAGCCACCAATTTAAGATTATTCTTATGGTTGGTCCATTTTTCTGAAATATGACCTTGAGGAATTTTAGAATCTAATGCCATATGTTTTTATTTTGTAAAAAAGTGAATGTAAATTGGTATAATTGCAAATAAAAACGCAACTACAACTGAAAATGCTTTTCCAAAAGATTTAATTGCTGGCGTAAATCTTCCGCTAACTCCTAGGGTTTGAAAGGCACTTTGAAAACCATGCCATAAATGAAAGCCTAATGCCAACATGGATAACACATAAAATATTACGAAAAATAATCCCTCGTTTGGAATAATATTGAATAATTTTGCTTTGCTTTTAAAGAAAGCATAAGTTAATTTATGTAAATCTTTAAAACCAATAAATAAAACTTCTCCGGTTTTAGCGTCTTTTACCACGTTTGATCCTTCTAAAATTAATTTTGTTGAATTTCCAGGTTGTCTATTATTTTGCTCTACTAGTTTCTTTAACGACCCTCCAGGTGGTAACGGAATAGATTGTATTTTTGAATCTGGCGTTCCAATAAGTAGTGATTGAGATTGTTCTTGGCTTCCTTGTGTTTTTGTGACTAAAGGCATATTTGCATCAAAATGCATTTTTGCCCAAAAATTAATCATATGTGTAGAAATGAAAACTAGAATAATAGTTCCTAAAACCGCCATATTCCTTGAGGAAAAACTACTATTTTTTGATGGATTGTTCATAGCATACCCAATAGGGCGCGCTTTTTTGTTTTGAATGGCTAAATAAATTCCATCAATAGCGTGGAAAATAATTGAAATGTAAGTTAGATAAGATAGTAATTTTACTGCCGGATTAGTAGTCATAAATAGCGCATACTTATTAAATTGTAACGCGGCTTCAATAGTGTCGCCTGCCAACAATTGTAAGTTTCCTAATAAATGCCCAACTAAAAACAAGCACAAGAACAATCCAGTAAGTGCCATCCAATATTTTTTTGCAATAGATGACTTTAAAAATGCTGATTTTGCCATAATTATAGTTAATGTTAATTTGAATATTTTAATGTAAGCAAAAATAAAGGTTATAAGTAAGACTTACAACCTTTGAAAGTTAATTTATAATCATTTTAAATGAGATTAACATTTGTTGAATATCAACCTATTAAGAATTGAATTTTTTAAAAATCTTATCTCATTTGGTTTTTTTCTATTATTTCTAAAAATTGCGCTTCCTTCTTTCCGTTATTTTCTAATTCAATTGTATATTTTCCGGCAGGTAAATAGTATTTTTTATTGCCTGATTGGTTGATTTTTATTTTACCATCTTTCTTTTCTATTGCCATTTTTGTTTTTTCATCAATACTTAAATCAAAATCAACTTTAAGCATTCCTTTTTCTGATTTTGCTGGACGATTAAAAACCACAATTCCATCTTTATTTTTTATGGTTAAACCCGTGTTTGAAAGTTCTTTTATATAATACCAAATTGACACATTTGGTGTGTTTTCAGTTCCCCAAGCAAAACGCTTATTGCCCCAATTTTTAGAAAATGGAATGTTTTTAATTGGGAATAAAGCCACACCATTAGCAATTGTTTTTTCATTAATTTGCTGAATATTCGCTACATTTACCTTGTATAAAGAGCGGCCGTGCGTGGCTACAATTAAATCTTTTTCTCTTTTTTGGATAACCAAATCGTGTACCGCAACACTAGGAATTCCAATTGAAAAATCTTGCCAATTTATTCCTTTATCTAACGAAATATACAAACCAGTATCTGTTCCTAAATACAAAATATTTTCGTTTTCTGAATCTTCTAAAATTACATTCGCTGCATTCTGATTAAGATTTGCGGTTAACAATTTCCAATTCACACCTAAATCTTCGGACACGTAGGCATATGTTGTGAAATTGTCGTTTCTGTATCCGTTTAAGGTGATGTAAATTCTGTTTGTGCTAAACGTTGAAAATCGCACACGAGAAACCCATAAATTTTGAGGCAAACTACTTGAAATCTTTACCCAATTTTCACCGCTATCTTTAGTTACATAAACATTTCCATCGTCTGTACCCACAATTAATTTTCCGAATTTAAACTTACTTTCTGCTATGGAAGTTATGGTTCCAAAGGGCACATTTCCTTCCGCTTTTCCATTGGTTAAATCGGTAGAAATTTTTTCCCAATTTTTTCCCTGATTCATTGATCGAAACACGTATTGTCCGGCAAAATAAACAACATCTTGGTTGTGTGATGACAATAAAATAGGCGTTTGCCAATTGAATCTGTATGGCACTTCTTTTTTATCTGCTTGAGGTGTAATGTAATTTCTTTCTCCTGAAATTCTATTAATTTTAGTATAATTCCCAAACTGATATCCAGTGTAAACCAAATTATTTGTTCTGCTATCTATCTGAACTTGCATACCATCGCCACCGCTTAAAAATTCGTACGGATATTTTCCGTCTTGTAACCATTCTACACTAGGTTCATAATTATTTGGCCCAGCCCAAACGCCGTTGTCTTGCAATCCGCCATAAACTTCGTAATTTTCTTTATCATCTACATTTACACTATAAAATTGTCCGACAGCTTGGTTGTTGCATTTTACCCAATGTTTTCCGTTATCAAAAGTGATATTTACGCCGCCATCGTTTCCATTTATAATGTGATTTGAATTTTTTGGATTCACCCAGCAAACGTGATGATCAGCATGAACATTATCTTTGCTAATTGATTCGAAAGATATTCCACCATCATTAGAAAATAGTAACGGAACGGCGGAAATATACAGTCGATTTTCATTGGATTCATCAACAGTAATATCTGCAAAATAATATCCATAAGAATAAAAGGCATCATCAATAAACGTATCATTGGTTTTTTTCCATGTTTTTCCAAAATCTGTAGTTTTGTAAATTTCTGCACCTATTACTTCTACTTCAAATAAAGCCGCATTGGCATCTTTCGGCTTTTCGTTAGAGGCATTTGGGCGTAAATTCTGATTGTCTACAATCGCATAAGCAATATTTTCATTAAAAGACGTTAAACCAATTCTACCAATTCCAATATTAGATGGAAAACCCGAATTGGCATTGATTTTTGTCCAAGTAGTTCCCGCATCTTCACTTTTATAAATACCAGAATGGATTCCGTTTCCTTTAAAATTATTTGCTTTACGTTCTCGTTCCCAAGCTGATGCAAACATAATTTTTGGGTTATTTGGCGCAAAACTAATGTCTACAATTCCTGTTTCATCATTAATGTATAATGTTTTTGTCCATGATTTTCCACCGTTTGTGGTTTTAAAAACGCCACGTTCTTCATTTTTTGAATACAGATGCCCTAAAACGCCAACTACAATTTCATTATTATCTGTAGGATTTATCCAAATTTTAGAAATATGATGGCTGTCTGGCAAGCCAATGTTGGTCCAATTTTTTCCTTTATCTGTAGATTTTAGCACGCCAATTCCAGCATAAGAAGATCGCGAAGAATTTACTTCTCCGGTTCCAACCAAAATTAATCCTGAATTCCAGTCGACTGCAACACAACCAATATTTTGAGTTGGTGCGGTATCCATAACGGGTTCAAAACTTATTCCGTTATTATTGGTGTACCACAAACCACCAGACGCGTATGCGGCATAAAATTCTGAAGGATTTTGATTATTTACAGCCAAATCTACCACCCTACCACTCATAATTGTTGGTCCAATATTCTGAAAAACAACCGATTGAAAATTCTTTTCTTGGGACAAAGAAATGAACGAATAAAGAAGAGAAATTAAAAATATAACTTTTTTCATTTTGATATAATTTGATTTGTTTCAAAATTAAAAGAATTATTTGACAACTATTTGTTTGAAAGTTATTATTTTTGGAAACTTTACTAACATTTTGAAAAAATGAAATATTTACCAATAAATCGAGAACTTTTTATTAAAAATCGTAAAAACTTTATGGCGCAAATGCAGCCAAATGGGGTAGCTGTTTTTAATTCGAACGATATATATCCTGTTTCTGCAGACAGTACGTTACCATTTGCACAACATCGTGATATTTTTTACTTGTCAGGTGTAGATCAAGAGGAAAGCATTTTATTGTTGTTTCCTGGCGCACCATACGAACATTTAAAAGAAGTTTTATTTTTAAAAGAAACCAACGAGCACATCGCCATTTGGGAAGGCGAAAAACTTACTAAAGAACGGGCATTTGAAGTTGCAGGAATCAAATCCGTATATTGGTTACAAGATTTTCATAAAGTGTTAAAAGAAATGATGATGTATGCCGATACGATGTACATCAACACCAACGAACATTACAGAGCAACAGTAGAAACAGAAACACGTGAAGCCCGTTTTATAAAATGGTGGAAAAACGAATATCCTGCACATAAAGTAGAAAAATCAAATCCAATTTTACAACGCTTGCGTTCAGTGAAAGACCAAATTGAGTTGGATTTAATTCAAAATGCATGTAATATTACTGAAAAAGGAGTGCGAAGAGTATTAAACTTCGTAAAACCTGGCGTAACAGAATATGAAATTGAAGCCGAATTGGCGCACGAATTTTTACGTAATCGTTCGAAAGGATTTGCTTACACGCCAATTATTGCATCTGGAAATAATGCCAATGTATTACATTATATAGAAAACAACCAAGTTTGTAATGCCGGCGATTTAATATTGTTAGATGTTGGTGCAGAATATGCCAATTATTCTTCAGATTTAACTCGTGTAATTCCTGTTTCAGGTCGTTTTACAGACAGACAAAAAGCGGTTTACAACGCTGTTTTAAATGTAAAAAATGAAGCTACAAAAATGTTGTTACCTGGTACTTTATGGAAACAATATCATGTAGAAGTTGGAAAAATAATGACCTCAGAATTACTAGGTTTGGGTTTAATTACTAAAACTGAAGTTCAGAATGAAAATCCAGAATGGCCTGCGTACAAAAAATATTTCATGCATGGCACTTCTCACCATTTAGGTTTAGATACACACGATTATGGTTTGTTACACGAGCCTATGCAAGCCAACATGGTTTTTACTGTAGAACCCGGTATTTATATCCCTGCAGAAGGTTTCGGGATTCGTTTAGAAGACGATGTACTCATTCAACCAAAAGGGGATCCTTTCAACTTAATGAAAAACATTCCTATTGAAGCAGATGAAATTGAATCAATAATGAATAGTTAAATTTGTTTCAAGTTTCAAGTTTCAGGTTAAACGGTTTGCGAAAGTGAGCCGTTTTTTTTGAACACAAAAAACTTTGTGTGCTTCGCGAAAAAACTTTGCGCTCTTTGCGTTTAAATTCTACATTTGTATTTATGAAAACCACCCACTTCAAAAATACTAAAATCAGTTATACCGACCAAGGAAAGGGCAATGCGGTTATTTTGTTACATGGTTTTTTGGAAAACAGTACCATGTGGAAGTATTTGGCGCCAGTTTTAGCTAAAAAAAACCGAGTGATTTGTATTGATTTGTTAGGTCACGGACAAACAGATTGTTTAGGATATATTCACAGTATGGAAGACATGGCAGATGCTGTTCATCATGTTATATCCGAATTAAAAATCCGAAAAGCAATATTAGTTGGTCATTCTATGGGTGGTTATGTGGCTTTAGCTTTTGCAGAATTATATCCTGAAATGATGAAAGGTATGGTATTATTAAATTCCACTTCGCGGGCTGATAGCGATGAAAGAATTGCAAATAGAACACGTTCCATAAAAGCAGTAAAACAAAATTATGTAGCTGCAGTTAGAATGAGTATCGCTAATTTATTTTCGGAAGAAAATAGAGAAAAATTGATTGCACAAATTGAATGGGTTCGGGAAGAAGCGTTACAAACCCCTTTACAAGGAATTATAGCTGCTCAAGAAGGCATGAAACTGAGAAAAGACCGGGAAGTGTTGTTGCATTTTGCGCCTTATCCAATTATGCTGGTTCTTGGTAAAAAAGATCCCGTTTTAAATTACGAAGAAAATGTAGAGCAAATTGATGGAACAAAAGTAAAACTAATTTCTTTCAATGACGGACATATGAGTCATTTCGAAAACCAAGCGGAATTGGAAAAAGTTATAGTTGGGTTTTTGAAGATTTAATTCCACACGAATTTCACTAATTATTACTAATATTAAGCTTAGTACATTCGAAAATTTGTGATAAAATTTATTTAATTACTTCTTTAAAAGAAATTTCTGGATTTAAAATTTCTTGAATTAAGATCACTAATTCTTCCGTAAATTGATCCAAAAATTCTGTTGTAATAGTTGTTTCCCCAATAACGCCTCTTCCTTTGCCAAATGTAAAAGGTAAAAATCCAGCTTTCATATTCTTTAAAGAAAAAATTCCTGCTTCCACATTATAATTCCCTTTTAAGGGATTTGTTTGAAACATTAATGCATAACACAAAAGTTGAATAATTTTATCATTAGCTATATCGAGGGTTAAACCATTAAAAGTATCTATTTTAAGTTTATTACCTTCTACCTTTCCAGTTTTATAATCGATGATTCTGATGGTGTTATTTCGCAACTCAATTCTATCTACTTTGCCTGCAATTTTTATTTGAAAAGGCAAATTATGATGTTCAAATATACTTTCATGTGGCTTTTCTAAAGACAAAATATATAGTTCATCTCCACTTTCAATATTTTGTTTTTCCTGAACTAAGAAGTTATAAATATTCCGTTTAGCTACTTCAAAAGCAATCAAATTTTTGCCTTTTTTGATATCGCCTTCTTTATACACTTCTACAAATTTTTCTAACGTAAACGTTTCAATATTCTGAATCATTAGATCGATATCTGAAGATTTAATTTGAATATTTTTGCCTTCAAAAGGTTGGTACATTTTCTCTAATACTTCATGAATTATAGTTCCTAAGGTATTAGCGGCCACATTTTCTTCCACTTCTTTATTTTCGGGAACGCCTAAAATTCTTTGGTAATAAAACTGAATCGGATTGCGTAAATAATTAGTCAAAGCCGAAGGTGAAAAACCTTTAATTGTTGCAATTTCTTTCAATCTATCTAGAATTAGTTGCGTTTTTAAAACCTCAATCGGTTGATAAATTGTATCTGGTTTTATTGCATTATAAAAGACTTTTTTAAAATTATGATTTGGCAAATGTTCAATTTCTAGCTGAGTTATAAAACGACTTTTTTCTCCAGCGTCAATGCCTTCCGAATGTGTATTATATAATAAATAAATGTTCTTCGCACGTTGCAACAAACGATAAAAATGATAGGTGAAAATGGCATCGCGGTCTTTATATGTTGGCAATCCTTTTTCTAATTTTACATCATATGGAATAAAGGAAGTGTTCGATTTTCCACCAGGCAATTTGCCTTCATTTAAAGAAGTAATAATTACGTTTTCAAAATCTAAAACCCGACTTTCCAATATTCCCATTATTTGCAACCCTTTTAGCGGTTCGCCTTCAAAAGAAACCTGAGCCTGATCTATAACTTGTTTATAAATAGAAAATAATATTTCTAAATTTTCAATTTTATTGTACGTTTCGTAGTAATTTGTTATTTTAAGAATTAAATTATAAATAGAAAACACAAATGCTTTGGTAACTTTATCTTGTTCGTTTTGATTGCTTAAATGTGTTTTAATGTAAATAAGAATGGCTTTTAATTTCTCTAAAATTTCATTTATCGATACATTCCAATTAAAAAACAAGTGACCAACTAATTCATTATTGAGTAAATCGTATTTAGAGAATAATTCATCAAGTCGATTGCTTGTTATAAAGGTTAAATTAGAATTTTTAATAATTTTTACTACTTCATTCGCATTGATACATGAAACTATTAATGGGTTATTTAAAATTTCTAATAGTTCTTTGTAATAAAAAACACTTTGTTTTTTGTTTCGATTTTGCGCATTTAAATGCAGTTGAAATAATTTGTAAATTAATATTTGTGCTGGATTGTTTTTGCTCGGATAACCCATAGTAATATTTAAATTTTCAACCTCAACAGGTAAAGCATTTAATATGGGTAATAAGATATTTTCTTCACTTAAAACAATTGCAGTATTTTCTAATGATTTTTTTTCTGCTACAATTTTTTCAATAATTTTTCCAGCAATTTTTGCCTGACCAATAGACTTTGGTGTGCCTATAACTTCAATATTTTTTTCATTTGAAAAAGTATCTGTAATCCAATTAAAAGGATGCGTTTCAAAATGTTTCCAAGAGTTTTTTATTCGACGCAAAAACAAACCTGCATCATGGAATTCGTCTTTTAAAAAAACAGAATCAATGTCCCAAAATATAGAGGCTTTATTATGTTCTAATAAACATTTAATTATTAACTCTTCTGAAGCATTTATGGCATTAAAACCCGCAAATACAAAAGTTTTATCTTCTAATTCTTTAGCAAAAGCAACACAATTTTCGGATGCTTTTCTATATAACAAGCCCTGATAACCAACTTTCTTATTTAATAAATGCGTTGTAAATTTTTCATAATATATGGGCATTAATTTCCAAAATTCTAACTGGTTTTCAATTAACTTAGATTGATTATTTACATTTGGAGTCCATTGTTTGATGCGTTCAATATCTAATAAATAAGAAAAAATTTCATTCTGATTGATTAAATACCTATCAATTTCATTAAAATCTTGAATGAGTGTTACGGCCCAGCTTGAAAATTTTTCGAAGTCCTGTTGTTTGGCTTTTTCAGTGATATTTAAATACACAATATAGAACTCAAATAAAAGCTCAATATTATCTAGAGTTCTTAATTGCGCTATTTCCTCAATCAGCATTTCAATACTAACTATATTAGGTGCAAAAAAAGTTGTAGAAGATTGTTTTTTTAACTCTTCGATTAAAAATATTTTGGCTCTTTTGTTTGGTAAAACAATGTTTATATTATGTAATGAAGAAGAAGAATTACTTAATAACTCTTTTGCCAGTTTAGATAAAAATGATGCATCCATGGCAATAAAGATAAAAAAAAGGTCTCAATAAATTGAGACCTTTTAAAAATATTATGATAGAAAAATTATTTTACTAATTTAACTTCTACTCTTCTGTTTTGTGCTTTACCTGCTTTAGTTGCGTTTGTTGCAACTGGCTTAGCTTCTCCAAAACCTTCAGATATTAATCTGTCTGATGAAATACCGTTATCAATCAAGTATGATCTTACAGCGCCAGCTCTATTTTGAGATAACATTAAGTTAGCTGCATCTTTACCATCTGAATCAGTATGTCCTTCTAAAGCGAATTTAGCAGTTGGATATTCTTTTAAGATAGCAACAATTGCTTGCAATACTGGTAATGTTTGTGCTTGGAAAGATGATTTTGCAGAATCAAATAAAATTGTTTTTGCATAATCATTTAATTTTTTAATAGTGTCTTCAGATACTTCTGGACATCCATTGTTTGCAACAGTTCCTGCTACAGTTGGACATTTGTCATCTTTATCTAAAACTTTATCCCCATCAGTATCAGGCCATGGGCATCCACTGTTAGCTTTTTCCCCTTTTACAGTAGGACATTTGTCGTTTTGATCAGCAATTCCATCGCCATCAGCATCCGGACAACCTTTTAAAACTGGTAAACCAGCTACATCAACACAAGCGTCATCTTTATCAGCAACAGTATCACCATCTTGGTCAGGACATCCATTCATTTCTGGAGAACCAGCTTCTTCTGGACAAGCATCAGCTGAATCTTGGATTCCATCTAAATCAGTATCAGGACAACCATTGAATGCAGCTAAACCTTTAACTTCTGGACAAGAATCTTCAGCATCAATTATACCGTCATCATCTTTATCTGTAGCTCCAAATTGGAATTTTAAACCTGCATGGTTAAAGAAATGTGTTGGAATATCAGCATTAGCTACTCTATTATCATCAAAGCTAGTTTTAAAAGTAGATCCTAATGTAAATGCCACATTTTTAGCAAACCACAAATTTAATCCCCAACCAGCGTTAACTGTTCCTGCTGAAGCATCACCCATAAAAACATAACCACCACCTAAATTTAAAGATGGGTCAAACCATTTAGATTTTAACAAAGATTTAAAACTGTAAGAAACTGCCGCATCTAAACCATAATAGCTTAAATCACCTGGGTTACTAACAACCATTCCTCTTGCGTCTGCATTAACTGCAGTTGGTTTAAAGTCAACAAATTTGGTAATTTTGTTAAAAGATCCAGTCATTTCGAAAGAAAAACCATCTCCAACGTATTTAGATACGCTTAGGTAAGATACTGAAGGAATAATATTCCAATTGTCTTTCATATCTAATGCTTGAGAATACGTTTTTTCAAAAAACCCTAATCCATCTCTACTAGCACTTACTCTAGTGTCTACTGCGTTTACTCCAAAAGACACCGCCCATGGATTAATGTTATCTTGTGCTTGTGACGTTAGTCCAACAAACAACAAAGCAGCAGAAAATAATTTGTTCAAATGTTTCATACTTTTTATTTAGTTTAATTATAATTCGTTATATTTAAGAGCAAAAGTAATATGTTTTTTATAATTTACAAAACTTTTGTTTGTTTTTTCATAATTATATGTTAAACAAATTATTTTTATTTAAATTATGTTTAATTTTTTTGCAACACTTTCAAAAGCAAAAATAGCTTTATCGAGGTGTTCTTTAGTATGAGCCGCAGATAATTGCACTCTAATTCTAGCTTTGTCTTTTGGAACCACAGGGTAAAAGAATCCAATCACATAGATGCCTAGTTTTAGCAATTCGTCAGCCATTTCTTGTGATAATTTTGCGTCATATAACATAATAGGTACAATAGCAGAATCGCCATCAATAAAATCTAAACCTGCTTTTCTAATGCCTTCTTTAAAATAATTGATATTCCATTCTAATTGATCTCTTAATGAAGTATCCTTTTTTAATAGTTCAAAAACTTTTATAGAAGCGCCTACTATTGCAGGTGCTAATGAATTTGAAAATAAATAAGGCCGCGAACGCTGACGTAATATTTCAATTACTTCTTTTTTAGCAGTAGTATAACCACCCATAGCGCCACCTAAAGCTTTTCCTAAAGTTCCTGTAATAATATCTACACGAGTCATTACGTTTTTAGCTTCCATCGTGCCTTTTCCTGTTGCACCAATAAATCCAGCAGCGTGACATTCGTCTACCATAACTAATGCGTCATATTTATCGGCTAAATCGCAAATTATATCCAAAGGTGCTACTAGTCCGTCCATTGAGAAAACACCATCGGTTACTATTAACTTAAAACGATGACCTGCATCTGTTGCTTTAATTAATTGTGCTTCTAAATCTTCCATATTAGAATTTTCATAACGATAACGAGCGGCTTTACACAAACGCACACCATCAATAATTGAAGCGTGATTTAAACTATCGGAAATAATACAATCTTCTTCTCCTAATAATGGTTCGAAAACACCACCATTGGCATCAAAAGCTGCGGCATACAAAATCGTGTCCTCTGTTCCATAAAAATCAGCAATTTCTGCTTCTAATTGTTTGTGAATATCTTGCGTGCCACAGATGAAACGAACAGACGACATTCCGAAGCCATGAGAATCTAAAGCGTCTTTTGCAGCTTGTACCACTTCTGGATGTGAGGAAAGTCCTAAATAATTATTGGCACAAAAATTTAAAACGGTTTCACCATTAACAACTATTTCTGCACCTTGAGGCGAAGTGATAATGCGTTCTTTTTTATATAATCCGTTTTCTTGAATTGTATTTAATTCATTTTGTAAGTATGCTTGAATTTTTCCGTACATTTTTTTTATAATTGTTGGTTGTTTAAATTTTCTACAAATGTATAATTTTTAATTCTTCTCCTATATATAGTAAAACTTTTTTAGTTACTTTAAGTTGCATTTTTTCAATAACGCGAGTATAGTTTGCAATTTGCAATTTGTGTTTTTCTTCTTCTGCTCCAGTTTTATAATCAATAAGAAAAGCTTCCGTATTATGAATTACCAATCTGTCCGGTTTTAAATTGATTTCGTTTGGCGAAATTATATTATGTTCTGTAAAAACTGTGTAATTCGGATTAAAAAAATCTTCTAATTCTGGATGATAAATAATTTGATTTATTTTATCTTCAAAAATGCTTTTTTGCGATTGTTGAAACAGACCTTCATCTAAGCTTTTGGTTAATGCAGGTTGCAAATCATTCTTCGTTGTAATATACGATAAAATTTGATGAATAATATTTCCGAACTCAATAGCATCTTGCTGTAAAGTACCCCACATTAAGGCTTCTTTTTTTGCTATTTTTATCGAAGAAAAATCTAATGCATTTTTTACTGCCTGAATTTCTGCTTTATTTTTAGTAAATAATTTCGGTTGCGATTGTCTTTTCGGATTGCCGAACACATATGCTTTTTGTTCGATAGAAAAATTTGCGTTTTGCGACAAAAAATTTATGAAATATGAAGCCAGCGTTTTGGCAGTTGAAATTTCGCCTTTTGTAGTTATTTTATAACTACTAATTATATGTAATTGTTCTTCGGCGCGAGTTAATGCTACGTATAACACGTTTATAGTATCTAAAATTTCTTCTTGCGATTTGGTTTTATAAATTTCTTTAGTTTGACCACTATATTTTTCTAAAATCTTATTGTTTTTTACCAAAGCTTGAGGCATATCTATGCTTTCGTCTTCCATTGGAATCCAAATATTATTACTTCTTGGATTCAAACTATCATCGGCAAACGGATAAATTACCACAGGAAATTCTAATCCTTTAGATTTATGAATGGTCATTATTCTGATCGCCTTTTCTCCTTCTGGCGAAGGAATGCTTTGCTTGAATCCTGATTTTTTCCAATACTCTAAAAAATCAGCGATACTGGTTTGGTATTTTACGTTTCTCTCTAAAACTAAATCTAAAAAATATTGCACATACGAAATGGTAGTTTTCTCTTTTAAAAATACGTTTACTATATTTTCTGCCGCTTCATATAAGGATTTTTTTCTGCAATTTTCAAATGATATGTCAAAACTAAATGAAGCCAAATACTTTTGTAAATCATCTTCAGATAAATCTTTTGCAGCTATTATGAAGTCGTGAATTTCTTCTTTACTAACTTTAGTGGTTGCCAAAAAATACAACCAATTTATTTTTGATTCTTGATTGTTAGCACTATCCAAATATTCTAAAAAATTAATGATGAATTTTACTTCCGAAGCATTTTGAATTAGTAACGTTTCCGATGAAATAATTGGAATATTATTTTCGGTTAAAAAATTAGCCAATAAAACGCCGTTTTTAGTTTTTCGAGTTAATAAAACAATGTCTGAATACTCAAATCCATTGGCAATTGAATTTTGAATGATTTCTAAGGTTTTAGACAAATATTGCTTGTCTTTTTCGGTAATGGTTTCATCATCTGAAATTTCATCATTAATTTCAATGGTATCGTCTAAAAAAGTAACTGATACAAAACCACCTATTTTTTCATTTGTTTTCTGACCAGCGGTATCTTTATATAATTTATGATAAGCTTCATTGGCAAATTCTCCAGAAAGAAATTCGAAAAAATGATTATTAAAATCGATAACTTCCGAATAACTTCTGTAATTTTTTGGTAAATTTTCTACAATTTTCAACTTGTTAGAAAACGGATTATCAGAAGTGCTTAAGTCTATAAATTGTTCTGCTTTTCCACCGCGCCAGCGATAAATAGATTGTTTTGGATCGCCTACAATCATTAATGACCCTTTTGTGCCATCTAAATCTTCACTTGCCAAGGCATTATCAATTAGTGGTATAAAATTTTCCCACTGTAACTGTGAAGTATCCTGAAACTCATCTATAAAATAATGACGATATCTATCGCCTAAACGCTCATAAATAAATGGAGCTGGTTGGTCTTTAATTTCGTTGTGAATAATAGTATTAAAATCGGAAATAGACAATACATTTTGGTCTTCTTGTAATTGTTTGTATTCTTTATAAATTACATTGATTAACGACAATGGAATCATATTTTTAAGAATCAAATCGAATAAAGCATTTTCGTATTTTGCTTTGTAAATAGTTGTTAATTTTAATTTCCAAGAAGGTAAAAAACGGGTAATAACTTCTAAATTATTTGACTTTTTAGGAACAAGAATTTCTTTGTCATTTACAAAATCGTACTCGGTTGCTTTTTCGTGAAACAAATTGACAACATGATTGTAAAATGTTTTGCGGTCAAAATCTTCTTCTGTTAAATTATTTGAGGCAAAATCATCTAAAATTAATTTCGCGTTTTCCTTTATTTTTTTGATATTCTCTTCAATTTTTGATTTAATTTTTTCAGTAATTTTAGAAAAATCATCAACAGATTTATCACTTAATTTTCCAAAATTGAAAAAATGTTCTTCGTTTAAAATTAATTTTGAGACTTCATACAAATCTAATGTTACATCCCAACTTTTATCATCATCTGTTTTGCTTTTTGCAAAATTTATTAAAACATGAGTTAATTCATCCTCTTCTCCTGCTTTGGCAACCACAACATCAATGGCATTCTTCAAAAGTTCATCTGTATCTAAAGTGACATCAAAATTAGTTGGTAAATTTAAATCGTGCGTGAAAGTTCTAATAATTCGATGCGTAAATTTATCAATAGTAGAAATGTCAAACGCCGCGTAATTATGAATTAAATTCTTTAAAATTTTTCTGGATTTTTGTTGTATTGTAGGTATATCTAATTTTATTTCAGCTGCAATTTCTTGCATAAAGTCAGCTGTTTTTTCAGTAACTTCATTTTTTGTAAACGCAACTAAACTATCAATAATACGGCTCTTCATTTCTTCAACCGCTTTATTGGTAAAAGTAATGGCTAGAATTTTTTTATAAGTATCGTTAGCAGGAGCAACCAACAAAATTTTTAAATACTCTTTTGTTAAGGTATACGTTTTACCCGAACCAGCTGAAGCGTTATAAACTTGAAATGCCATATTACAAATAATCTTTTAAGAAAGTATTAGGACGGAAAAATTTTATTTTCAAAGTTAAAGTTATAAATTTGAAAAAAATAATTAATCAAATAAAAATAGTAAATTATGGCTTTTGAACTCCCACAATTACCATATGCATATGATGCATTAGAACCACATGTTGATGCAAGAACTATGGAAATTCACCATACTAAACATCACAATGCTTACACAACAAATTTAAATGCCGCAATAGCTGGAACAGATTTAGAAGGAAAATCTATTGAAGCCATTATGGCTAATTTAGACCTGAATAATATGCCTGTTAGAAATAACGGAGGTGGTTTTTACAATCACAATTTATTTTGGACCGTAATGTCTCCAAATGGCGGTGGATTGCCAACAGGTGAATTAGCAGCTGCAATTGATGCCTCTTATGGTTCGTTTGATACTTTTAAAGCAGAATTTGCGAAAGCCGCAGCTACACGTTTTGGCTCAGGCTGGGCTTGGCTTTGTGTGCAAAAAGGCGGAAAAGTTGAAGTGTGTTCTTCACCAAATCAAGATAATCCTTTAATGCCTGGAATTGGTTGTGGCGGAACGCCTGTTTTAGGATTAGACGTTTGGGAACACGCGTATTATTTAAACTATCAAAACAGAAGACCTGATTATATTGAAGCGTTTTTCAATGTAATTAACTGGGACGAAGTAACAAAACGTTTCAACGAATCGAAATAAATTTTCACAAAAACAAAATAAAAGCGTGCAAGTAATTGGACGCTTTTTTATTATCTGTATATTTGCTTTTAATTTATTCTAAATGAGAATACTGCTGTGGTTAATTTATTTATTTTCTATTGGAGCGCTTGCTCAAAAGCACGCTGTAAAACAAAATGAAAGCACAGAAAAATTAGTTCGCAAGGTTATTGGTGTTTTAAACAAAAACCAATTAAAAACTCCTGATTTTAGTTGCGTCTTTTACGAAAAATCCATAATTTCTGCTTATCCAGATTCTATTTCTGCTTCAATTGATACGCTTTTTAAAAACAAGCGAAAAACGAAATTTATAATAGATTCTTCAAGTTATAAATTCAAAAAGATTATTACCAAACAACATGTTTATCAAACCGAAAAAGTTTCAAAAATTTCTTTCGTAAAAGGCAAGAAAAAAGAAATTATTATTGGGTTAAAAATGGCTGGTTTAAAACAACCTATTTACGAATTATTAGGACAAGAATTTATGCCTTTTGTTTGGAGTAAAAAACAATTGAAAATTTTACAATTTACCTTTCAAAATCCGTTTTCAACTGATGGCGCTCTTAAATATAAATTTGAAATAACAGACACATTAATCAAGCTAAATGGGAAGGAAATAGTGTTGCAGTTTGAATTAAAAAAAAGCATCAAAAAAAACAAATTAAAAGGTGTGGCTATTGTTGATTTAAAAACAAATGCCATTACTAAAATTACTTTTTTAATAAATAGTATTATAAATGTTAAAGCGGAAACTGTTTTTGATTCTTTTAATGATGGAAAATCGTGGTTTCCAATTTCGCAAAACATTTTAGTTACAAAAGGAAAAGGAAAACAAAACATTGATTTTTTAGGAGAAACCATACAATTTGATAATTTGCCAAATACCTCCAAAAAATACGATTATTCAAATGATTTGTTTGTTAAAATAAATAGGAACTTTAACAATTATAACTTTTCAACAGTTCCAAAAAAACAAAATTATCAAATTCAAATCGATGAAAATGCCACTAAAACAAATGCTTTTTTTATAAATACAATTACCAATGATACTTTAGACATTCGTTCTAAAAACACCTATCAAGCTTTAGACAGTTTAGTAACTGCGTCAAAAATTGAAAAGAAAATTTATTTCGGCAAGAAATTAATTGGCGGCCAAATTCCGTTTGGTTGGTTTGATTTTCGTGCCCGAGATATTTTTAAATTTAATAATTACGAAGGTTTTAGATTGGGCATTGGCATACAAACAAATGACCGCCTTTCCGCCTATTATAAATTATTTGGTTATATTGCGTATGGCACAAAAGACGGCGTTTTTAAAAGTCAATTTGGAAGTGCTTTTCGAGTTTCAAAAACTACGAATAGTTGGATTTCGGGTTCATTTACAAACGATAATAATGAGTTTGCCGATTTATCTCTTTTAGCAGACAATAAGCGATTTAGACTTATAGATCCACGACCATTTAATCTATCTACATTTTACAACCATCAATCTTATGAGCTGGCTTTTGAATCTAAATTTATAACTAAAGTTGAAACTATATTTAAAATAAATCGTTCCCGAATCAATCCTTTATTTGAATACGAATTTATTGCACAAAATAAATCCTTTAAAGTTTATAATTTAACGTTGGCAACAATTAGTTTTGAATGGTCGCCAAACAGTAAGTTTTTACAAGCTCCACAAGAAATTTTAGAAGTAGAAAAAGGATTTCCAAAGGTAATTTTACAAGTCTCTCAAACCCTTCCAAATGTATTAAGCGAAAACATTGAATTTACGAAAATAGATGCCCGAGTTTATCAAGAAAAAAAATATTTATGCGGACAAAAAACCACTTTTTTATGGCAAGGTGGAATAAGTTTAGGTAACGCGCCACTTTCTCATTTGTATAGTGTGGCCCCAAATAATTTAAACCGAGATGCCATTTTGAGTCGGATTACATTTGCCAATAAAACATCTTTTGAAACTATGTATTTCAATGAGTTTTTTTCGGACCGGTATTCGCTTTTTCAGGTGAAACACTATTTCAATAAATTTCAAATTTCAAAAAGTATTAAACCTATTTTAGTAGTTGGCAGTAAAGTAGCTTTTGGTGGTTTCTCTCATCCCGAAAATCATCAAGGTATCACATTTAAAACCATGGAAAAAGGTTTTTATGAAAGTGGATTTGAATTGCAAAATATTTTTAAAGGCTTTGGTTTATCGACATATTACAGATATGGCCCGTACCAATTATCAACATTTGATGAAAATATTGCTATAAAACTATCTTTTACATTGAACTTGGGGATATAATCCACCATAATTATTACCTTTGCACCCTAAAATCATATCATGACGAAGTGGTTAAATACCAGTTTTTGGAATTTTGTAGCGCGTACGCTTTTAAGAAATCGACATTGGGTGCTTTTGAGTATTGCTTTGTTTACTATTTTTATGGCATCACAATGGAAATATATTCGTTTTACACAAACTGAAGCTAATTTATTGCCCGCTGACCATAAAGAAAATATAGCTTATGCCGATTTTTTAAATAAATTTGGCGAAGAAGGAAATATTATCATTTTTGCCGTAAAAAGTTCGGATGTTTTTAAGCCAACTACTTTTAAAGCGTGGAATGATATGATGCGTTCTATTGCAAAAAACAATGAAGTAGATGGTGTCTTGTCGTTTAATGAAATTCAGGATTTAGTTAAAAATGATTCCTTACAAACCTTTCAAATACAACCTTTTATAGATCAAAAAAAAGTCGCTAATGCCGCTTACTTAAATACCAAAAAACAAGATTTATTAAACAAAATGCCTTTTTACGAAAGCTTATTGTTTAATAAAAAAAGTGGGGTGGTTAGAAGCGTCATCTATCTTAAAAAAGACATCGTAAACCAACCCGAAAGAAAAGAATTTGTTTTAAACAAACTAATTCCAGCCATTGAATCGTTTAAAGAAACAACAAAAACGGACATCAAAGTTTCAGGCATGCCTTACATTAGAACCATGAATGCCAAAGCAATTATTAGCGAAATTGGTTTGTTTATTGGCGCTACTTTATTGGTAACATCCCTACTTTTCTATTTCTTTTTCCGTTCGTTTCGTACCACTATGATGGCGCTTTTTGTGGTGATGATTGGTGTGATGTGGTCTTTCGGATTTTTAGGATTATTGCGTTATGAAATTACTGTTTTAACCGCTTTAGTACCTTCGTTGATTGTTATTATTGGTATTCCGAATTGTATATTCCTAACCAATAAATACCATCAAGAAACGCGAATTCACGGAAACAGAGCAAAAGGTTTACAACGTGTTTTAACTAAAGTTGGAACCGCAACTTTTATTACAAATGTCACAACAGCGGTTGGTTTTGCAACTTTTATTATTACTGACAATAAATTATTACAAGAATTTGGTATTGTAACCTCTATAAATATTATGGCGCTTTTTGTGCTTAGTTTATTTGTAATTCCGATATTCTTTAGTTTCATGCCAATTCCAAAGGCAAGACATTTGGAACATTTGGAACGAGGGTATTTGGTAAATTTTAAAAACTGGATAATCAACCAAGTAAAATATCATAATGTTAGAGTTTATGCTGTTGCAGTTGGTATTTTAATTTTAGGAATTATTGGCGTTTATAAAATAAATATTTCTGGAAGCATCTTGGAAGATATGCCAAAAAGCACGCCATTCTTTGAAGACATTCGTTTTTTTGAAAAAGAATTTAAAGGTGTTTTGCCTGTTGAAATTTTAATTGACACCAAACGTAAAAAAGGCGTGATGAAAATTTCAACTTTGAAAAAAATGGATGAGTTGCAATCGGAAATTGAAGCCATTCCTGAACTTTCAAAACCAGTTTCTATTGTCAATTTGGTGAAATTTTCTAAACAAGCGTATTACAACGGAAATTCTGCTTTTTATGATTTACCAGATTCGCAAGAGCAAGCTTTTATTTTACCCTATTTAAAAAATTCATCAAAAGACAGTAAAAATAATCCATTAAAAAGTTATGTAGATGCCACTGGGCAATATGCAAGAATTTCGACTTTTATGAGAGAAGTGAGTACCGATGAAATGGTGAAAGTGGAAGAAAAATTAAATGACCGAATCAATAAATTATTTCCAAAAGAACAATTTACTGTTACCATTACAGGAAAAGCGTTATTGTTTCAAAAAGGAACGAGTTATTTATTAGAAAATTTAATTGAATCGTTATTATTCGCTTTGGCATTAACAGGTGCATTAATTTTCTTTTTATTCCGTTCGGTGAAAATGATTTTTGTAGCTTTGATTCCGAATTTATTGCCTTTATTAGCCACGGCTGGATTGATGGGATATTTAGATATTCCAATCAAACCCTCAACTATTTTGGTTTTCGGAATTGCGTTTGGACTTTCCGTAGATGATACCATTCGATTCTTAGCGCAATACAGACAAGAATTGGTGCGAAATAACTGGAAAATTAAAAAATCCATCTTCTCCACATTAGAAGAAGAAGGACCGAGTATGTTTTATACTTCTTTCGTATTATTGTTTGGATTTTCGGTTTTTACTTTATCCGATTTCGGAGGAACAGTTGCCTTAGGAGGTTTGGTTTCCATCACTTTATTATTCGGAATGTTAACCAATTTAATTTTATTGCCAAGTTTGGTTTTATCATTAAATAGAAGTATCGCTAATGAACAAGAATTTACAGCCCCAACAATAGATATTTTAGAAAATAATGAAGACCCGGAAGCTTTGGGTGAAGAAATAAAAATAAAATAAAATGAAGAATTTAATTGAAGAATTACAATGGAGAGGTTTGGTCCACGATGCCATGCCGGGAACAGAAGAGCAACTTTTAAAAGAGCCAACAGCTGTTTACATCGGTTTTGATCCTACTTCAGATTCGTTACATATTGGAAGTTTGGTGCCTATTATTTTATTGATGCACTTACGAAAATTCGGACATAAACCTTACGCTTTAGTGGGTGGTGCAACAGGTATGATTGGTGATCCATCAGGAAAATCTAGCGAAAGAAATTTATTAGATGAGGCCACTTTAAATCACAATGTAGAAGGAATTAAAGGCGTGTTATCTCGATTTTTAGATTTCAATGCTACAGATGCACAAGCCCCAGTTTTAGTAAACAATTATGATTGGATGAAAGATTTTTCATTTATCGATTTTGTACGTGAAGTAGGAAAACGCATTACGGTAAACTATATGATGAGTAAAGATTCTGTGAAAAAGCGGTTGACTGGTGAAGGCGAAGGAATGAGTTTTACAGAGTTCACATACCAATTAATTCAAGGGTACGATTTTTATCATTTGCACAAACACCACAATTGTAAATTACAAATGGGCGGAAGCGACCAATGGGGAAACATCACCACTGGTACAGAATTAATCCGTAGAATGAACGTAGATTCTGAAACGGAAGGTAAAGCTTTCGCGATGACTTGCCCGTTAATTACAAAAGCAGATGGTTCAAAATTCGGGAAATCGGAAAAAGGAAATATTTGGTTGGATGCTGATAAAACGTCTCCATACGAATTTTACCAATTTTGGTTTAATACGACTGATGTTGATGCCGAAAAATATATTAAAATTTTCACATTCTTAGACAAAGCAACGATTGATGCATTGTTAGCGGAACATGCCGAAGCACCTCATTTAAGAGTTTTACAGAAAAAATTAGCCGAAGAAGTAACCGTAATGATTCACGGTGCAGCAGAACACGAAAAAGCGGTTTTTGCTTCTCAAGCCTTCTTTAAACCAACCGTGGACGATTTAAAACAACTAGATTTAAAAACGTTAGCGGATGTTTTCCAAAGTTTAGACCAAGCGGAAGTTACCTTAGCAGAAATCGAAGCAGGTTACCCAATTGTGGATGCCTTTGTGAAAACAGGATTTTTATCTTCAGGAAACGAAACCAGAAGAGCGTTAAAAGAAAATGCCGTTTCCGTAAACAAAGTAAAAGTTACAGAAGAATATATAATTTCAACTAACGATTTAATTGCGAACACGTTCGTTTTATTGCAAAAAGGAAAGAAAAACTATTATATTTTAAAAGTGGTGTAAGCTGGTTTTAAGTAAAATTCAAAAGCCGTACTGAAAATAATCAGAACGGCTTTTTTGTTAGTCTTTTACGCCTAATTTGGCTAAAATGTCTTCCATTAAACACCATTTTGTAATAGAAGATTGTAATAAATTTGCCCCTACAAAGGCGGTAAACCACAACCAATTTTGGTTAACATATATGGAAAGTAAAATACTAATTAGTACAAAACTTCCAGCTATGGCTCGGATGATTCTATTTTTCATACTTATTTTTTTTATTAATTTGATTTTTCAATATTTAATGTTGCTATATGAATTTTTGACATGGTTTCTTGTTGCGAATTAAATTTAGTTATAGCAGTAAAAACCATATCTACATTTTCAACAGGTACGAAAGCATAAAACAACATACTTTCATTTTCATTCATTTCTGTACCAAACCAGTTTTCACCTATGGCTTCATTACTTGAGTTGTGGTATCCAATAACTTCTTTGTATGAAAAATTATTGACATTTGCTTTTACCAAAATTTGTTTTATTTCTTTTTCAAATTCTGAAATTGATGTTATTATTACTAGTTTCATAAGATCATTTTTTATTGGTTTATTTCCTCAGTACTTTTATTTTCCCACTTTTTTCTTTCCGTGATATAGTAAATAATTGGCACTACTAATAATGTTAATACAGTAGATACAATCGCTCCAAAAACAAGTGATATGGCTAATCCTTGAAAAATTGGGTCAAATAATATAATGATAGCTCCAATTACAACAGCTCCGGTGGTCAATAAAATCGGAGTGGTTCTTACGGCTCCTGCTTCAATAATAGCTTGTTTTAATGGAATGCCTTCGTTTAGTCGGATTTCAATAAAATCGATAAGTAAGACCGAATTTCGTACCATTACTCCTGCTAAAGCAATCATTCCAATAAATGAAGTTGCTGTAAAATAGGCCCCTAACAACCAGTGTCCGAATACAATTCCAACTAACGAAAGTGGAATCGCCATCATCATAACAATTGGTGTTTTAAAGTTTTGGAACCATCCTACAATTAGCATATAAATAATCACAATTACTACTCCAAATGCAATTCCTAAATCACGGAAAACCTCTAACGTAATTTGCCATTCTCCATCCCATTTTACGGTGAAATCACTTTCATCTGAAGGTTGTTCCATGTACAATTCGTTAACTTTATAACCCGCTGGAAGTTTCATTTTTTGCAATTCTTCGTTCATTCCTAAAATGGCATATACTGGACTTTCTAATTCTCCGGCCATATCAGCCGTAACATAAACTACTCGTTTTTGATCTTTTCTGTAGATGGTTTTTTGTAAAACAGCTTCTTTTACTTTAACCAAATCGGAAACAGGTATTACATTTCCACGACTACCTTTGATTTTTAAATTCTGAATATCTTGCAGTGATGTTTTATCCTTATCATCTAAAGAGAGAACTATGCCAACACTGTTATTTGAATTTTCATCGTATAAATTTGAAATTGGATATTCTTTTAACAAATAGGTTAAATTTCCAACAACTTGTTGAGGAGCAATACCATTTAACATTGCTTTTTCTTTGTCAATTTCTAATTTATATTCGGTTTGATTGTCTTCTACATACCAATCAATATCTACAATATCAGTCGTTTTTTCTAAAATACCTTTTACCTGATTGGCTACTTCAATTTGTTGTTTATAATCAGGTCCGTATATTTCAGCAACCAATGTGGATAAAACTGGAGGTCCTGGTGGTACTTCGATAATTTTGACATTTGCACCATATTTTTTTGCGATTTTTTGTACTTCGGGCCGAACTACTTTCGCGATATCGTGACTTTGTAAATCTCTATCTTCTTTATGTAATAAGTTGACTTGGATGTCGGCCATATTGCTTCCACCACGTAAATCGTAATGACGAACCAATCCATTAAACGTAATTGGCGCAGAAGTTCCAATATAATTTTGATAATTAACTACTTCTGGAACCGTTGTTAAATATTGTGCAATTTCTTGAGTTACCGCAGCTGTTCTTTCTAACGTAGTGCCTTCTGGCATATCAATTACCACTTGGAATTCGTTTTTATTATCGAAAGGCAACATTTTTACTAAGACCGATTTCGTAAAAAACATCAATACCGAACCTGCTAATAATACCACTGTAATTCCTAACATTACTCTACGTTTCGTAGAATTTTCTAAAAATGGACGTTCAATTTTATTGTATAGTTTATAAATCCACGACGTTTCTATACCTTGATCTGCTTTGTGTTCTTGTTCTTCTTTTTCGTGTAATAAATGATAACCTAAATAAGGCGTAACCGTTAAAGCAACAAACAACGACAATAACATTGCAATAGACGCACCAATTGGCATCGGACTCATGTATGGTCCCATCATTCCAGATACGAATGCCATTGGTAAAATTGCAGCAATTACTGTAAATGTGGCTAAAATGGTTGGGTTTCCAACTTCATTAATCGCATAAATCGCAGCTTGTTTGAACGGCAATCGCTTCATTTTAAAATGTCGATGCATATTTTCGGCTATGATAATACTATCATCTACTACAATTCCAACTACAAAAACTAAAGCGAAAAGCGTAATTCTGTTTAACGTATAACCTAACATATAATAAGCAAACAACGTTAAAGCAAATGTTAATGGTACTGAAAAGAAAACCACTAAACCACCACGCCAGCCCATAGCTAGCATAACTAAAAGCGTTACCGCAATAATGGCTACGCCTAAGTGCATTAATAATTCACCTACTTTATGTGATGCAGTTTCTCCGTAATTTCTGGAAACTTCTACGTGAACATCATCGGTAATTAATGTCTTTTTTAAAGTCTCAACTTTATCAATGATTTTATCTGAAATTTTCATCGCATCCGCGCCTTTTACTTTTCCAATTGAAATAGTAACCGCAGGATATTCTGATTTGTTTTTCGTATACTTTTCATTCGCTTTTCCATATCCGAAAGACACATAGCTTTTTGGAGTTGCTGGTCCGTCTTGAACAGCTGCCACTTGTTTTAAATACACGGGCATATTCGCATTTACACCCACCACTAAATTTTCTACGTCTTCTGATGTCGATAAAAATTCTCCTGTGGTCAGTAAATATTCTTTGTCATTTGCAACAAAACTTCCTGATTGTGAACTGCCATTATTAGCTTGAATCATTTGCATAATTGCTAAAGGATCCACGCCGTTTTCGGCCATTTTATCTTTGTCTAAAACAACTTTTAATTCGCGAGTTCTTCCACCAATTTCTTTAGTAATAGCAACATCTTTTACTTTTTCAATTTCCGAGGTAACTTCTTCCGCAATTTGACGAATTTCAAAATCATTTAATTTTTCGCTCCAAAGCGTTAATCCTAACACAGGTACATCGTCAATAGAACGTGTTTTTACCATAGGTTTAAATACGCCTTTTGGAAACATATTTTCGTTTTTCATTAACTCATCGTATAATTTTACATACGAGCGTTCTGAATCTTCACCTACATAAAACTGAACAATTATCATTGCTTGACCGTTCATTGCCATACTATGTAAATGTTCTACACCTTTAATATTAGACAATACTTTTTCTAATGGCTTGATAACTCGACTTTCCACTTCTGCCGGACTTGCACCTGGATAGCCAATCATAATATCTGCCATTGGAACATTAATTTGTGGTTCTTCTTCACGTGGAATTAAGAACGAACTATATACCCCAATAATCATCAAACCCACCATTAATAAAATGGTTAGTTTTGAATTGATGAAAAAATGAGCAATTTTACCTGATATACCTTCTTGCATTTTTTTGATTGTTAGATTGTTAGATCTTTAGATTTTTAATAATTAAAATCTAATTTATTGCCACTTTAGCACCATTATACAATTTACCTTCTGATGAAACAATATATTGCTCGTTTGCCGATAAACCTGACAAAACCTCTACTTGATTACCATAAGTTTTACCTGTTCTTACCCATCTTAAAATGGCTGTTTTACCATTAGCAATCGTATAAATTCCTGTTAGTTGTCCTTGTTTTACTAAAGCACTTTCTGGAACCATTACTTTATCTGATTTTACCTTAATTTCTGACTTTGTTGTATTGGAAATTGGAAATTGTACGTTTACAAACATTCCTGATAATATTGATTTATCATTTGAATTTAAAGTCACTTTCACTAAATATTGTCCACCTGTATTTTTTGCTGAACCACTGACTTCGGAAACCTTACCTGAAACTTCTTTATTTAACGATTTTACAATTATTTTTACAGGCATTCCATTTTTTATTTGAGAAATATCCCCCTCAGAAACCATTGCAGTAACTTGCATTCTTGATGCCCCTTCTATGCTTACTAATGGCATTCCTGGATTTGCCATATCACCTTCTTTAATAAAGGTATTGGTTACTTCACCAGAAAATGGAGCGGTAATATTAGAATACGAAAACTGCGCCATAACTTCATTTCGCATTTGTTTCGCACCAGCTAAACCTGCTTTTGCCATTTCGTAACGAGACGTCATATCGTCTAATTCTTTTTGAGAAGCACTTTGTTGTGCAAATAAATTGACAAAACGATCATAATCTTTTTTAGCATTGTTGTATGCTGCTGTTGCTTGAAGTATTGAGGCATCAACTTGTGCTTTTTTAGCTTCTAAATCGGAACTATTTATACTCACTAATAGTTGTCCAGCGCCAACTTTTTGACCTGTTTTTACATGAACTTTGGTTACATAACCCATCATTCTTGTACTTAAATTAGCACTGCTTTCCGCTTCTGTTTTTCCACTTGCGGTAATAAATTCTGAGTTATTAGTAGCTGAACCGTTTACTACAACTTTAATAGCTGGTTCGTTATTGGCTACTTCTTTTGCTTCTTTTCCACATGATAGTAAAACTAAAGTGGCAAGGCTTAAAATGGTTATTTTATTTATATTCATAATGTTTTTATTTAATAATTGAAATTTGTAAAACTTGGAATAATTTTAAAATTAAGATTGATTTTTGATATTGCTATTAAAATTTACTTCGTTAAAAACTGTAAATATTGTTTAGTAAAATTATATTCAAAAACCGCTTGTAATTGCTCTAATTCTTTTTGAATCATTTGTGTTTCAGATTGCAATAAATCAGTAGTTTTTTCTAA
>NZ_JBIPMS010000054.1:0-10810 GCF_044368995.1 Flavobacterium sp. | reverse complement strand
CTATCAATTCCGTTTTTTAATTTAATTTCCATGGTTATAGTTTTTATACTAACAAAGTTAGAGTTTTTAATTATTGATTGTTCAATATCTTACAAAATATTAAATCTGTAAATAAAAAAACCACGAAAATCAAATGAAATTCGTGGTTTAGTATATTTATAAAAAATCTATTTATATTTTAAAACGTTTTCTGTCCGTTTCAGTTAAATAAATTTTTCTTAAACGAATAGATTTTGGTGTACACTCCACATATTCATCTTTTTGAATGTATTCTAATGCTTCCTCTAAAGAAAAGATAATTGGAGGAATAATTCTAGCTTTTTCATCATTTCCAGACGAACGTACGTTAGATTGTTTTTTCTCTTTCGTTACGTTAACACACATATCATCTCCACGAGAGTTTTCTCCAATAACTTGACCTTCGTAAATTTCAACATTTGGCTCTACGAAAAACTTACCTCTATCTTGTAATTTATCAATAGAATAAGGAATTGCTTTTCCTTTTTCCATAGAAATTAACGAACCTTTGTTACGTCCAGAAATTTCTCCTTTGTAAGGTTCATATCCTATAAAACGGTGCGCCATGATAGCTTCACCCGCAGTTGCGGTAAGTAATTGGTTACGCAATCCAATAATTCCACGAGATGGGATATTGAATTTCACAATCATACGCTCCCCTTTGGTTTCCATGCTTAACATTTCACCTTTACGTAAAGTAACAAACTCTACCGCTCTACCTGATAAACTTTCTGGTAAGTCAATTGTTAATTCTTCAATTGGTTCACATTTTTGACCATCAATTTCTTTAATGATAACTTGTGGTTGACCAATTTGTACTTCATATCCTTCTCTTCTCATGGTTTCAATTAAAACCGATAAGTGTAATACACCACGACCAAAAACCATAAATTTATCTGCAGAATCCGTTTCAGCCATTTTCATAGCTAAATTTTTCTCTAATTCTTTTTCTAATCTTTCTCTAATATGACGAGATGTCACAAATTTTCCTTCTTTACCAAAAAATGGTGAGTCGTTAATTGTAAACAACATACTCATTGTTGGTTCATCAATAGCAATAGAAGTAAGTGCTTCAGGGTTTTCAAAATCGGCAATAGTATCACCAATTTCAAATCCTTCTACACCAATAATAGCACAAATATCACCTGCTATAACTTCTTGAACTTTTTTACGACCTAAACCTTCAAAAGTATGAAGTTCTTTTATTCTTGATTTAGAAATAGTACCATCTCTTTTTACTAAAGATATTGGCATACCTTCTTTTAATATACCTCTTTCTAATCTACCAATTGCGATACGACCGGTAAATGCAGAGAAATCTAAAGATGTAATTAACATTTGAGGCGTTCCTTGTCCAACATTTGGAGCTGGAACATGCTCGATAACCATATCCAATAATGCTTCTACATTGTCCGTTATATTGTCCCAATGATCAGACATCCAGTTATTTTTAGCTGAACCATAAACGGTAGGGAAATCTAACTGTTCTTCTGTAGCACCTAATTCGTACATTAAGTCGAATACTTTTTCGTGAACTTCTTCTGGTGTACAGTTTTCTTTATCAACTTTATTAATAACCACGCAAGGTTTTAAACCTAAATCGATAGCTTTTTGCAATACAAAACGCGTTTGTGGCATTGGCCCTTCAAAAGCATCTACTAACAAACACACACCATCGGCCATGTTTAATACACGTTCTACTTCTCCACCAAAATCGGCGTGACCAGGCGTATCAATAATATTAATTTTAGTTCCTTTATAAACAACAGAAACGTTTTTAGAAGTAATAGTAATTCCTCTTTCACGCTCTAAGTCGTTATTATCTAAGATTAAATCTCCAGTATTTTCGTTATCACGGAACAATTGACAGTGATACATAATTTTATCAACCAAAGTAGTTTTACCGTGGTCAACGTGGGCAATAATTGCAATGTTTCTGATAGATGACATATATTCTTTTTTTGAAAGTGCAAAGGTACGTTTATTATCTCGATATTCAAACAACAATTAGTTTAGTTTACATTTTAATAAATTTAGAAGTAAAACGATTCATTTTCAATACGCTAACCTTCACATGCTCTGCTATAACTTTTCCAATGCCTTGCCTGTGGTTATCTATGAAAACATTAAAAAAAATATGAAACAAAAAAAGCCCTGATTTTCATCAGGACTTTTTAACTATCTTAAATTACTAATTATAATTTAGCAACTAATCTTGTTAACTTAGATTTTAAGTTTGAAGCTTTGTTAGCATGAATAATGTTTTTCTTAGCTAACTTATCAATCATTGAGATAACTATTGGCAATTTTGCCGCAGCATCTGCTTTTACTGTTGCTAAACGAATCGCTTTAATCGCATTACGTGTAGTTTTGTGTTGGTATTTGTTCAATACTCTTCTTTTCTCGTTGCTTCTAATTCTTTTTAGAGCTGACTTGTGATTTGCCATTTTTTTTTATATTTTAATTGTAAATAACTAGTTTATACATCAGTAAAAAAATAAGAAAAACCTCCCACAATTGATTATAAAAATCAATCACTTCAGTTTTAACTAACAAAACTAGAAAAGGAGACACCTAAACCGGTTTCATAAAACTATTTCAAAACTAATTTGTAGTCCGTAGGGGAATCGAACCCCTCTTACCAGGATGAAAACCTGGCGTCCTAACCGATAGACGAACGGACCAATAACCGATTTAATGTTTCAGTAAAAACAGTGTAGTCCGTAGGGGAATCGAACCCCTCTTACCAGGATGAAAACCTGGCGTCCTAACCGATAGACGAACGGACCATTACATTTTCGTAATGCGAGTGCAAAAATACAACTATTTTTTATCTGTGCAACACCTAATGTGAAAATTTTCAGTTTTTTTAAGTACTTACCTTAAGGCTATATTTATATGGTATTTATTGTAAATAAAATTCCAAAATCCAAATCTTAAATTGACACATTGGCTAATAGACACATTAATACGCTTTTGCAAAAAGTACTCTTCCTTTTGATGGTGCGCCAGTTAAAACACAAACTCCTACCTCTTCTTTCCTGTTTAAAGGAATGCATCTAATAGTGGCTTTTGTTAAATCTTTAATTTTATCTTCGGTTGCTGCAATACCATCCCAATGAGCTGATACAAAACCTGTTTTGTTTTCCAACACTTCTTTAAACTCTTCAAAAGAATTTACTTCCGTAGTATGTGCTGTTCGATAATCTAAAGCTTTGTTAAATAAATCTTTCTGAATTTGTGCTAATAAATTTTGAATATAAGTCACTATTCCTTCAGATGGCTGTACTTCTTTGGTTAAAGTATCTCTTCGAGCCACTTCAAAAGTACCATTTTCTATATCTTTAGGACCAATTGCAATTCGAACTGGCACCCCTTTCAATTCCCATTCCGCAAACTTGAATCCTGGTTTCTGAGTGGTTCTGTTATCAAATTTTACAGAAATATTTAGTTTTTTAAATTGCGCTACTAAATCGTTTGCCACTTCTGAAATGCTATCAAATTCTTCGTCAGTTCTAAAAATCGGAACAATGACTACTTGAATTGGCGCTACATTTGGCGGTAAAACCAGTCCGTTATCATCGGAATGTGTCATTACTAACGCACCCATTAAACGAGTAGAAACGCCCCATGAGGTTCCCCAAACATACTCTTGTTTTCCTTCTTGATTGGTAAATTTCACATCAAATGCTTTAGCGAAATTTTGACCTAAAAAATGCGATGTTCCGGCTTGAAGTGCTTTTCCATCTTGCATTAATGCTTCAATACAATACGTTTCATCTGCTCCAGCAAAACGTTCTGTTTCTGTTTTCAAACCTTTTATAACTGGAATAGCCATAAAATTTTCTGCAAAATCAGCATATACATGCATCATCTTTTCTGATTCTTCTATTGCTTCCGCTTTTGTGGCATGAGCAGTATGTCCTTCTTGCCATAAAAACTCAGCCGTTCTTAAAAACAACCGCGTTCTCATTTCCCATCGCACTACATTTGCCCATTGGTTAATTAATAAAGGTAAATCTCTATAAGATTGCACCCATCCTTTATAAGTACTCCAAATAATAGCTTCAGATGTAGGTCGAACAATTAATTCTTCTTCCAACTTTGCATTTGGATCTACCATTAATTTACCTGGTTTATCAGGATCGTTTTTTAATCTATAATGAGTAACGATGGCACATTCTTTTGCAAAACCTTCAGCGTTTTTTTCTTCCGCTTCAAACATGCTTTTAGGAACAAATAATGGAAAATAAGCATTACTATGACCTGTTTCTTTAAACATTTTATCAAGTTCTGCTTGCATTTTTTCCCAAATTGCATACCCATATGGTTTAATTACCATACAACCTCTTACCCCTGAATTCTCAGCTAAATCAGCCTTTACGACCAATTCATTATACCAGGCAGAATAATCTTCGCTTCTAGTTGTTAAATTTTTACTCATTTTTATAATATTGGCACAAAATTTGTTTAATTTGTATTAATTTAGTGGTACAAAACTACTTAATTTTGCAAAGACCAACAATAAAAATTAATATATATGAAAACAAATCGCATTTTTCAGCTAAAATCACTTAGATTTTTAAGTCTAATTGTAGGTGCTATCACAGTAGTAAGTTGTGGTTCGTACCAAAATTCATCTTATTATGATGATGATGGCGTTTATGGGCCTGATAATTCAGAAAAAACCAAACGAGTTGTACAAAACGAAACAAGTTCAGGCTCGAACAATAATACGTATGCCCAACAATTTAAAAGTATGAAAGAAGATTTTGGGACTACAGAAGTTTTAACTGACGTAGATAGCTATAAATCACCTCCAGACACAGTATATGTAAAAGAAAATGGAACTAAATATGGTGGTTGGGGTGAAAACCAAACTAACAACAATATTGTAATTGTTAATGATAATTGGGGATGGAATAACTGGGGAATGAATGGATGGGGAATGAATGGATGGTATGGTAACAACTGGGGAATGAATGGATGGTATGGAAACGGTTGGTACGGTAACGGATGGGGTTATAACAACTGGGGTTGGAATGGCTGGTATGGCAATAACTGGGGTTGGAATGGCTGGTATGGCAATAACTGGGGTATGAACGGTTGGTACGGTAATGGTTGGAACAATGGTTGGTATGGTGGCGGCAGAAATGTGGTGCACAATGACGGACCACGTGGAGGCTATATAAATAATAATGGTAATTCTGGAAGAATTGCTTCTGGAAGAATAGGAAATAATATTGGACAACCTCGAGGTAATGCAATAGGTACGCCTAGAACACAAGTGTCAGAGCCGAGAACTTTTATCCCAAGAGGAAATACAAATACTGGTACACCAAGAACACCAATTTCTGATCCAAGAACTTATACTCCTAGAGGAAATACAAACACTGGAACTCCGAGATCGCAAACCTCAGAACCAAAAACTTATACTCCTAGAAATGATACGCCTAGAAACGAAGCGCCTAGAACTATATCTACACCAAGAAGTTCGGACTTTGGTGGCGGTAGAAGCTCTGGAGGATTTGGCGGAGGTAGCTCTGGAGGCGGCGGTAGATCTGGCGGTGGCGGTAGAGGAGGAAGATAATTAACAAATACATAAAACCTGTTTAAAAAAAGACAAACGGGTTTCATTAAAAAATATAATTTTAGATTTATGAAAAAAATACTATTTTCTTTATTAATTGGGAGTGCTTTTGCTGTTAGCGCACAAGAAACCACTATGTCAGATGCATTACGTTACGGCATACAAAATTTAAACGGGACAGCAAGATACCGCGCTATGGGTGGCGCATTTGGAGCAATTGGAGGTGATTTGTCAGCTATAAATATCAACCCAGCTGGATCTTCAATTTTTAATTATAATCAAGCTACCATATCGTTGTCTAGCTTTAACAGAAGCAATACGGCTAGTTATTTTGGAACAAACAGTAAGACAAACGAAAATTCATTAGACATCAATCAATTGGGTGCAGTATTTGTTTTCAATGACAGTCAATCAAAAAGTGGTTGGAAAAAATTCGCTTTAGGTTTAAATTATGAAAATGCTAATAATTTTAATGACTTTATTGTAAGCGAAGGAACTAATCCGTACAATTCGATGGATAGTTATTTCTTACGTTTTGCAAATGCCAGAACGGGTAATATTGCAGGAAATTATTACGAAGATTTAGATTTTATTGACCAACAAGCTCTTTTAGGTTACGATTCGTATCTGATTGATTATGATTCCGCAAGTGATAATTATTATACTAATGTGCCTTCGGGAGGAAAATACTTTCATAAAAATACCATTCAAGCCAAAGGTTATAATGGAAAATTTACAATGAACTTTTCTGGTGCATATGAAGATAGGTTATATGTAGGTATGAATATGAATTTTCATTTTACAGATTATTTAAGAACCAACTCTTTATACGAAAGCAACTTAAATCCTTTTTATTCTACTGGATTTAGTATTGATACGGCGCGTTTCAACAACGAATTATACACTTATGGTTCTGGGTTTTCGATGAATTTTGGAGCAATTTATAAAGCAAATCAAAATATACGTTTAGGATTGGCATACGAAACACCAACTTGGTATCGCTTAAATGATGAATTAACACAAAGCATTTCTACTAATTATTATAATGCTACAAATACATCTATGAATCAAGCATTCGTAAATCCAAATGCAGTAAACGTATATCCAACCTATAAAATTCAAACGCCAAGTATATTAACAAGTAGTGCTACTATTTTATTCGGTAAAAAAGGGTTGTTAAGTGTGGATTACATCAGTAAAAACTATGCGAATACGCAATTTAAACCTACCAATGAAATTATTTTTAGCACGATAAACACACAAATTAAAAACGAATTACAAGACAATTACGAATTACGAATTGGTGGAGAATATAAAATACAGCAATGGAGTGTTAGAGGTGGTTATCGATTTGAAAAAAGCCCATATAAAATTGACCTCGCTTTTGGTGATTTAATGAGTTATTCGACTGGTTTGGGATACAATTTTGGAGATTCTAAATTAGATATTTCTTACACAAACGAATACCGTGCAAGAACAGAAGTGTTATTAACTTCTGGATTAAATGATCCAGCAAGAATTAAAAATTTCAACAACAATGTTACATTAACGTATGTGGTAAATTTTTAATTTTAAAACAATTACTTATTACATTTAATCCTGTCAGGTTTTAAAAACCTGACAGGATTTTTTTAGAGATGTTAGTTCTGGTTATAAAAAACCAAATGTTTATATAGACGTAGGTGAAGCGATTTCCTTTTGTTTTTGTTGCCTTCGAAAACTTTAGACAACAAAAATAAAAGATTTAGCCAAAAGCCAAACATTGTTAATTGAGATGACAAAACGTTGTGTTCCAATAAAAATTAGTATTTTTGCACCCTGAAATAAAACAAATACTATGAGAACCAAGTCTTTAAAGAAAAATAAAATCAACGTCATTACCTTAGGTTGTTCTAAAAATGTATATGATAGTGAAATTTTAATGGGACAACTTCGTGCCAACGGAAAAGAAGTAACACACGAAGCCACTAACGACGAAGGAAATATCATAGTAATTAATACATGTGGTTTTATAGATAATGCCAAAGAAGAATCGATAAATACGATTTTAGAATATGCTGATAAAAAAGAACAAGGTTTAGTAGACAAAGTTTTTGTTACTGGTTGTTTATCTGAGCGTTACAGACCCGATTTAGAAAAAGAAATTCCAAACATAGACCAGTTTTTTGGTACAACAGAATTGCCTTTATTATTAAAAGCATTAGGTGCCGATTATAAACACGAATTAATTGGAGAACGTTTAACCACAACGCCTAAAAATTACGCCTATTTAAAAATTGCTGAAGGTTGCGACAGACCTTGTAGTTTTTGTGCGATTCCTTTAATGAGAGGAAAACACAGGTCTACTCCTATTGAACATTTGGTGATTGAAGCGGAGAAATTAGCAAAAAATGGTGTAAAAGAATTAATTTTAATTGCACAAGATTTAACCTATTACGGTTTAGATTTATACAAAAAAAGAAACTTAGCCGAACTTTTAGAAGCCTTAGTTAAAGTGGAAGGAATTGAGTGGATTCGTTTACATTACGCCTTCCCTACTGGTTTTCCAATGGACGTTTTAGAAGTAATGAAACGCGAACCAAAAATTTGCAACTATTTAGATATTCCGTTACAACATATTTCAGATAGCATTTTAAAATCAATGCGACGTGGAACGACTCAAGAAAAAACGACGAATTTAATTCAAGAATTTAGATCGTTAGTTCCAGAAATGACTATTAGAACGACTTTAATTGTAGGGTATCCTGGTGAAACTGAAGAAGATTTCAATATTCTTAAAAATTGGGTTGCGGAAATGCGTTTCGAACGTTTGGGTTGCTTTACCTATTCTCACGAGGAAAACACGCACGCGTATTTATTAGAAGACGATGTGCCTGAAGAAGTTAAACAAGACCGAGCAGCACAAATTATGGATATTCAAGCACAAATTTCTTGGGAATTAAATCAAGAAAAAATTGGAAAAACATACAAATGTGTCATCGACAGAAAAGAAGGGGAACATTTTGTTGGAAGAACAGAATTTGATAGTCCAGATGTAGATAATGAAGTATTAATAGACGCTTCAAAATTTTATTTAAAAACAGGCGATTTCGTAAACTTAAAAATCATTGATGCTTCAGAATTTGATTTGTATGCGGAACCTGAATAAAAATTGCAGAAACCTTTAACCTTTAACTTTAAAGAAAAACCTAATTCAATTGTTCACTAAAAATAGCAATTAAAGTCTGTGCGTCAACGATATGATTGGGTGATTCTTCAATAAGTTTCAAAACGCGCTTCATAGCAAATGGATTCAAACCCATGTGAATACCAATTTCATTAATTTTTATAATTTCACGTTCATGCAAAACATTGTCACAACGCATTAACAAAGCCAAACGATAAAACTGACAAATACGGTTCATTTCGTCTTTTATTACTTTAACTTCTCCTTTATTTTCATATAATTTCAATAAAGTAGCTTTATCAATTCGCAGTTCATAGGCAACAATTTCAATAAAATCATATTCTTTATCGTGCAATTCGCCGTCAATTAAAGCAAACGAAATCATTTCTTGCAACAAACTAATTTTTTCTTGAGTAGTTTCCATCAAAATTATTACTTTTATATCCAGTTGGATGTAATTATTAAAAGTGTTTTTATTTTACTTTTTTTGCCACGAATTCTCGAATATTTGAAAATTTTAGTAAAAATTAGTTCATCTTTGATGAAAATTCGAATTAGATAGAGATTGCAATACAAAAAATTCGAAAATTAGTGGCTAAATAAATTATAATGCTAATTAGACCCAAAGGGTTTTTATAGTAATCTTCAAATATAAAAAAATGCAACAATTTTTAAGACTATTTCTACTCTTTTTTTTTATATCTATTACGAAAACAGTCGCACAACAGCGATTTTCCACCTTTGAAATAGAAGCGCCACAACTACAAACGAAAAAGAAAATTTGGATTTATTTACCATTAAATTACGAAAAATCTAATAAAAAATATCCTGTAATTTACATGCACGACGCTCAAAATTTATTTGATAAAGCTGCGTCTTACGCTGGAGAATGGAATATTGATGAGACTTTAGACAGCTTAAAAGCCAAAGTAATTATCATTGGTATTGCACACGGAAATGAAAAACGAATAGACGAACTTACTCCCTATAAAAACGAAAAACACGGCGGAGGAAATGCCAATGCGTATTTAGAGTTTATTGTAAAAACGTTAAAACCTTACGTTGATGCAACTTATAGAACTAAAACAAATACAAAAAATACTGGTATTTTTGGAAGCTCGCTTGGCGGATTGGTTTCTTTTTACGCAGCTTTGCAATATCCAGAAGTATTTGGAAAAGTAGGTTGCTTCTCGCCCGCATTTTGGATAAATAAGAAAGAAATTTTTCAGAAAATGGAGGACACCCAAAAATTTACTACCAAAATTTATTTGCTTTGTGGTGATAAAGAAGATGACGGCGCTATGGTTTCGGATATGAAAGAAATGGAAACACTAATTAATTCAAAACGATGTGAATGCAAAAAACTAAATAAATCTGTAATTGTAAAAGAGGGCAAACATAACGAAAAATTATGGAGAAATGCTTTCGCAAAAGCGTATCTTTGGCTTTTCTAAATATGGCGAAAGTCGAAAGTCGAAAGTTACAACAAACAAAAAAACATAAAAAAAAAAATGAACAACAACGATATCTTCAAAAAACTACGTGTGGCATTACAATTACGTGACGACCAAATAGTAGAAATCTTAAATTTAGTCGATTTTAAAATGTCGAAAGGGGAATTAGGTGATATTTTCCGTGCGGAAGACCACGCCAATTTTATGGAATGTGGCGATCAAGTGCTACGTAATTTCTTAAACGGATTAATTATTCATTTACGTGGTACAAAGGAAAATCCGAAAAATCCACGAGAAGTAATTAAGACGCACAAAGATTACGAAACACAAACTGAACGAACAGATAAAGTTTACGAACCGAAAAAACCTTATAACAAAACGGATAGTAAAACACAGTTTAAACCAAGAACTGGCGAAAAGAAAGAATTTAAGCCCAAAACCGGTGAAAATTCAGATAAAAAACCAGCGTTCGGGAAAAATAAATTTGGCAACGATAAAAAACCTGCCAAACAAAATCCAGTTGAAAAATTTAAATTTAAAGACGGAAAAAAATAACATTAAATCCTCAATAGTATTGAGGAT
>NZ_JBIPMS010000149.1:0-3584 GCF_044368995.1 Flavobacterium sp. | reverse complement strand
TGAAATTCTTCCACCAGAAACCGCAGCTAAAAACTGATATAAACCAATTGCTGTTGCATTACTAGATGTAGCTTCAGCTGGAAGTGGGTTATAAGGTACCGAAGTAAAATACGGAATTGAAGTTACACTAGGAATGGTACATACCAAACCTTTTGCACCGTTTGCTGTCAATGAGTTAATGATATTTGTATACACACCAGTAAAAACTGTACTATTTGTAATATCATTCATACCATAAGTAGCTGGATTTAAATTTCCAGTTGCATTATGATCTGATGCTGGTGTTACGCCATCTGCTTGCGCACCACCTGAGGTAGCATAAGCTAACACGTCATTAGAACCAATCCAATTCGTAAAAAACGTTGGGTTTTTTGTCATGGCATCACCTAAAACAGTAGCTGTTGGTGTAGTTGCATGTCTAGCAAAATATGGGTTTAAAGCGCCATATCCAGCAAATCCTAAATGAAATGATTTTGCACCTGGCACACCCATATTGTTATATGCTTGAGCTTGAGGTGTTAATGTAATTGTTGATGTTCCAGCAATTGGCTCTGGACGCCCTTGAGCAGCATCAATAACTAATCTTGTAGAACCTGGAACACCTGCAAAACCACCTAAATTATTTATATCTTCTGCATAAGAAGGCTGCGTAAAAGCGCCACCACCCACTAAAGCGAATTGTTGTGCTAATAAATTTGGGTAAGAATAGGATTGTCCTACTCTACAAACGGTTCCATCCATATAACCTGCAGTAAGTGAATTACCTACTGCTACATATCTTGTAAAATCTGCTTCACCAGAGGTATAAGCTGCATTTACTTCATTTTCAAATTCTGGTTCACAACCTGCAAATCCAATTGCTAAAGCTGCTACTAGTATAAATTTATTTTTCATTTTTGATAATTTTTTAAAATTAGAAACCGTAAGTTATACCAATACCTGGTGAAAATACAGATGATTTATAAGTACCCCCAAAAGAAGTTGTTCCTGTATTAGTTGTTGGGTCATCAAAATAATCGTAAGAATTATTAACTTCATCAAAATGTAAATATAAGAATGACATGTCAATACCTAATTTACTATTAACTTGATATGTGAATCCTCCAGTATAACCAGTAGAATCGTTACGAGGTGTTTCTGGCGCGAAATATCCTCTTTGAACTGGACTTTCATCAATATAATAACCACCTCTTACAGTAAATTTATCAGATGCTTTGTATTGTGCTCCAAAACGATAAGCACTTACGTCTTTGTAATTTCTTGGATTTACTGAAGTTGGCAAAGCGCTATCAAAATCAACATCTAAAGATTCGTATACACTCCATTTTGTGTAGTTATAATCGAAAGCAAATAACCATTTATCTGAAGCTTTGTAAGAAATACCTGTAGTAAATTCAGCAGGTAAAGGTAAATCTGCACTAAAATAAGTATCTGTAAATGATCCGGCTGCAATAGTCGGTACATCTTCAAAATCTGCAGAACCACCTCTTGCTTCCATAATAATTTCAGAACGGTAATCCATACCTAAAGTTATTTTTTTAGATAGTTTAAACATCATCCCTACATTATATCCTGATGCAGTAATTCCTTTTGCATCTAAAGTTACATCTGTTCCACTTCCATTACTAGACAAAAGAGGATTAGGTGTTAAATTTCTGTTGAAGTTAACACTTCCTTGAACTAAAATTGGTCCACCACCAATACTAAAAACATCCCCTACTCTAAACGAAATAGTTGGTTGAATAAAAATCGCTGATAAATCAATATTGTTTACTAAATGCGCTCCGGCCCAGTCTTGATCCCAAGCAACAGAAGATCCATATGGCGTATACACTGCTAAACCTGCAGACACCCATTCGTTAATTTTATACGTAGCATAAATACTAAATGGAGTACCCAAATTATCTGTAGCTGCCGTTTGGTTAAATTGCGAACTTTGAAATCTTGTTTTTGCCATTAATGCATTTCCACCTACCGATAAGTTGAATTTTTTGTCTAAGAAAGACATCCCTGCAGGGTTAAAAAATGCCACCTCTGCACTATTAACAACTGCTACTCCGGTATGTCCCATCGCTAATTGTTTCTGCCCTTGAATAGAAACTCTATACCCTCCTGCGAACATAGACACAGAAGCCAAGGTTAGTAATGATAAAGAAAATAATTTTCTCATAATTAAAATTTAGTTAGTATTAATTTATATATATTATTCAAAATTAACATTATTTATGAAATTGACAATTTTTTTACTAAAAATATTATGTATACATATTATTTGTCATACAAATTTTTCAACTTCACAATAAAATGCTGAAGGATTTTCTGCATGTAACCAATGTCCCGCATTTGGAATTGTATCTATTTTTGCTAATGGAAAATGATGTAAAATAGTTTCAAAATCGGAATCTAAAATATAATCCGATTTTCCACCTCGAAGGAATAACACTGGTTTATTAAAATGGTTTTCAAACGGAAGTGCTGTTCCTATTTCGGAAATTTTAGCGTTGAAAACTGCTAAATTAAATCGGAAACCTAATTGTTCTGGTGTTCTCCAATATAAATTTTTTAATAAAAACTGTTTCGTGCCGAAATCTGAAATGTGTTTTGAAATTATTTCATCAACTTCTGCTCTACTTGGTTTTATTGAAAAATCAACAGCGTTTAAGGCGGATAAAATACTTTGATGATGTGGTGGGTAATATTTTGGACCAATGTCTGCAATAATTAATTTTTCAACCAATTCTGGAAAAAGGGTTGCAAACAACATGGCTATTTTTCCACCCATTGAATGTCCTAATAATATAATATCTTGTAAATTATGAAAATCAATGTAGGATTTTACATCTTCCACCATAATTTCATAACTAAATTCATCGGAATGAAAACTTTTACCATGATTTCTCATATCTAACAAATGGATTTGAAAACCCAATTGCGTTAATTGAAAACCCAACGTTTTCCAATTGTCAGACATTCCTAAAAATCCATGAATGATTAAAAACGGCTTTCCTTCGCCTTCAATTTTTGAGTATAACATTTTTTTGGTTAAAAGTTTATTTGGTTAAAAGTTTAAAAGGCATAGGAATTAGCGAATGAGTGAATTAGCAAATTATTGCGAATATATAACAACTCACTTTTACTTTGTTACTTTGTTACTCTTCACTTTTTACTTTTTACTTCAACTTGTTCAAATACATATTTACTACATTATCTAAACCAAGATATAAAGATTCCGAAATTAAGGCATGTCCAATGGAAACCTCTAATAAATTTGGAATATTATCTTTAAAAAATTTAATATTATCTAAACTCAAGTCGTGTCCAGCATTAATTCCTAAACCGATTTCATTTGCTCTAATGGCCGATTTCACAAATGGTTCAATTGCAAATTGATTTCCTAAACTGTATTGATGAGCAAATACTTCAGTATATAATTCAATTCTATCTGCACCAATTTTTTTAGCGCCTTCAACCATACTTACATTCGCATCAACAAAAACAGACGTTCTAATTCCATTACGTTGAAATTCCTGAATAACTTCTGTCAGATAATCTTGGTGTTTAATGGTATCCCAACCTGCATTTGA